>JAAYTZ010000076.1 GCA_012517965.1 Propionibacterium sp. | reverse complement strand
GCGCGCCGCCGCCGCCCAGGGGCGGGCGGCCCAGTCGGCCCGACAGGTGGGGGCGGCCGAGGAACAGGTCGCCGGCTCGACGCAGCAGGTGCGCAGCGCGGACGCCGTCCTGGCCGACGCCGAACGGGACCTCGCCACGGCCCAGCAGAAGCTGTTCGCGACGCGGCAGGAACTCCAGGCCGCCCGCGACTTCGACGCCAAGCTGGGGGCCGACCTGGCCGACGCGCAGGACAAGCTGAGCCGGGCCCGGCAGGAGGTGCTGTCCGGCCAGGAGCGCGTCGACGCCCACCGTCGGCTCATGGGGACCGCCGCCCGGGAGGCCTGGCAGCAGCAGACGCCCCTGGAGGGGCTCTCGGTCGTCGTGGGCGCGACCTCCCCGCAGGAACTGGCGCAGCGACTGCAGTGGCAGGAGACGGTCTTCGACACCCAGGCCGCCGACAAGGTGAAGCTGGACGCCCTGCTGCTCCAGTTGCGCTCGGCCCGCGACGAGCAGGCGCGCGTCGAGGCGGCCATCGCTGCCGACAAGGCCGCGGCGGCCGCCCAGGTGGAGGTCGTCGCCGGCCTGACCCGGCGCGCGGCCGACGAGGAGGCGCGCGTCGAGGAGCTGGTGGCCCGGCAGCAGCGGGCACTCCAGGCGGCCCAGGCCCGGCTGGCGTCCGACGAGCAGGCGCTGGGGTCCGCCCGGTCCGCTCAGGCCGCGGCCCAGCGGACCCTCGAGGCGGCCCAGGGCGAGCTGGCGGCGTCCCGGCAGGAGCTGGACCGGGCCGTGGCCGAGGCGAAGGAACGCGAGGCGCGCGTCAAGGCGGAGGTGGCCCGGCAGCGGGAGCTCGAGAAGGCGGCCGCCGCACGCCGCGCCGCCGCCGAGCGTGCCGCCGCCGACGAGCGGGCCGCTGCGGCGGCTGCGGCGGCCGCGGCGGAGGAATCGCGCTCCGTTCCTCCGCACGAGACGGTCTCGGCGGCCGGCTTCGTCCGCCCGATCGACCGGGAGCCCGGGTCGCCGTTCGGGATGCGGTTCCATCCGATCCTGCACGTCTGGCTGATGCACGAGGGCACGGACTTCGGGGCGGCCTGTGGCACCCCGATCTACGCCGCCCGCTCGGGCACCGTGCTCCAGACCGGGCCCGACGGGGGCTACGGCAACTTCACCCTCATCGGGCACGGCACGATCAACGGCGTCTACGTGACGACGGGCTATGCCCACCAGAGCCGCATCATCGTGCGCGAGGGGCAGGGCGTCGCCCGCGGCCAGGTCATCGGCTATGTCGGCAGCACGGGGCTGTCGACGACGTGCCACCTGCACTTCGAGGTCCGCCACGACGGGACGCCGGTCGACCCGCTGCGCTACATCCCGTAGCCGGGGGGCCCCGCCCCGCGGGGGGCGTCCTTGGCGGTCTTGATAGATTGGCGGCACTGCCCGCCCGTCGAAGGGACGCCGACCATGCCACGACCCACCGGACGTGTTCTCGTCGCCCAGAACAAGAAGGCGCGGCACGACTACGAGATCGGGGAGCGGTTCGAGGCCGGCCTCGTGTTGACCGGCACCGAGGTGAAGTCGCTGCGCGGCGGGCGCTGCTCGCTGACGGAGGGCTTCGCCACCGTGGACGACGGCGAGGTGTGGCTGCGCAACGTGAACATCCCCGAGTACCGCTTCGGCACGTGGACGAACCACGCCCCCAAGCGCAACCGCAAGCTGTTGCTGCACCGCCGGGAGATCGAGAAGCTGCACCGGGCCACGGAGGCGTCCGGCCGGACGATCGTGCCCCTGTCGATCTACTTCTCGGACGGCTACGCGAAGGTCGAGATCGCCATCGCGACGGGCAAGCGGGACTGGGACAAGCGGCAGACCATCGCCAAGCGGGACGCCGACCGGGAGGCCCAGCGGGCCCTCGCCGTCCGCAGCAAGCGGCGGGCCGGGCGATGACCGGGCCGCTCCGGCGGGCGGCTGCCCTGCTGGCGGCCCTGCTGGCGAGCGTCGGCGTCCTGCTCGGATCGGCGCCCGCCGCCCACGCGGCCTACACCGTCACCTTCGACCGGTTCGACATCGACTACGTGTTCGACACCGACGGCTCGGCCCGCGTCACCGAGACCGTCGTCGCCCGGTGGGGTGTCGGCGCCGGCCGCCACGGCATCGACCGGTACCTCATCACGCGCGAGCAGTACTTCGACGACGAGACCCGGGACGCCCTCCACCCGATCGACGACGTGCGGGTGACCTCGCCCGACCCGGGCGTCTCCACCGCGGTCCAGGTGACCGAGACCACCTCGTCGGCCAACCCGCGCAACGCGGTCACGCGGATCCGGATCGGCGACGCGGACCGGACGATCACCGCCCCGACCGCCACGTACGTCATCACCTACCGCCAGCGGGGCCTCACGCAGGCCCTCGCCGACTACGACGCGATCAACCTCGACGTGCTGTCGGACATGGGGACCGTCCGCTCGGCCCGGGTCACGGTGAGCGTCCCGGGCGGCGCCCGCGAGGTCGACTGCTGGGCGGCGCCGGTGGGGCAGCGGAGCCCCTGCTCGTCGAAGTCGATCGTGGAGGGGGTGGCCACCTTCACGCAGGCGCCCCTCGCCGAGGGCAACGTCCTCACCGTGGCGACGAAGCTGACCAAGGGCGCGATCCCGAACGCCGGGCCGATCCTGGTCGAGTCGGCGATCGCGGAGAGGGAGCGGCTCACCCGCATCGGCCAGGTCGGCGGGCTGGCCGGCGCGCTGCTCGTGCCGCTCCTCGGCTTCTTCTACTACCGCCCGCGCACCCGCGACGACCGGTTCGCGGGGATGCCGCCCGGGACGTTCCCGCGGGCCGGCGCGCCGGCGACGATCGAGCCCAACCGGCTCCGCGAGGTGCCGGTGTCGTTCGCCCCGCCCCGCCTGCCGTTGATGCACGCGGGCTACCTGCTGGAGGGCGAGTCGAAGATCGAGCACCTGACGGCGACCCTGGTGGGCCTCGCAACCGCCGGTGCCGTTCAGCTCAACAGCGGCACGCAGGACGAGACGCGCCAGCCGCTCGCGATCCCCAAGGATCGGGCGGCGGTCCCCGACGGGCCGAGCGCCCTGCTCTACGACGGCCTGTTCGGCGGCACGAACGAGCCCGTGCTGCTCAACGAGGCCGGCAGCATGGCGGGCATCCGCACCGCGTTGTTCGAGGACGCCCAGCGTGCCGCCGCCGAGGCCGGCTGGTTCCGCCGGGTCGCGGTCGGCCGCCGCTCGGGTCTGCTGATGGGCGTCCTGATGGTCTGGCTGGCCGTCAGCTTCCTGGGCGGCCTCGGCGACCAGTGGACGGGGCTGGCGTTGTGGCTGGTCGTGCCGATCGTCATCGCCTGGGTGATCACGCGCCTGGTGGCCGCCCGGTTCCTGAAGCGCGGCCAGCGCAGCGCCGTCGGCCGCGCCTGGACCGACCAGATCGAGGGGTTCCGGACCTACATCGCGACGGCCGAGGCCGAGCAGTTGCGGTTCAACGAGGGCGAGGACATCTTCACCCGCTACCTGCCGTGGGCCATCCTCTTCGGCCTGGCGGAGCGCTGGACGGAGGTCTGCGATCGGGCCGTGCAGCTCGGCCTGCTGCAGCAGCCCGACACCTACTGGTACGGCGGCGGCGCCTGGGACGCCCACTGGCTGCTGTGGAACCTGCACACCTGGGACGACTCCCTGGCGACCGCCGCGATGCCGCTGCCGGACCCGAGCGGACCGTCCTTCTCCACCACCGACGTCGGCGGCGGCACGGGCTTCGGTGGGGGCGGCGGCGACTTCGCCGGCGGCGGCTTCGGGGGCGGCGGCGCCGACGGGTGGTGAGGTCCGGTTTGCCCGGGCGGCTAGGATCCGTCCCCATGGACAAGCCAGTCATCACCGTCGAGGGTCCCGCACCCACCACCCTGCTCACCGAGGACCTCGAGGTCGGCACCGGGCCGGAGGCCGTCCGCGGCAAGCGGGTCGCCGTGCACTACGTGGGTGTCGCCCACAGCGACGGGGCCGAGTTCGACAACAGCTTCGACCGCGGCGAGCCGTTGGTCTTCCACCTGGGGGCCGGTCAGGTCATCCGCGGCTGGGACGACGGCATCGTCGGCATGAAGGTCGGGGGACGCCGCCGCATCACGATCCCGCCGCAGCTCGGCTACGGGGCCCGCGGGGCCGGTGGCGTCATCAAGCCCAAAGAGACCCTGATCTTCGTCTGCGACCTCGTCGGCGTGGCCTGAGCGCAGGCGCCGGCCGGTGGGAACATACCGGCCGTCGGCGGCGTTGGGTATGCTGGAGACTCCCGGCGGTGCCGGGGAGACCGCCCGCGGTTCAGGCCGACGGGTGTGACAACTCAACAGGGGGGGACTGGTTTCGACTTGGGACGGTCGTCCCAGGAGAAGCGGGCCGAGGAGCCGACGACATCTCGTAAACGATCGCCGGAAACCAATAAGTGCCAACACTCAGCGCACTGACTTCGCTCTCGCTGCCTGATCAGTGATCGAAGGGTCAGCCCGGGCTTAGCCTTCTGCCCGGTCCCTGGCCTCGTTTCGAAGGCTTGCCGCACTGCTGGCGTCCCAGCGGCCGTGCGGGACTTCACTGGGGCTGGGCTCGTCCACCACAGGCCCGACGGGAGGGTGGGAGCCGAGTAGAACGCGACGTCGGGCTGCGCCCGGAGAAGACCTGGCTCACCTCTTGAGGACGCGGGTTCGATTCCCGCCACCTCCACCCCACTGGCACGCGGCCGCCTCGGACAGAACCCGGGGCGGCCGTGTTGCGTCCCGTGGCAGGATGACGACGAAAGGGGGGCGCGTGGACGACCGGATCGAGCCCGGCCTGATGCTGGTGGCCGGGGTGGCCGTCAGTGACGGCGTCTTCGACCAGACGGTCTGCCTGTTGCTGGACGCCGACGCCGGCGGCGTGCTCGGGGTCGTGCTGAACAAGCTCTCCGACTTCAGCCTGGAGTCGGCGTTGCCCGGCTGGGCGGAACTGACCAGCTTCCCGCCGCGGCTGTTCGACGGCGGGCCCGTCTCCCCGGAGGGGGCGATCTGCCTGGCGACGCCGGTGGACGATGCCGAGGAGCCGCCGGGCTGGCGCCGGCTGTTCGGCCGCATCGGCCTGCTGCACCTGGACACCCCCGTCGAGATCGCCAGGGGTGCCTACCGCGACCTGCGCATCTTCGCCGGCTACGCCGGCTGGGGGCCGGGCCAGCTGCAGGGGGAGTTGCGGCAGGGGCTGTGGCACGTCGTGTCGACGCGCATCGAGGACGTCTTCGATCCCGACCCAGCCACGCTGTGGCGCCGGGTGCTGCGCCGCCAGGGCGGCGAACTAGGGTGGTTGTCGGCGTGGACCCCCACGCCGGAGTTCAACTAGAGGGTGACATGCCTGACTCCACGAAGGCCTTGACGGGCAGCCGGGTCCTGGTCGTCGACGACGATGCGGCCCTGGCCGAAATGCTGCAGATCGTGCTGCAGGCGTCCGGTTTCGAGACGGGCTGGGTGGGCCGCGGCGACGAGGCGGTCGCGGAGTTCCGCCGGTTCAAGCCCGACCTGGTGCTGCTGGACCTGATGCTGCCCGGCCGCGATGGCGTCGACGTGTGCCGCGACCTGCGGTCCCTGTCGGACGTCCCCATCGTGATGCTGACCGCTAAGTCGGACACCCACGACGTGGTCGAGGGGTTGGAGGCGGGCGCCGACGACTACGTGGCCAAGCCCTTCAAGACCCAGGAGCTGCTGGCGCGCGTCAAGACCCGCCTGCGCCGCACCGCCAGCGCCGAGGACGGCCCGGAGGTGATCCGGATCGGCGACATCACCATCGACGTGGCCGCCCACACCGTCCACCGGGGCGACCAGCCGGTGTCGCTGACGCCGCTGGAGTTCGAACTGCTCCTGGCCCTGGCCCGCAAGCCGCGCCAGGCGTTCACGCGGGAGCTGCTCCTGCAGGAGGTGTGGGGCTACCGGCACCCGGGCGACACGCGCCTGGTGAACGTTCACGTGCAGCGGCTGCGGTCGAAGATCGAGAAGGACCCGGAGCGGCCGGAGATCGTCGTGACGGTGCGCGGGGTCGGGTATCGGGCGGGGACGCCGTCGGCGCCGTGAACGGCCTGCGCGGCGTCCTGAAGGCGCCGGTGCGGGCCTGGCGCCGGTCGCTGGCGTTCCGGTTCGTGGTGTCGGCGCTGGTGGTCCAGGCGGTGCTGCTGTCGCTGACCGGAGCCTGGTTGGTGCAGCAGACGGTGGAGGGGCTGACGGCCCTGGGGGCCGCCCCGACGGACGAGGCTCGGTCGATCCTCACGCGGGCGGTCGCGCAGCGGATCCTGATCTTCCTGCCGCTGAGCGCGGTGGCGATGTACGTCATCTCCGTCCAGGTGATCCGGCCCCTCGCAGCCGCGCGGAGCACGGCGCAGGCCCTGGCGTCCGGCGACCTGGCCAGTCGGATGGCGGTCACCGGCTCGGAGGACACCGCCGCGCTGGCGCGGGCGCTGAACCACATGGCCGAGGAGCTGAGCGGCCGGCTGCGGGAGTTGGAGGAGGTGTCGCTGATCCAACAGCAGTTCGTCTCCGACGTGGCGCACGAACTGCGGACGCCGCTGACGACGGTGCGGATGGCGGCGGACGTGATCTACGAGGCGCGGGCGGAGTTCTCCCCAGTGTCGGCCCGCTCGGCCGAGCTGCTCTCCCGTGAGGTCGACCGGTTCGAGTCGCTGCTCAACGACCTGCTCGACCTGTCGCGCATGGACGCCGGCGCCGCCGTTCTGGCCGCGGAGGAGACCGATCTGGCCCAGCTGGTGCGCGACGAGGTCGCGTCGCAGCAGCAGTTGGCGAACGCCTACGGCAGCGCGTTGGTGGTCGACGCGCCGAAGTCGTGCCTGGCCCGGGTGGACGCCATGCGGGTGCGGCGCATCCTGGTGAACCTGCTCACGAATGCCATCGAGCACGGTGAGGGACGTCCCGTGGAGGTGCGCCTGCGCCACAGCGGCGGCGTGGTGGCCGTCGCCGTCCGCGATCACGGGGTCGGCCTGTCGGAGGAGGAGCAGGAGCAGGCGTTCACCCGGTTCTGGCGGGCGGACCCGTCCCGGCTGCGCACGGTGGGCGGAGCCGGGCTCGGGCTGCCGATCGCGCTGGAGAACGCGCTCCTGCACGGCGGTTCGCTGGACGTGTGGGGACGCCCGGGCGAGGGCGCACAGTTCCGGGTGCTGCTGCCGGTGGAGCCGGGCGGGCCCCTCGACTCGGAGCCCTGGCCGCTCGTGCCGCCGGAGGTGGGTGACGGCGCGCGCCCATAGTGGGGGCGTGTGCGTCGTGGTGGAGCGCGGCCGGCGACCTGCTGCTGGGGGCCGCCTGCCCGGGCTGCGGGGCGGCCGGGTGGGGCCTGTGCCCGGCCTGCGCGGCGGGGCTGCGGGTCCGAGACGAGGTGCGGTGGCCCGTGGGGGGCCGGCCCGGGGTGGCGGCGGCCGAGTACGCGGGCACCGTGCGGGGGTGCCTGGTGGCCTACAAGGAGCGGCGCGTCCGGTTGCTCGCCGGCCCGCTGGGGGAAGCGCTGGCGTGGGCGGTGGCCGGGGTGCTGGCCGGGTCCGGGCCGGTGGCCCTGGCCCCGGTGCCGTCGTCACCGGCGACGGTGCGGGAGCGTGGCGACGACGTGACGTGGCGGCTGGCCCGGGTCGCCGCGCAGCGGCTGCGGCGGGCCGGGGTGGCGGCGTCCGCGGAGCGCCTGTTGGTGCAGGCCCGTGCGGTGCGCGACCAGTCGGGGCTGGACGCCGCGGCGCGGGAGCGGAACCTGGCGGGCAGCCTCCGCGCGGTGGCGCGGGCGGGGCCGCCGGTGGTGGTGGTGGACGACATCGCGACGAGCGGGGCGACCCTGCGGGAGGCGGTGCGCGCGGTGGGGGCGTCCGGGCGGGTCGTGCTGGGGGCGGCGGTGGTGGCGGCGACGCGGCGCCGGTCGGGGCGCGACGGCCGGCTGGGCG
>JAAYTZ010000075.1 GCA_012517965.1 Propionibacterium sp. | reverse complement strand
GGCTGCCGCTGTAACCGGAGCGGATCGCGGCAACCGGAGCGGATCGGTGGGCGGGGGTGCGATCGGCTCCGCTTCCCGCAATGGGCTGCCGCTGTAACCGGAGCGGATCGCGGCAACCGGAGCGGATCGGTGGGCGGGGTGCGATCGGCTCCGCTTCCCGCAATGGGCTGCCGCTGCAACCGGAGCGGATCGCGGCAACCGGAGCGGATCGGTGGGCGGGGGTTGCGATTGGCTCCGCTTCCCGCGATCGGCTGCCGCTGCAACCGGAGCGGATCGCGGCAACCGGAGCGGATCGGTGGGCGGGGTTGCGATCGGCTCCGCTTCCCGCGATCGGCTGCCGCTGCAACCGGAGCGGATCGCGGCAACCGGAGCGGATCGGTGGGCGGGGTGCGTGATCAGCCGCGCAGCAACTGCACCTTGCACTCGCCGGGGACGTCGGAGACGTACGACACCGACAGCCCCGGGTAGCGGTTCTGCAGCTGGGCGAGCAGACCCGCGGGGTCGTGGGGGGCGACCAGGATCAGCGGCACGCCGATCGGCAGCGACCCGACCGCCCCGAAGATGGCGCCCGGACGCACCAGCGGCGGCACCAGGCGGGCGTCGAACTCGGCGACGCCGTCGGCGGGGGCACCGCCGCAGTCGCTGCAGCCGGCGAAGTCGGTCATGGGGGCTCCTCGGGTCGCGGGGGTCCGGTTCGTCCGCCATGGTGACACGCCGGCGGCCCGGGCCGCGAACGGGTGGGTCACGATCGGCCGGGGAGCACCGAGAGAACCAAAGGAGTACGCAGGCATGCGTGGGTCACGATCGGTGGGGGACGCCGTGGCTGGTTCCTGTCGGTGCCGCTCGCTAGATTGACAAGGGTCGACCGGCACGTCCGGCGACCGCGCCGTCCGAGCCCCGACGCCGACCCGAAAGGCCATCATGACGACTCCCGATCCCGTCGCCGCCGAGCCGGCCCCCCTCACCCCGCCCCCCGGCATGGGTGCCACCCTCACCCTCGAGGCGCCGCCCGCTCCGCAGGCCGTGCCCACCACGGCGGCCCCCAAGATGGCGCCGCCCGTCACCGCCCAGCAGCGTCCGGTGCTCGACGCCAAGGTGGACCAGTTCCTGAAGGCGGTGACCGCCGAGCAGGCCAAGTCGCCCGAGTTCGAGGCGCAGGCCGCCGCCGTGCGGTCGATGGGCGACGCCGACATCCAGAAGGCCGCCGAGCAGAGCAACCGCATGCTCGAGACGCCGGTGCGCGAGATCGACCGCGGCGGGCTCTCCGACAGTTCCAAGGTCGGCAAGACCCTGCTCGAACTGCGCCGCACCATCGAAGACCTCGACCCGAGCCAGGCGCAGAAGGCGTCCCAGAAGATCCTCGGCATCTTCCCCTTCGGCAAGTCGATCGAGGACTACTTCCGCAAGTACCAGAACAGCCAGCAGCACCTGAACGCCATCCTGCACGCGCTGCGCCAGGGCCAGGACGAGCTGACCAAGGACAACGTCTCGCTCAACCTGGAGAAGCAGCAGCTCTGGACGACGATGAGCCGGCTGAATCAGTACATCTACATCGCCGAGCAGCTCGACACCCGGCTGGCCGCCCACATCGCCGAGATCCAGGCGAACGACCCGGTGAAGGCTCAGGCGCTGAACCAGGACGTCCTGTTCTACGTCCGCCAGAAGCACCAGGACCTGCTGACCCAGCTCGCGGTGTCGATCCAGGGCTACCTGGCCCTCGACGTGATCATCAAGAACAATCTCGAGCTGATCAAGGGCGTCGACCGGGCGTCCACCACCACGGTGTCGGCGTTGCGCACGGCCGTGATCGTGGCCCAGGCGCTCGGCAACCAGAAGCTGGTGCTCGACCAGATCACGGCGCTCAACGAGACCACCTCGGGCCTGATCGAGCGCACCTCGGAGATGCTGAAGGACAACAGCGCGAAGATCCAGGAGCAGGCCGCCTCCTCGACGATCGCGCTGGAGTCGCTGCAGAAGGCCTTCGCGAACGTCTACGAGACCATGGACACCATCGACCAGTTCAAGCAGCAGGCGCTCCACACGATGAGCCAGACGATCGGGGTGCTGGAGGCCGAGGTCGAGAAGAGCCGCACCTACCTCCACCGGGTGTCGCAAGCGGACGCCAACGCCAAGCAGGTGGCGTCCCTCGACGTTCCCGAACTGAAGTCCAACTGACGCCGACGGCGTCCGCACCGACGAAGGACGACGGCACATGGGGCTGTGGGACTGGCTGACCGGGCGGGAGCCCGTGCAGGCCGAGGTCGCGGACGCCGTCGCGCCGGCGCCGCCCACCCCGGAGGACATCGAGCGCGCGCTGGTCGCGGCGGAGCGGATGGCCGCCGAGGGGCGGGCGCCGGCCCCGGTGCTGGCGCGGGTGCGCCGGGTGACCGGCATCGTGCGGGCGCTGCTGCCGCGGGTGTCGACGATCGGCCTGCAGTCGCGGGACGCCTACACGGTGGTCGCGACCGCCACCGACTACCTGCCCGAGTCGCTGGCGGCCTACCTCGCGCTGCCCCGCGACTGGGCCGACACCCGCCCGGTCGCCAACGGCAAGAGCTCGCTGCTGCTGCTGATCGACCAGCTCGACCTGCTGGCCACCACCCTCAACGCCATGTACGACGCCGCCAACCGCGCGGACGCCGGCGCGCTGATCGCCCAGGGCAAGTTCCTCGACGAGAAGTTCGGCGGGCACCGCACCACCCCGCTGGTGCCCGACCAGCCCCGGCCGGCCAGCACCAACCCCCTCGACCTGGAGACCTGATGAGCACGCAGTCCCTCGCCTCCGCCCTGGACGCCCTCGCCGCGGCCGCCCGCGCCGCGGGCCTGGACGCCGACCAGGCCCGCGCGGAGGGCGAGGCGCTCGCCGCGGCCGTCGCCGAG
>JAAYTZ010000074.1 GCA_012517965.1 Propionibacterium sp. | reverse complement strand
TGCACTAACCACGGCCTCGACCGCGGTGGCGACCGCAGCCCCCTGGGCAGATCCCATGGCCGCCACCGGGCAATTCTCGTGACCGTCACCGGGCAGGTTTCATGACCGCCCCTGGGCACAAACCAATGGCCCTTGACACTGTCGGACCGAACCACTATCCCGTCCGGTCAGCGTAACGCTCGGGCCCAGCTGCCACACCAGATCATCGGAGCCGACGCGGACACGACAACCAGGAGCTGCACGGCCATGAGATCGGATCCTTTGCACACCCTGCTCGATCCCCGGATCACCGCCCTCCAAGTCGCGCCGAACACGTCAACGCAGTCGATGCCGCGAGGCTGCGTTGGTCCGAGCCTCGTCGGGCCGGCGCTGCCTACGTCGGCCGGGGGTGCGTCAGTACCCGGTTGGCGCGTT
This sequence comes from Propionibacterium sp., assembly GCA_012517965.1. Classification (GTDB taxonomy): domain Bacteria; phylum Actinomycetota; class Actinomycetes; order Propionibacteriales; family Propionibacteriaceae; genus Propioniciclava. The sequence continues at coordinate 29,388 of JAAYTZ010000074.1, read as the reverse complement.
TGTGGTGGCGTCTTCGGCCTGGATGCCGAGGACGATGGGGGTGGAGCGGTAGCCGATTCCCATCCGGTCGATGCCGGAGGTCGTCGGTTTCGAAGATGACCTTGACTGGGACGCCGGCCTCGCGGCACACGTCGATGACGGCGCGCAGGTCGGCCTCCACCCTGTCGAGGGCCAGCCGACTGTACATCTGTGATCCGAAGGTGGCTCTCGGCAAACGAGCGGCATCGCACCGGGCAGGCACGCCTGGTCTGTGCCCAACTGGCTCCCGACCCACTTGGCTCAGCTCAGGCGCACCACCGAAAGGCTGAAAGACGCCGCAGTCGGAGCCCGCCCAGTGCGCGAATGGTGCACGAATCTGGTCGGCGCGGGAGAGCCCGTGTGTTCGCCCTAGTCGGAGCCCAGTTGTGCTGGTGGAGCTAAGGGGACTCGAACCCTACAGCAGCGGGCGGCCGGTTGCCATCGTCAATGTCGGGCTGGCGACGTGATATGGCTCCCACTAGGGGAAACAGGTCGAACGTGTGAACGATTCTGTCTTGTGACCCGTCGGGCACAACGGGCACAGTAGGGCCCACAACGTACCCCATACGTACCCCGGGGTACCCCAGCCCAAGGAGCCACACCATGTCGCAGCACACCGCCACCATCACCGCCACCGGCACCAGCGCCAAGGGCACCCACTACGTCGTGACGCTCGACGGCGAGGTGGTCGGCACGCGCACCAGCCCCCGCGTCTACCGTTCGGCCGTCGTAGTGGTCAACGCCAAGAAGGGCCCCGGGGTGTACGCCTACGCCGGGACCGAGCAGCTGGCACAGAACCGCATGGGCGAGGTCCGCAAGGGTTACCCCACCGAGCCCGTCATCATCGCCCGCTGGGCCGAGCCCACCACCGACGCCGAGCCCAGCACCGAGGCCGCCCCGGCTCCCGAGCCCAAGCCGACGCGTAGCTCCGCCAAGCCGAAGAAGCCCGCCCCGGCCGCCAAGGCCAAGGCCACCCCGGCTCCCGCCGACGCCGAGGTGCCCGAGTGCCCCCGCAAGCACACCGCATCGGCCGCGATTGAGCGCTGCCGCGCCTACTACCTGCGCAACGGCCACTTCAAGCCGACGCACGTCAAGGCCGAGGCCTGAGGGCCCCACTACTAACGAGCTGGCCAGTACCCCGGGGTACTGGCCAGTAGCGCGCCACACTGCAAACGAGGAGGGCACCCATGGCCAGCACCACCAAGCCCCGGCGTCGGTCCACGCTGGGCACGATCATCGAGCACCGGAACCACTTCAAGGCCCGATACACCCGGGGCGGCAAGTGGCACACCCCGGGGCACACCTTCAGCACGTTCGCGCTGGCCGACAGCTGGCTCGCTGACGAGCAGCGCCTGATCGACCGCGACGAGTGGACGCCCCCGGCGGATCGCCGCGCCGTTGCCGAGGCCGAGCACGCGGCGGCCACGTTGACGTTCGGCACCTACAGCGAGCAGTGGATCGCCGAGCGGCAGGTGCGCGGGCGCGCCCTGAAGGAGTCCACCGCTGCCAGCTACCGCAACATCAGGAAGCGCCAGCTGGCGCCGTTCCTGGGCGTGCCGCTGGTGGCCATAGACAGGGCAGCGGTCGCGGCGTGGTACCGACAGCTGGACGCCGCCACCCCCACGCGGCGCGCCCACGCCTACGCCCTGTTCCGGGCTGTCATGAACTCCGCCGTGGACGAGGGGCTGGTGCCCGAGAACCCGGTGCGCGTCACCGGCGCGGGCGCCCAGCCCCGGAAGCCCGAGGTGGAAATCTTCACGGCTGAGCAGGTGGGTCAGCTGGCGGACCTGATGCCCGCCAAGCACCGGGCAGCCGTGCTGATCGCGGCGTGGTGCGGGCTCCGCTTCGGGGAGCTGGCAGCCCTGCGCCGTAGCGACCTGGACCTGCCGAAGGACGGCCCTGCCGTGCTGCACGTGCGGCGCGGCGTCGTCAAGGTGGAGGGACAGCACGTGCTCACTACCCCCAAGAGCACCAGCGGCGTCCGGTCGGTACCCATCCCGCCGCACATCGTGGCCGACCTACGCGCCCACCTGAAGCACTGGGCGCAGTGGGGCGCGGACGGGCTGGTGTTCCCGCCCACGCACGCGGGCGCCGAGTACCTGACCCCGGGCCAGCTGTACGGACACGCGCCCACCTACCGGAAGGACGGCACCGTGCGGACGCCGGGGTACGGCTACTACCGAGCGCGCCACCTGCTCGGGCGCGATGACCTCAGCTTCCACAAGCTGCGCCACTTCGCGGCCACGAACTACGCCGTAGCGGGCGCCACCACCAAGGAGCTCATGACGCTCCTGGGCCACGCTGGCCCGGGGGTGGCCATGCGCTACCAGCACGCGGCCACCAGCAGGCTCGCAGACCTTGCAGCTCGCGTTTCGGCTCTGTCTCGAGGCCACACAGAAGTCGGGGGCGCCTCCTGAAGTAGCCCTTGGTCACGATCGGCGCAGGCGCCTGTCCCGCAAAGACACCCAAGCATCCCGACACGTGGCCACAAGAGACGGAGACCACCCGAGGCCCTCCACAAGCACCTGCGCATCCACCAGCCGGAGCGCGGCCTCAATATCACCGAGCCTGACTAGGGCGTCCACCTCCTGGATCAGAGCGGGGGTCACTAGGGAGGGGTGCGGCATCGGCAGTAGCTCGGCCTCACGCGGCTCAAGCTCGAGAATGCCGCCGCCGTAACTACGACCCATGACCTCAGTGAAGGCGAACGTCGCGCTGTTGTGGAATGCGACGGCGAGGGCGGCCGCGTCAACCCCTTGCAGGACCCTCACGCGATGCACCGTGTCCGTTGTGGTTGCCCCCGCCGCATTCACCGTCATGCGGGGCGCGAGGTGGATCTGGCGAAGAAGAAACGCGTCCGGAACCCACATGGACGGCGTCTTCCACCAAGGATTGCGGATCCGGCATTTATACCCCGTATGCACGCCATCGTTCTCACCGGCCGTCACGTAGGCCGCCAAGGCCGGATCGCCCGACAAATCGGCCGGGGCATCCAGAATCCAGGTACGGTTCTCGCTCGCTAAGTCCTGCTCTCGCGAAGTGGCGTCGTAGATCAGGCTGGAGAGTTGTCGGCCACGCGAGACCAACGGCACGACGTGCTGGCCCAACCCCAAGGCGCGGACTTGCTTGTCCGTCAGCGTGAAGAAGCTGTTCCGCCCCGTCACGATGCCGACATCGACACTGCCCAGCCGACCCAACTGGGTGAGGTCCGGCGAGCACTTGAGCTGCCGCAGCACCTCTATCTGATCCGACCCGAGGAAGTACTTTGTCCACTTCTCGTGCTCGTGCAGCAGAGCCGGGGCTGTCGGGACGTCCAAGCTCACCCCGTCCAGAGAGGCAGCGTCCTCTAGGTGCACCGTCCTGATACGGGAGGGTCCCGGACCCTTCACGGCGAGCAGCAGCACGACTTCCTGCAAAACCCCTTGAAAGAGCAACCGCTCGAAGGTAACCAGCGTGATTTCAGAGAACGCGCTAAGCAGATACTCGCGAAGCTGAGAGGCGTAGTTGACTTGAAGAATTTCGGCGGGCAGCACCAGACCAACGCGACCACCCTCTCTCACCGCGAGCGCCGACGCAACCACGAAGGGCAGCCACGCGTTCGTCAGTTTGCTCGGCTTCATACCGACGGCAGACATGAGCGCAAGGGCCGGCTCACGCTGCTCCGCGTCCCAGTTTCCGAAGCGGATATAGGGCGGGTTCCCTGCTACACCATCCCACGTGTCGTAATCCGCGGGAGTGAGCCATTCGAACAGACTGCTGTTCACAACCGGGGCGAAGGTTCGGCTCTTCTCCGCCTCTTCCGCCACCAGTTCCACGCCTAGAACCTGCGCCGCGAGCGGGGCGAGTTGGCGAAGGATGTTGCCGTCGCCGCATGACGGTTCCAGTACCTTCGGTCCCGCCTCAGCTACCCACCCCGCCAGGAAGCGCGCGATTGGCTCGGGCGTGTAGTAGCCCCCGCGAACCTTCTCGGCAGAGACTGGGGCCTTGGCAGCGAAGCTCATCTGGTGCATGGCGCCCAGTATGGCGGGCGCCACCGACAGTCCCGGGTTGCCGCTCCAGCCAGTGGCTACTAAGCCGCGTGAGGCGGCAGGCCCTGATAGCGGCTGTGGTAGGCCGCATATAGGTCCTCGTGGAAGCGCTCGATGCGGAGCGGGCTGTCAGCAGGCGGCAAAGTGGGGTCGATCTCCCCCGTGCTGGGGTCCCACAGGACCAAGCTCAGCGCCTCAGCGCGGTGAGCGGGCTCGTCCACCAGTACGCGCCCTCCGAGTCGGGTGAGGGTTCCGATCATCGCTGATGCGCGCGAGGCGTTGTGGATCAGGCACGGCACGGGGATGCACACCAAGAAACCGACGACGGCAGCAGGGAACCTGCTGTGCACAGTCGTCGCCTCCGTCGCAAGGTCGTTGATCATGTTCTGCCAGTTCTTGCCGACGCTGGCGTCGTCGTTCAGAGTCTTTGAATCGAAGGCGATCCTCACACCATCGGGCCGATACCCCACATCGAAGTTCTGTGGACGAACGCCACCGACGATGCGTACTGGCCCCACCTCCACCGCATCAGGCCGCGTCGGGAGAAGTTGCGCAGAGGTGGGCAAGTCGATGGGGATGTTGCCCAGCATGACCGACAAGGACTCCCCAACGGCAGAGTCCAACAGCTTGCCGAAGTCCATCGCCTGCTTCTTTGTGAATGCGCTCCCGACTATCCACTGGGTGCCGAATGAGGCGAACGTGGTAGTCGGCAGGGCGATGGGGGGCATCGGCTTCAGGGCTGGCACGATTCGGAGCGTATCGAAGTTCGCGACTGCCCGTCGCTCCGCCTAGCCGACGAAACACACAGCGCCCCCGGTACTGGCCAGCCTGCCAGCACCGGGGGCGCCGAACGTTGGCTGGCCTACCGTCGGAGGCATGTACGAACCATTCGACTACGCGGAGGCGCTCCGCGATGCCTTCCCCGGCGCATCGGTCTACTCCTACCCCATCGACTCCGAAGGGTGGGGGCGCGTGGATGTCACCACCGGCGACGACGGTGATCAGGGGGAGTGGTGGGCCTTCGTCTCACTCATCCCGCAGGAGGACGGCTCCCACTTGTTGGAGATTGACCACCCAGAGGCTGAAGGCATCAGCTGGGAGGCCGACCCTTGGGAACTGGCCGGGTTCCTCCGCTCAGAGCGGCTGCTGCTGGAAGTGAACTGGGCGGCGGCGCGCGCCAAGGCCGAGCTCCTGTAACGCACAGCGCCCCCCGGGCCACTGGGCACGGGGGGCGCCGTTGGGGCGGCGTCAGTAGGGCAGCATGCTCACGCCACCATTGGATCCATGGCTCAGGCTCCTGTTCGCTTGTTCATCGCCTGCTGTGCGCTGCGCGTGAACGGGTTGTCGGCCGGGGTGGTGGTGGTCGCGGCCTTCGGGCCGCCCGCACGCTTCCGGGAGGTCGGGTTGAGCCCCAGCACGTTCGACCACGCGCGGAAGCTGGTGTCCGCATCGCGCCACATCCCCCACGCGGGGTTCCGCACCACGCGGCCACGGTCGTGGTCGCCCCTGCCGTCGACCATCACGCCCTCCTCGCGCAGCGCCTCGGCGGCCAAGGCGCGCATCTCGGCCACCTCGCAGAAGGAGGTGACAGCCGGGCGGTCGGCCTCGCGGAAGCGCGTGGGCTCGTCCATGAAGGTGTTCGCGAGGTGCTCCCAGGTGAGCAGCCCCTCGCCCGTCAGCGGCGGCATGTTCATCCAGTCCAGCGGGGCGCCGCCGAGGTCGTGCTCGCGGAGGGCGGCGGTCGGCTCGGGGCCGAACGTGGGGGCGGCACCGGCGCGGGCCAAGGCCACGCTCTCCGGCGTCAGCTTGAGTTTCTTGCCCCTGTGAATGTTGGCGTCCTCTGCCATTTTCTGAAGCCCTTTCGTACTGGTGTTCGATTGATTGAATGGTAACGCTGATCATGCCCAGAACAGGTGTCGAATGGCCTCTCGTCTCTAGAAGCCCACCGGCGTGCGAGGCTGGAGGCCCGAGGCTTTGAGGCGCTATCTCCCTCTTCCCCGAGAGGGCTTTCTGACAGGTGCGGCGCCTGCCGCGGGGTGCCCCCAGCGGGGGCGGGCGGGGCTCATAGGAGCTCCTCCCGTGCGGCCTGACGCATGGTGCGGTGCAGCAGGCACAGCCCATCGGCCACCGGGGGGAACCCACACCGGGCGCCCCGGTAGTTGCGGGCGCGGCACGTGGCGTCGGCTGGGCGGCGCTGTGCCGACGCCTGCGGGGACGGGGCGCCCGGGGTGGGCGCAGGGCTCGGGGCGCCCACGCGGCGCGTGCTGGGGGCCATGGGGTGGCTCCTGTTCTTGGTGGTGATGCTGGGGTCTGCGCAGGGGTACCGTTTCAGGGGTACCGGTACCCCTTCGGCCGGTCTCTGTTGGTGTTTGGCTGGAAATGGCCAGCAAGCCAAACCCGACCCCACTAGGCAAAACAAAATAGAAGTTCGTTTCACGTAAGCACGTTTCGCTGCACAGAGACCGGGGGTGAGGGGTACCGGTACCCCGGTACCCCTGCGACGCATCACGCCGCCCCCTTCGGTGCGGACTGGCCTGGGAACCAGCGCCCATCCCTCTCCTCGATCCAGCTCCACGATTCGGCGAGCTCGGCCATCGCTGGCCCGGAGATGCCCTTCGTCGCGTGGTGGCGCACCGCGTGGGACAGACAGCGCGCGGTGCACCCGGCGTCAGCCTCGTGCTTCCGGTTGCTGACGGCCTCCTCGCCTGCGTGCGCCACCACGGTCTTCCAGACGAGCAGCGCGTACCGGCGATTGATGTGGGCGGTCTGCTCCGCCTTGGCGGCTTCGGCCAGCGCAGCCGCGACCCCCTGCCTCCGGCCACTGCGGGCGGCGTCCGCGTCGGCCTTCTCGGCCAGCGCGCGCAGGCAGGCGCCGCGCACCATGTCGCTGATCGCCATCAGCTCGCCCGACAGCGTCCACCACTGCGAGGTGATGTCCCGCTCGTCATGCAGGAACGCCAGCGCAGCGGCCACCTTCAGCCGGGTCAGCAGCGCGTGCCCGTCCAGGGCGCCAACGTGCCCCCGCAGCTTGGCCTTCTGCGTCTCTCGCACCAGCTTCACGGCCTCGGCGGGCACGCCCACCCGGTACTCGCGGCCGAGGGCACTCCAGTCCGGGCCACCCCAGCCCAGCCCGCCCTTCGGCTCTGACAGGCTGTCATCCGGCCACGGGTCGCCGGACGGCAGCCAGAGGAACCGTTGCGGGGTGCCAGCGCTCGCCTCGTGCTCGTTGAGCAGCACGTCCGACAGGTTGGGCTGCACGTCCACCACCATCGCGAAGCGGTACGACTTCGCGGGCACCTTCCGGTTCCGGTCCTTGGCTGCTGCCGTGGTGGTGAGCTCGTTGCCGGTGAGCGCCTTGCGCACGACGTGGAACATCGTCGAGCCCGACCGCTGGCCTACGGCGTCGAGCTGGCCGACCTCGTCCGCGAGCAGGAAGGTGTGCGGACGGTCGCGCAGGCGCCACTCGCCCGAGCCGGTGCCCTCCTGCTTCTCCCAGCGGAGGAACGACTGCACCAGCCCCTCACCCGAGCCGACACCTGCACTCTCGGCCCGGTCCCCGAACAGCGTGCGGGCCTCCAGCGCCTCCGACGCCTCCTCGCCGTCGCCCACGGTGTCCAGCAGCTCGACGGCAAGGCTGTCTCCAGCGCTCTTGCCGATGCCACTCTGCGCCACCTGCGCGACGCCGAGGTTGAGGCTGGCCGTGCTACCGATGGTGGGCGGCAGGACCACCGGCACGGGCGTCTCCACCAGCACGCGGGCCAGCACCGACCCCAGGACCGACCATGGGCCGATCAGCCGAGCGCGGGCCAGCTGGCGCACCTTCTCCAGCCGGGGCGTCGCACCGAACACGGCGTCCTCTGCCTCGCGCAGCCTGCCCAGGTCCAGCCCCAGAGGGTTCGCCAACGGCGCCTCGGTCTCGGGCGGCAGCGGCTCCTCGGTGAAGTCCTCCTCCGGCCCTGCGGGGGGCAGGCGCGGCTCCTCCACGGCCTTGCGCACGGCGCTCTTCCACTTGGCAGCGGGCGCACACTTCTCGTCCGATGCCATGATCTCGGGCAGCACCTCGAAGAAGCGCTTCCGGGCCTCGGCCACGGTTCCGGGCGCCCACGCGGCCACCCCGTGTCCGGCGAAGGCCATGGCAGCGTCCCGGGTCATGGCCTCCCAGCCCCGGTCCTTGTGGTCCTTCACCAGCGCCTCCCAGCCCTCGGCCTCGGCCAGCCTCCTGGCCCAGTCGGCCTCCACACCCCGCACGTAGGCGTCGATCTGCTCGCGCCTGCGGGGCGTCATCTCGGCGTAGGCCGGACCGTCGTACGGGGCGCACGGGGTGGGGTCCCCGGCCCCAACCTCGGGCAGCCCCTGCGCGAGCCCCAGCAGGTCGCCCAGCTCCAGCAGGTCGGCAACCTGCACCGGGGGACCGTCCACGATGGCCAGCTGGCGCGCGTACTCCTCGGGGTCTGCCGTGGCGGGCGCGAAGATGGCCTGCGACCACGTCTCCAGCGCCTTGTCGAACTGACCCCGGAGCCCCAGCTTGTACTCGATGACGCGCAGGGCCAGCGCGTACTCGTCGCGCGTCAGGTCGCGGTCGGGCAGCACCAGCACGCGCCAGCGGGGCGCCTCCGGGGTGTGGCTGTGCGTGGCATACACCGCAGCGGCGCACCCCAGCCGGGCCACCCTGTCGGGCAGGTCCAGCGCGTCCACGTGGTCCGCGTCCAGCACCAGCAGCGACCGGCTCTCCACCGACGCGTTCGTCTTGCGGCGGGAGGCGTCCAGTCGGCCATAGAACACCAGCCCGCCGGACTCCTTGGCGTTCGCCCATGCGGCCTTCGTGTCCTCCTCGGTGTCCCCCACCTCCACCTCGGGCACGGCCAGCAGGGGCGCGCGCACGCCCTCCAGCACCTCGGCCCACGTGGTGCGGCCACGCCGGTAGATGGTGGCGTCCTTCTTGGGGGCGCGGGCCACGTGCAGCGGGCGCTCTCCAGCCGAGTAGCGGCGTGCACTCGTCTCGGCTTCGGGGCTAGCCTTGGCCTCAGCGTTGGTCGCGCTGCTGGTGTTCGATTGGGGGCCCTGGACTTCGGTTTGGGGCCTCTCACCATGTTCAGCCATCGGTGCCCACCTCCTTGTCGTTGCAGGCGCCACACAGTCCGTACATCACGGTGATGGGCCGGTGCTCCGTGCCCCCGATGAAGGCCCCTTGGTGCACACCCTCCGGGTCCAGCGCGCCGCAGCGGTCGCAGGTCTTGTCCTCGTCGGAGCCGGGGATCAGCGCCGGGGTGTAGCACGCGAGGCAGTAGACGCGCACGGGCGCCCACAGCTCCACGAAGCCACCGGCGACGGCGAGCCCCGCGTGGCCACAGGACGTGAGGCGCCCCGTGATCATGGCGTAGTGCAGGCGGGCCAGCTGCTGGCGCAGCCATCCGCTCATCTCGTGGGTGGGGGCCAGCTGGCGCGCGTTCTTGAGGCTGAGCTGGGCGACGGCGATGGCCGTCTCTCGGGTGCCCTTCACGATGCACCCCCTGCCAGCGTGGCCTCGATGTTGGCGAGCCGGGCGTCGAGCCCTGCCAGCCGCGCGTCAAGGTCGGCCAGCTTGTCGATGATGGCGTCCAGGCGCGCCACGATGGGGTCCTGGGGCAGGCGTCGCGCCTGCGGCGCGATGGTGCGGACCGACATCACGCCACCTGCCGCATCAGGCCGACCACGTCGGTGGTCTTGAGCCGGTAGGTGCGTGTCCTGCCCACGGTGTAGCAGGGCAGGTCGCCCCGGGCGGTCAGGCGCTTCAGGGTGCGCTCGGACGCGCCTGTCAGTTCGGCGGCAACCGGGTAACTCACGAACTTGCCGTAAGTGGCGAGCAGCTCGTTCAGCTCCTGATCCGTGTAGGCGGAGCCCGCCTTGGTCGTGGCCTTGGTAGCCATCTGTGAACCCCTCCGGGTACACGAACGCCGAGCGCACAATCCCTCATCTGGAGGAGCTGTGCTGCTCGGCGTGGATGGCTGTCCGACGCGCCGTAAGACCGATTCTGTGTATACCTTCTCAGGGAGGCCGTTGGTCTAGCTGCTGTTGGTGTTCTGTTGTGCCTTCAAGGCTAGCAGCGCCCGTTTAGCGGTCCTAGATGACTCCCCAGCTGCGTAGCTCCGGCGGGATGGGCCCTGCGCGCCTGTACCCCATACGTACCCCGACCGGGCGGCAAAACACCCCCGGCCCTAGTGGGCCGAGGGTGTCATTGGTGGAGCTAAGGGGATTCGAACCCCTAACCCCCTGCTTGCAAAGCAGGTGCGCTGCCAATTGCGCCATAGCCCCGGGTGCGGCCCCAGTCTAAGGGACGCCGTCGGCGCGGCCCAACCGCCGGTCGCCGGGAGCGGCGGGCCTGCGATCGCCGGGACGCCCAAGCGGTGGACAGCCCGACGCCGCGACAAGGAGGCCCCTTGGGTCGGGTTCGGTCAGACCCGGCAGCCGACCCCGGTCGCCCGTTGCACGGCGAACACCGCCAGCACGCCCAGGGCCACGACGGGGTTCATGCCGGCCGTCCCGAACGCCCACGGCACGAACGCCACCGCCCACAGCAACGGCATCAGGGCGCAGGGGGACAGATCGACCCGTGCCCCCGGCGCGGGCACATAGGACGCCGCCACGAACGCTCCCAGCGCCACCGCGGCCCCGGTCACCGCCAGGGCGGACGCCCCGCCGCCGAGCGCCGTCGGGCCGCCGTAGAGGATGAAGAGACCCACGGCGGCCACCGCGAACGCGTTCCAGTGACGGCGTCCCCACCCGGCCAGCCCGCGCAGTGCGCCGCGGCGGGCGGGCCGGACGGCGTCCACCTTCGGGATGCGGGCGAACATCTCCCGCAGTTCCGGGTCGGCCCCGGGGCGCGCGGTCACCGGAGGCTCAGGCGTCGGGCTGGCCGGCCGCGGCGGCCTCCCGGGCGGCATTCACCTGGGCGTGCACCTCAGCCATGTCGAGGCCGCGGATCTGCTCGATAAGTTGCTCCAGCGCCGGGGCGGGCAGCGCGCCGGCCTCGCGGTAGACGAGGATGCCCTCGCGGAACGCCATGAGGGTCGGGATCGCCTGGATGCCCGCCGCCCCGGCGAGGTCCCGCTCGGCCTCCGTGTCGATCTTGCCGTGAACGATATCGGTGTGCTTCTCGGACGACTTCTCGAACACGGGCGCGAACATCCGGCACGGGCCGCACCAGGAGGCCCAGAAGTCCACGAGCACGATGTCGTTGTCGGTGATCGTCTGCTCGAAGTTCTCCGCGCCGAGCGTGATGGTGGCCATGATTGTTCCTTCGGTCGTTCGTCTGGCTTTGCCTCCAGTGTAACAGATACCCCCCTGGGTATATTCCGACGTTGGTGAGGCTCTCCCAGCGACGACCGCCCGCCGCCGTCCGCGCGGGGATGGCCGAAAAGCGTCAGCCCCCCCGGCCTACACTCGATCCGACGTGGTCACCGGAAAGGACCTCCATGGCTGAAGCGCGCCGCTCCATCAACCCGGACGCCCCCCGCGAGGGCCGGGCGCGCCGGATCGTCCAGTGGGCGCTGACCGCGCTCGTGGGCCTGATTGTCGTCACCGTCGCCGCGGCCGGCATCTTCTGGGTGGCGACGCCGATCCCGACGCCGAACGCCGACTTCGCGGCGGTCAACACCCACCTGCTCTACTCCGACGGCAAGACCGAACTCGGCACACTCTCGGTGCAGAACCGCGAGGAGATCCCGCTCGACCAGATGCCGCAGTACGTGAAGGACGCCATCGTCGCCGGCGAGAACCCCACGTTCTGGACCGATCCCGGTATCTCCGTCTCGGGCATCCTCCGCGCCATCACGACGCTGACCTCGGGCACCGATACCGCCCAGGGCGGCTCCACGATCACCCAGCAGTACGTCAAGCTGATGTACCTCTCGCAGGAGCGCACGCTGATCCGCAAGCTGCGTGAGGTGGTCATCGCGCTCAAGGTGGGCCAGGAGGTGCCGAAGGAGAAGATCCTCGAGGGCTACCTCAACACCGTCTACTACGGCCGCGGCGCCTACGGGCTGCAGGCGGCCGCCAAGGCCTTCTTCAACAAGGACGCCTCGGAGCTCGACCTGCAGGAGAGCCTCGTGCTGGCGGCCATCGTCAACAGCCCCGGCAAGATGGATCCCGCCCTGGGGGAGAAGCAGACCCAGAACCTGCTCGAGCGCTACCAGTACCTCATCAACCAGATGATCGAGCACGGCAAGCTCACCGAGGCCGACAAGGCACGCATCTACTACACCCTGCCCGAGTTCCCCGAGGTCAAGAAGGACCCGCGGTTCGGGGGCACCGACGGCTACCTCATGAAGGTCGTCATCGACGAACTCAAGAGGCTGGGGCTCGACGAGGCCACGATCAACGGCGGCGGGCTCACGGTCGTCACGACCTTCGACAAGGCCCGGCAGGACGCCGCCGTGCAGGTCGCGCAGGCGAAGACCAGGCAGGCGGCGGCCGAGGGTGGCAAGGACCCGGCGACCCTCCACGCCTCGCTGGTGTCGATCGACAACGCCACCGGCGGCGTCCTGGCCATGTACGGCGGCAATCCCGACTACGTGAAGGCCACCCGGAACTGGGCGACCACCACCTCCCCGACCGGGTCGACGTTCAAGGTGTGGGCGCTCGTCGCGGCCCTCCGCCAGGGGGTGTCGCTCGACAGGGAATTCAAGGGCTACACCTTCATCGCGGCCGACGGGCAGTCGGTGTCCGGGCACTCCGGCGAGGGCATGGTGTCGCTGCAGCAGGCGACCACCGAGTCGATCAACTCGGCCTACGTCGACCTGGTGACCCAGCTCCGCGACGGCCCCAACGAGGTCATCCGAGCCGCCCTGGACGCCGGCATCCCGAAAGCCGAGGGCTGGGACGCCTCGATCCGCCTGCCGATGGGGATCGCCGAGGTGACGCCGGTCGACAACGCGGCCGGGTTCGCCACCCTGGCCAACAACGGGCAGCGGCTGGGCTGGCACGTCGTGACCGAGGTGCGCGACCGCAACGGCGTCCTCGTGTACCAGTACATGCCCAACCCGGTGCAGGGCATCGAGAAGGACATCGCGACCGCGGCGACCGGCGCGCTCGAGGAGGTCACCACCTCAGGCACCGGCGACGTCGTGGCGGCCCTCGGCTACCCGAGCGCCGGCAAGACCGGCACCCGCTACGACGGCGTCAAGACGACGGCGTCCTGGTTCGTCGGCTACACCAAGCAGATCACCACCGCGGTGAACTTCGTCGCCGGCGACAGCGGCCAGGAGAACCTCGATGAGTACAGCCGGGGCTTCTACGGCTCCGGCTACCCGGCGGAGACCTGGCTGGCGTTCATGGAGAAGGCGATGAAGGGCCTGCCCAAGCTCGATTTCGAGGGCTCCAGGTACAAGCCAACGGACACGCCCACCCCGCGGCCGACGGTGTCCCGCACCACCGGCCAGCCCACGACGGCCACGGTCGCCCCGACGTCCACCAAGCCCACGGCCGCCCCGACGTCCACGCAGCCCACGGCCGCCCCGACCACCACGCGCACGACGACCACCACGGCGACGACCGCCACCACCACGACCCGTGCGACCTCCCCCGCGCCCACGGGCGGGGGCACGCCGACCCCGCCGGGCCGCAACCCCTAACCTGTCGCGGGTGGACACGACGATCCGGACGCGCGCCCGCCTCACGGCGGACGCGCGTCTCGTCGTCCAGGCCTGGCTCGGCACCCGGCTCGTCCTGGTGATCACGGCGATCGCGGTGGCGCTGGTCACCGGGCGCGGCCTCGTCGAGGTGCTCGCCAACTGGGACGTCCAGCACTTCGTCTTCATCGCCCGCTACGGCTACGCCAAGCCGACGGAGGTCGCCTTCTTCCCGGGGCTGCCCCTGCTGCTGCGCGGCGGCATGCTGCTCGGCCTCGACCCGGTGGTCGCCGGCACGATCCTGTCGCTGGTCACCTCGGCCCTGGCCACCTGGGCCCTGTACCGGCTCGGCGGTCGCTGGGCGGCGATCGCCTGGCTGCTCGCCCCGACGTCGGTCTTCACGCTCGTGCCCTACTCGGAGTCGCCGTTCTGCGCGGCTGCGTTCTGGGCCTGGGAGCGGGCCACCCGGCGGCAGTGGGCCGCGGCGTCCGCCCTGGCGGCGGCGGCCTGCACGCTGCGGGTCTCGGGGCTGTTCCTCGTCGGCGCCCTGTTCGTGCTGGCCGTCTGGCAGTGGTGGGGGAGCCGCGCCGGCTCGTCCCCGGTCCCGGACGCCGCCGCGCGCGACCGCCTCGGGTACAGCCTGCCCTGGCTGGTGCCGCCGCTGCTGGTACTGGCCGCCTACGCGACCTATCTCTACGTGCTCACCGGCAGTTGGACGGCCTGGTTCACGGCCCAGGCCACCGGCTGGATGCGCCAGCTCACGATGCCCTGGGACGCCGTGCGCAACTCTTGGCGCTCCATCCAGCCGGGCATGTACGCCGACCATCCGGGCTGGGTGTGGATCTTCCGCGCCGAGTTCCTCTCGATGATCGTCGGCGTCGTCGTAGTGGTGATCCTGCTGCGGCGGCGGCGCGTCCCGGAGGCGTCCTGGGTCGGCGTTCAGGTGTTCGCGTTCTCGCTGTCGTACTGGTTCCAGTCGGTGTGCCGCGCGGTGCTGCTGTGGTTCCCGCTGTGGACGCTCGTCGGCGAGGCTGTCGAGCGGCGCAGCACGGGCGCCTGGCGGTGGGTCTGGGCGGTGGCGGCGCTCGTCATGCTGGCGGTGCAGGTGACCTGGGCGGTGCTGTTCTACCTCGGCATGTGGGCCGGCTGAAGCCGGGTCAGGGGCGCGCGAGCATCGTCCGCAGGACGCCGGCGAGCAGGTGGGCGCGGCCGGGGGCGTCCGCAGGGTGGTCCTCCAGCAGGCTGCTCAGGGCGCTCTGCTCGTAGACGCCGTGCAGCACCCGCACCAGGTCGATGCCGGGAACGGTGGGGCGGTAGCCGGCGACGGCCGCGGCGTCCTCGAGCAGGGCGGCGAAGGCCTCGCTGACCCGGTCGACGAGGCGCCGGTACTGCGGCCGGAAGTCGTCGGAGCGCACCGCGTAGAGGCGCAGTTCGGCGCTGGCGAGGATCGACACCCGGTCCGACCGCTGAGCCCGGAGGAACAGGGCGACGGCGGCGTCCAGGAGGGCGTCGAGGTCGCGCCCGGCCAGCTCGGGCAGCGACGCGATGGCCTCGCGGGTGGCGGTCAGGTTGCGGTCGACCTCCTGCTCCACCGCGGCGAGGCACAACTCGTCCTTGGAGCCGAAGTTCGAGTAGAACGCCCCGCGGGTGAACCCGGCGCGGTCGCAGATCTCCTCGACCGAGGCCCCCGCCACGCCCTTCTCGGCGAACACCTCCACCGCGGCGGCGACCAGCCGCTCGCGCGTCTGCGTGCGCCGGGCGCTCATCACCTCGACCACGGTTCTCCTCCTGCCGTCCGGACGGTTCGGATACGAGTCCGTATCGCATACACTTCCGTATCGCATACACTACTGTATCGGGCCCGCAGGGCCCTCGACTCCGGGGGGTGGCTCGTGTCGTCAACGCTCTACCGCATCGCGCGGGCCTGCTTCCGGGCGCGGCGGCGGGTGCTGGCCGCGTGGCTGGCCCTCACGGCCCTGCTCGGCGTCCTGACGGTGGTGGCCCGCGGCACGTTCGACGACGAGTTCCGCATCCCTGGCGCCAGCTCGCAGGTGGCGCTCGATCAACTGAAGATGACGTTCCCCGAGGCTGCGGACTCCTCGGCCACGATGCTGGTGATCGCGCCGCCCGGCGTGGGGGCCGACGACCCGGCGATCAGGGCGGCCATCGAGGCCGAGCTGGCCCGCATCGACGAGATCGACTGGGTGCGCGGCTCCCAGTCGCCCTACAACGAGTACGTCAAGGGCATGATCAGCGACGACAACCGGGCCGCCTACGCCCGCATCCGGGTGGTCGGCTCGGTGTCAACGTTCACCGAGGCGCAGCGCGAGGAGCTCACCGAACACGCCGAGCGGCTCCAGGCCGCCATCCCCGGCAGCCAGGTGCACATGGGCGGCGAGGTCTTCGCCGTGAACATGCCGCACCTGTCCCCGGTCGAGGCCGTCGGCCTGGGCGTCGCCCTCGTCGTGCTCGTGGCGACGCTGGGGTCGCTGCTCGCCTCCACGATCCCGCTGGTCGCGGCCCTGGCCGGCGCGGGCCAGGCCATCATGATCATCTTCGTGGGCGCCGGCCTGATGCCGATCAACTCGACGTCGATGATGCTGGCCCTGATGCTGGCGCTCGCGGTCGGCATCGACTACTCGCTGTTCATCGTGTCGCGGCACCGCGACCAGCTCGGGCAGGGCCTCGACGTCGAGGAGTCGGCCGCCCGGGCCACCGCGACCGCCGGCTCGGCCGTGGTGTTCGCGGGGCTCACCGTCATCATCGCGCTGGTCGGCCTGACCGTCGCCGGCATCCCCTTCCTGTCGATCATGGGCAACTTCGCGGCCGTCGCGGTCGCCATCGAGGTCGCCCTCGCCCTCACCCTGCTGCCCGCCCTCCTCGGCTTCTTCGGCGAGCGGCTGCGGCCCAAGCCCCCGCGACGGCCGGCCAAGGAGCGCACCCGGCCCGCCTTCGACGCCTCCCGCTGGTGGGTGGGCGTGGTCACCGCCAAGCCGCTCGTCACGATCCTCGTCGTGGTGGCCGCCCTCGGCGCGCTGGCCTACCCCGCCAAGGACCTCCAGATGGCCCTGCCAAACTCCGGCCGCTCGGTGCCCGGCGCGCAGGACCGCATCACCTTCGACCTGATCAGCGAGCACTACGGCGTCGGCGCGAACGGAACCCTCGTCATCACCGCCCCCATCGTCGAGTCCAACGACCCGCTCGCGATCACTGAAGGGCTCAAGGCCGACGTCGAGGCGATGCCCGGGGTGAAGATGGTGGCCGTCTCGGTGCCCAACCGCAACGCCGACACCGCGATGGTGCAGATCATCCCCACCACCGGGCCCGACGACCCCCGGACCGCCGACCTCGTCCAACGGCTCCGCGACCGCGCCCCCGAGTGGCGCGACAAGTACGGGGTGGAGACCGCGGTCACCGGCTTCACCGCGGTCGCCATCGACGTCTCCGACCGGCTGGCGGGTGCGCTGCTGCCGTTCGGCCTCTTCGTGGTCGGGCTCTCGCTGATCCTGCTGACGATGGTGTTCCGGTCGCTCTGGGTGCCGGTCAAGGCCGCCCTCGGCTACCTGCTCAGCGTCGGCGCCGCGTTCGGCGCCGTCACGCTGGTGTTCAATCAGGGCTGGTTCAAGCAGGTCATCAACCTGCCCGAGCCGCTGCCCGTCATCAGCTTCCTGCCGATCATCCTGATGGGCATCCTGTTCGGCCTGGCCATGGACTACGAGGTCTTCCTCACCTCCCGCATGCGCGAGGAGTTCGTGCACGGCAACACCACCACCGCCACCGAGGAGGGCTTCGTCCACTCCGCGAAGGTCGTCGTGGCGGCCGCGCTCATCATGTTCGCGGTCTTCGCGTTCTTCGTGCCAGCCGGCGAGGGGGTCATCAAGCCGATCGCGTTCGGCCTGGCGATCGGGGTCGCGATCGACGCCTTCGTCGTCCGCATGACGCTGGGCCCGGCGGTCATGAAGCTGCTGGGGGCTCGCGCCTGGTGGCTGCCCGCCTGGCTGGAGAAGCGCCTACCCGTCATGGACGTCGAGGGCGAGTCGCTCGCCCATCAGCTCTCGCTCGCCGACTGGCCCTTCCCGGACGCCCCCGGCACCGTCTACGCCGAGGCGCTGACGGCGGCGTTCGGCGACCGCGTCCTGTTCGCCGACGTGAGCGCGGAGGTGCTCCCCGGCGAGACGCTGGTGGTCGTCGGCCCCGAACGGTCCCGGCGGGCGCTGCTGCTGGCGCTGTCGGGCCGCCTCGCCCCCACGTCGGGCCGGCTCAAGGTGCTGGGGCACGTCCTGCCCGAGGAGGCGCCCGCCCTCCGCCACCACGCGACCTACGTGGACGGCGCCGATCCGGCGACCCACGCCCACCTCGACCGCGTGCGCGGCGACCTGGTCGTCGTCGATCACGCCGACCGCATCGAGGGGACGCCGCGGGCGCGGCTCGGCGCCCTGGCCGCCGATCTCGGCCACCGGACGCTGATCGTGGCCGCCGCCCGGGCGGACGCCGTGACCGACATCGTCCCGCCCGGCGACACCGTCCTCCTGCTGGACCTCGCCGACCACCAAGCCCCGGCCCCGGTTCCGGCCGCCGCCGAACCGGCGCCCGCGGCGTCCGACCTTGTCACCGCACCCGAAGCCCTGGTAGGGGGACTCAGATGAACGTCGCCACCTTCACCGGCCGCCGCCTCGACTGGCGCGGCCTCCTGGCGCTGGTGCTCGTGCCGCTGCTCGTCGCCGGAGCCTTCCTGGCCGGCACGTGGCGGTTCGACGCCAACCTGCGCCGCGTCCAGGCCGCCATCGTCAACAACGACGAGATGGTGGAACTGAACGGCCAGCAGGTGCCGCTGGGCCGCCAGCTCTCGGCCGCTCTGGTCGACACGGACCGCGACCAGAACTTCACGTGGGTGCTGGCCGACGAGGCCCGGGCCCGGGCGGGCCTGGCCGCGGGTCGCTACGCGGCGGTCGTGACGATCCCCAAGAACTTCTCGGCCGCCGCCACCTCGTTCGGCGGGTCGGTCGACGAGGCCCGGCAGGCCACCATCACCATCGAGACCTCGCCCGTCGCCGGGATCGCCGAGACCGCCGTGGGTCAGTCGGTGGCCGACGCCGCCGCCCAGTCGCTGAACAACTTCATCACCGAGCTGTACCTCGACAACGTCTACATCGGCTTCGGCAAGCAGAAGGAGGGCATGGTCACGGTCGCCGACGGGGCGCGGCAGCTGGCCGACGGCAACCTGGAACTGAGCGACGGCATCGGCAAGGCCGCCGACGGCGCCGGCCAGCTGGCCGACGGGCTGGGGCAGGCCGCCGACGGCGCCCGGCAGCTGGCCGACAACGGGCCGCAGTTGAGCTCCGGGGCCCGGCAACTGGCCGACGGGCTCGGCCTCATGGCCGACCAGACCCGCGACCTGCCGGCCCAGATCGCGACGATGTCGGCCGGTGCGGACCAACTCGCGGCCGGCCTGAACCAGTACGCCGACGGGGTCGAGCAGTACGTGACCGGCATCAACAGCCTGGTCGACCCGGTGCTCGAGATCGTGCGGCAGCTGCCCGACCTGTCCGCCACCTTCGACACGATCGACGGTGTCATGGCCGACCTGCCGGCCACGGCCACCGAGCTCGACGCGCAGGTGGACGCCGCAGCCTCCGTGATCCGGGAGCAGCTGGCCCGGGCGGCCGAGCTCCAGGCGGAGACCGACGAGCTCGCCGACTCCTACGCCGACGCGCTCGCCGCCGTCGACCAGGTCGCGTCCGGCGCGACCACGGTGCCCTGCCCGGAGCGCCTGCAGGCGATCGAGGGGGCGTGCGCGGCGTTCGCCGAGGGCGTCCGGGAGGGCGGCGCGGCCGCCCAGCGGACCCTCACCGGGGTCGACCTCACCGACGTCGAGACGGCCCGGGCCGCGTTCGCCGAGCGCACCGACGAGATCGAGGAGGCGCTGACGAAGCTGACCGACGCCACCGAATGGTTCGCGACCAACGCCGCCGCCATCCAGCAGCAGTGGAACGCGGTGCGGGCCCAGATCCCGGCCGACGTGTCGCCCAACGAGTACCTGGAGTCGCAGCTCACCCTGCTGCGCGACGGCGGCACCCAGCTCGTCGACGGCGGCCGGCAACTGGCGTCCGGCACGACCCAGCTCGCCGGCGGCATCAGGCAGCTGAGCGACGGGCTGCCGGCCCTGGTCGACGGGATCGGGCAACTGGCGTCCGGCAGCGACCAGCTGGCCGACGGCGTCGGCCGCTACGTCGACGGCGTCGCCCAACTCTCCGACGGGATCGGCCAGGCCCACGACGGGACCGTGGAACTCGCGTCCGGCCTGACGACGGCCCACGACGGCTCGGTCCGGCTCGCCGACGGGATGGACCAGCTGGCCACGGGGCTGGCGGACGGCGCGAAGCAGATCCCGAGCTACACCGAGACCCAGCGGCAGAACCTGGCCAAGGTCGTGGCCTCGCCGATCTCGACCACGGGCCTCGACGAGCTGGTCACGCCGGCCGCCGCGGCGGTCTCGCTGCTGTTGGTGGTGGCCCTCTGGCTCGGCGCGCTGGCCACCTACGCCCTGATCAGGCCGGTCGACCCGCGCAACGCGGCGTCCAGCTCGACGACCCGCCACCTCGTCGTGCGGGCGCTGCTGCCCGGCTTCGGGGTGGCGGCGGTCCAGGCGGCGATCCTGGCCGCGCTGGGGTCCGCGTTCCTCGGGCTGTCGGCCGGGAAGGGGGCGGCGTTGTTCGGCGCCCTGCTGCTGGCGGGCCTGGCGTTCGCCGCCGTCAACCACGCCCTGGCCGCCTGGGGTGGGGTGTGGGGACGCCTCGTGTCCGGCGTGTTCCTGCTGGTCACGTCGGTGACGGCCCTGACCTACACGGCGCCCGGTGTGTTCGACACCCTCCGTGGGCTGTCCCCGCTGTCGCCGGCGCTGGACGCCGTCCGTGCGATCCTCACCTGGCAGACCCCCGCCCTCATGCTCGTCACCCTGGCGGGTTGGCTGGCGATCGGGGCGGTGGCCGGCGCGGTGCGGATCCTCCGCTCCCGCACGGTGTCGGTGCGGCAGCTCGCGCTGGCCGAGTAGGCGCTAGGACTCGCCGTCCTCACGCGCCGGCAGGTCCCGCGGCGTCCGGGCGGCCTTGCGCAGCGCCACCGCCCGGTGGAAGTCGGCCTGGGTCGGCATGCCGTAGGCGCGGGCGGTCGTGTCGTGGAGTTCGACGACGTAGCGGTAGAGGCGCTCCGAGAAGTCGGCGATCGACTCGCCGGCGAGCGCCTTCTGCGGCCGGCCGAAGACCACGTGCACGTCGGGACGCCCCGGCACCGGCAGCTTCGCCCCGTACGGCATCGCGGCGTAGGCGCCGATCAGCGCGACCGGCAGGATCGGCACGTCGTGCTTGATCGACAGCCCCGCCGGGCCCGCCTTGAACCGCGCCATCGCGCCGGTCCGGCTGCGGGTGCCCTCGGGGAAGATCAGGAGCGGCACGCCGGCGTCCAGGAGCTGACCGGACATGCCGCGGTGGGCCCGCATGCCGCCGCGGTCCACGGGGTAGGCGTTGAAGAACAGGCGCGTCCCCATGCTCTTCAGCTTGTGGGTGAAGAAGTAGTCGGCGGCGGCCCCCGCCGAGAGGTGGCGCGACAGGCGCCGGGGCAGGGAGCCGAAGATCAAGATCGCGTCCAGGTGCGAGGAGTGGTTCGCGATCACGACGAACGGCTCGGTGACGTCGTCGAGGTGACGCAGCCCGTGGATGTGCACGTTCAGCGCCGACCACACGTACGGCTTCATGATCAGGTGCTGGGCGACGAACCGGGAGGCTGCGGGGACGGCGGCCGAGTACTTGGCCAGGTCTTCGCTCACCGGATGCTCCTTGTCGTCGTCGTCGGGCGACGCCCCATTCTCGTCCCCCCGGACGCCGCGCGGTGTCGTTCGGCCGAACGGGCCGAGTCTAGTTCCTGGATCGCGCCAGCCGCCGTGAGATCCAGCGCACCACGGGCCGCGGTGCCGCGTCGAGCGCCAGGGCCGCAGCCTTCCAGCGCTTCGTCGGGATCGAGACGACCGCGCCGCGGTCGGCGTCGGCCAGCGCCTCGCGGACGCAGCGCCGGGCGTCCACCCACACCGGCTCCGGGATGCCGCCGGTGCCCAGGTCGGCCCGCTGGTGGAACTCGGTCTTCACCCAGCCGGGGCACAGCGCGGTGACGGTGACCCCGGTGCCGTGCAGTTCCCCGGCGAGCGCCTGCGAGTAGACCAGCACCCACGCCTTGATCGCCGAGTAGTGGCCCTGGGTCGTCCACGCCGACAGCGAGGCGACGTTGACGATGCGGCCGTTGCCGCGCCGCCGCATGGCGCGTCCGGCCGCGGCGCCGAGGTGCAGCACGGCCCGGCACATCACGTCGAGAGCGCGGTCGTGCTCGGCGAGGTCGGCGCCCAGGAGCCCGCCGGCGACGCCGAAGCCCGCGTTGCTGACCAGCACGTCGACGGGGGCGGCGTCCGACCCCAGCCTGTCGGCCACCCGCTCGACGTCGGCGGGCAGCGCCAGGTCGGCGGGCAGCGCCTCCACCTCGACGCCGTGCCGGTCGCGCAGCTCGGACGCCAGCGCGTCGAGCCGGGTGGCGTCCCGAGCTACGAGCACCAGGTCGTCGCCCCGTCGCGCCAGTTGCCGGGCGAACTCGGCCCCCAGCCCCGCCGTCGCTCCCGTCACCAGTGCCCGTGCCATGGGCGGCACCCTACCGCCGACGCCGGGCGCGGAGACGGCCGACGGCCGCCGGAACCGGGTTCGCGGCGGCCGTCGGGAGCGGTTCGGCTCAGTCCTCGATCGGCTGGCCGCCCATCGCCTCGTTGACCTCGCGGGCCATCTGCAGCTCCTCGTTGGTGGGGACCACGCAGATCGTCACCGGGGAGTCGTCGGTCGAGATGATGTGCGCCCGGCCGGTGCGCAGCGCGTTGCGCTCGGGGTCGAGGTGGAACCCCAGGCCCGCGAGCCGCTCGCACACCGCCGCCCGGACGCCCTGGTCGTTCTCGCCGACGCCGGCGGTGAACGCGATGGCGTCCACGCCGCCCAGCAGGGCCATGTACCCGCCGATGTAGAACACCAGCCGGTGGATGTAGACGTCGAAGGCCAGCTTCGCGTCCGCGTCCCCCGCCTCGACCGCGGCGGCGATGTCGCGGAAGTCGTTCTTCCCGCAGAGGCCGAGCATGCCGGACTTCTTGTTCAGCAGGGCGTCGATCTCGGCGACCTCCATGCCGGAGCGGTGCAGGTACGCCACGATGCCCGGGTCGATGTCGCCCGAGCGGGTGCCCATGACCAGGCCCTGCAGCGGCGTGAGCCCCATGGAGGTCTCGATCGGGATGCCGTTCTTGATGGCCGACACCGAGGCGCCGTTGCCGAGGTGGCAGACGATCATGTTGAGGTCGGTGCGGTGCCGGCCGAGGAAGTGGGCCATGCGCTGGCTGACGAAGTTGTGCGACGTGCCGTGGAAGCCGTAGCGCCGGATCGACAGCCGCTCGGCGGTCGCCTTGTCGATGGCGTAGGTGTAGGCCTCGGCGGGCAGGTGCGCGAAGAAGGCGGTGTCGAAGATCGCGAAGTGCGGGACGTTCGGCAGGGCCTCCTGGGCCGCCCTGATGCCGGCGATGCCCGGCGGGTTGTGCAGGGGGGCCAGCGGCGACAGGTCGACGAGCGCCTGGATGACGTCGTCGTCGATGCGCACCGTGCGGTCGAACCTCGAGCCGCCGTGCACGGTGCGGTGCCCGACGGCCTTCACGTTGGCCAGCCGGGGGCCGTGCGCGTCGAACATCGCCACCAGGGCCCGCAGCGCCGCCGTGTGGTCCGGGTAGGGCTCGTCGGCGGTGAACGTCTCGCCCTGGGTCTTGTGCTTGATGGCGCTGACGGGCTCGCCGATGCGCTCGATCAGGCCGGTCGCGAGGACCGACTCGTCCTCGGCGTCGATGACCTGGTACTTGATCGACGACGATCCCGCGTTCAGCAGGAGGATGGGCATGCTCATTCGATTGCTCCTTCGCAGATCGGGGGAGGACGCCGTGGCCGCGGCGTCCGGGGAGTCAGCTGTGCTGGGCCTGGATCGCGGTGATGGCGATCGTGTTGACGATGTCGTCGACGAGGGCGCCGCGCGACAGGTCGTTGACGGGCTTGTTGAGGCCCTGCAGGACCGGCCCGATCGCGATCGCGCCCGAACTGCGCTGGACGGCCTTGTAGGTGTTGTTGCCGGTGTTGAGGTCGGGGAACACGAACACGGTGGCCTGCCCGGCGACCTCGGACCCCGGCATCTTCTTCTTGCCGACGGTGGGGTCGATGGCGGCGTCGAACTGGATCGGCCCGTCGACCTTCAACTGGGGGGCCCGCTGCCGGACGAGTTCGGTGGCCTCGCGCACCTTGTCGACGTCCGCGCCCGAGCCGGACGTGCCGGTCGAGTACGACAGCATCGCGACCCGCGGCTCGATGCCGAAGATCTGCGCCGTCTCGGCGCAGCCGATCGCGATGTCGGCCAGCTGCTCGGCCGTCGGGTCGGGGTTGACGGCGCAGTCGCCGTACACGTCGACGCGGTCGGGCATGCACATCAGGAAGGAGCTGCTGACGACCTTCACGCCGGGCTTGGTCTTCACGAACTCCAGGCTGGGCCGGATCGTGTTGGCCGTCGTGTTGACCGCCCCGGAGACCATGCCGTCGGCCTCGCCGAGGTAGACCATCATCGTCCCGAAGTACGACGGGTCCTTCATCTTCTCCAGGGCCTGCTCCAGCGTCACGCCCTTGTGGGCGCGGAGCTCGGCGTATTTGGCGGCGTAGCGCTGGAGGCGCTCGGGCTCGGTCATGTCGACGATCTCGACCCCGTCGAGGGACACGCCGATCGCGCTGGCCTGCGCCTTCACCGCGATCGGGTTGCCGAGCAGGATGATGGCCGCCGTACCGCGCTGCATCACGATGGCCGCCGACTTCAGAATGCGGTCGTCGCCGGCCTCGGGCAGCACGATCCGCATCTTCTTCGCGCGGGCCATCTCGTTGAGCTGGTGCTCGAACATCAGCGGGGTGCGCACGTCCGACGGGGCGAGCCGCATGCGCTCGAACAACTCCTTGACGTCGACCCGGTGGTCGAAGACGCGCCGCATGATCTCGATCTTGCGCGGGGACGACGTGTGCCGGCCCTGCAGCGACCCCACCCGGGACGCCGTCGTGAACGTTCCCAGGTTGGTGGTGGCCATCGGCAGCTCGTGGGGGACGCTCTCGATCAGCCGGACGATGGGCTCGGGCAGTTCGTAGCCGCCGGTCAGGATCAGGCCCGCCAGCTGCGGGAAGGCGCCCGAGCTGTGCGCCAGCACCAGGCCCGGAATCAGCTCGGTGCGGTCGGACGCCACGATCACGGTGGCCTCCTCGAAGAGGCGTTCCAGGACGTGCGGCAGCGTCATCGCGGCCACCAGCCCGCCCTGGCTCTCCCGGGCCAGTTGCTCGGGGCGTCCGGAGATCACCGTCGCCTCGACCGCCTGGAAGTACTCGCCGAGGCTGGGGGAGCGGACGATCGGGTCCTCCTCCAGGGCCGCCACCATCACGTCGGGCAGCTTGCCGAGTTCGGCCAGCATCGGCTCGCGGTCGGGCTCGTCGACGCGGGTGGCCATGACGGCGATCACGGTCGCGTGTCGGCGCACGAACTCCGCGATCGCGTTCTCCGCGATGTGGCGCACCTCGTCGGGGGTGCGGTCGCGCGTCGACACGGCCAGGCAGACGGGCGCGTTCAGGTTGGCGGCGATCTCCGCGTTCAGCGTCAGCTCGGAGGCGAAGGTCGCCTCGTTGTAGTTCGTGCCGACGATGACGACCGCGTCGTTGCGGTCCTTCATCTGGTTGTAGCGCTCGACGATGCGGGCGAGCGCCTCGTCGTGTTCGTGGAGCGCGTGGTCGTAGGTCGTCCCCACGGCCTCGTCGTAGGTGGTGGTGACCGCGGGGTGGGCCAGCAGGGCGTCCAGGAAGATGTCGTGATCGGTGCTGGACGGCACCAGCGGGCGGAAGACCCCGACCTTGCCCACCTCACGGCTGAGGGCGTTGATGAGGCCGATGGCGATGACAGACCAGCCGGTCCGTACCTCGGGAGCAGCGACGTAGATGCTTCGGGTCATTACCACAGACTAACGACCTGGGGCGGTGGAGGGGTGACTCTGCCCGTGGTCGGGAACGCCCTCCCGTTCGCAAATTCGGCCCCGTCCTCCGCCGGGGCGTGGTGCGGCGGGGCGTCCAACTGGGATGCTTGTCACGCACGACTTCACGGGGGAACCAGAGGGGAATCGACGTGGACCAGGGACACCTCGCGGTACGGCTCGCCGCGGCCATCGACCGCTACTCCGGGCGACCGGCGACCAGGGTCCGGGTCGGGGACGGCTGGCGGACCCGCACCTACGGCCAACTCGGGGCCGACATCCGCGCCTTGGCGGCGCGGCTCGTCGCCCACGGCGTCCGAGCGGGGGACCGCGTCGCGATCTTCTCGGGCAACCGGCCCGAGTGGACGGTCGCCGACTTCGCGAGCCTGTGGATCCGCGCCGTCGTGGTGCCCATCTACCCCACGTCGACCCCGGAGCAGATCCGGCACATCCTCGCCGACTCCGGCGCGGTGCTCGCCTTCGTCGAGCACCCCGAGGCGTACGCGCGGCTGGCGTCCGTGCGAAGCGACCTGCCGGACCTGCGCGAGGTCGTCCTGTTCGACGGGGACGCCGAGGGTGCGGTGCGCCTGGACGCGCTGCTCGGGGAGCCCGTGCGCGACGGCGCCACCGCCGAGGTGGCCGAGCGGCTCACCGCCGCGCGGGCCGGCGACACGGCGTCCATCATCTACACCTCCGGCACCACCGGCGAGCCGCGCGGCGCGACCCTGACCCACCGCGGGTTCACCTTCCAGTGCGACGCGCTCGACGCCTTCTTCACCCTCACCCCGGACGACCACTCCCTGTGCTTCCTGCCCCTGTCGCACGCGCTGGAGCGGGCCTGGACGTTCTACGTCCTCGGCCACGGCTGCCTGAACACCTACACCGACGCCCGCAAGGTCGCCGAGATGCTGGTGCTCGCGAAGCCGACGCTGCTGGTGTCGGTGCCGCGCCTGTACGAGAAGGTCGTCTCGACCGCGCGGGCCAAGGTGGCCGGCAACCCCACCAAGCAGCGCATCTTCGAGTGGGCGCTGCGGGTGGGGGGCCAGTGCCAGCGCGCCTACCGCAAGGGCAAGGAGCCGGCGGTCTACTGGAAGGCGCAGCTGCCGCTGGCCGACAAGCTGGTGCTCTCCAGCGTCCGGCGCGCGATGGGCGGGCCCAAGACCGTGATGGCGTGCGGCGGCGCCCCGCTGCGCCCCGAGGTCGAGGAGTTCTTCTCGGCCTGCGGCATGCAGATCAGCCCCGGCTACGGCCTCACCGAGGCGTCCCCGCTGGTCAGCTTCAACTGCCCGACCGCGTTCAAGGTCGGCACCGCCGGGCGGGTCGTGCAGGGCGGCGAGTTGCGCATCGGCCCCGACTCCGAGATCTGGTACCGCGGACCGAACGTCATGACGGGGTACTGGAACCAGCCGGACGCCACCGCCGAGGCCGTGGACGCCGAGGGCTGGCTGCACACCGGCGACGTGGGGTTCGTCGACACCGACGGGTTCCTGGTGATCACCGACCGCATCAAGGACATCATCGTCACCTCGGGCGGCAAGAACATCGCCCCCGCCCCGATCGAGGGCCTGCTGCTCACCGACCCGCTGTTCGAGCAGGCGGTGCTGCTCGGCGACAACCGGCCCTACCTGACGCTGCTGGTCTCGCCGTCGATGCCCCACCTGGAGGACCTGGCCGCCCAACTGCAGGTCAAGTTCGCCGACCGGCGCGAGCTGCTCAGCCACCCGCAGATCCTCGAGGAGATGCGGCGCCGGGTCGCCGCGCTGACCTCGCGGCTCGCGCACCACGAGCAGATCCGCGATCTGCGCGTGATGCTGGAGGAGTTCACCCAGGACAACGGGCTGCTGACGCCGACCCTCAAGGTCCGGCGGCGGGAGGTCGAGAAGCGGTTCGCGCAACTCATCGAGGACATGTACGCGCGGGTGAACGAGTTCCGCGGCCGCGACCACGAGGGGCGCGCCGGGTAGCCCTCCGGGGGCCGCGCCGGACGTGGCGGGCGCCCGGGGCGTCCCGTAGGATGCCGACTTCGGCGGGCCGGAGGGAGGGCGGGATGCACTGGAGCGAGGCCGTCACCCACCTGCGCCGCGGCGGCCGCCCGGGCGTGCTGGTCACGATCCTTCGGGTGCGCGGCCACGCCCCGCGCGATGCCGGCGCCAAGATGGTGGTCTCCGCGGACGGCGTCTGGGGCACCATCGGCGGCGGCAACCTCGAACACGTCGCCGTGGAGCAGGCCCGGGCCATGCTGGCCGACGGGGCGGTGGTGCCGCAGCAGTTCGTGGACCGCCTCAACGACCGGGAGGGTGGCAAGCAGGCCCAGCAGTGCTGCGGAGGGGAGGTCACGGTGGTGCTCGAGCCGTTGCCGGCGCTGCCGACGGTGGCGATCCTCGGGGTCGGGCACGTGGGCCTGGAGGTGGCCCGCCTGCTGGCCCGCCTGGAGGTCTGCCTGGTGCTGGTCGACTCGCGCCCGGAGATGGTCGCTCCCGACCGCCTGGCCGGCGTCGTGGCGGATGCCCCGTCGGTGATCGCCCGGCACCTGATGGCACCCGAGGCGATCCTGGACGAGCTGCCGGCCGGGGCCGAGGTGCTCGTGATGACCCACGACCACGCCGAGGACTTCGCGATTCTGGACGCCGCCCTGCGCCGGCCGGCGTTGGGCTGGATCGGTCTGATCGGGTCGAGCGTCAAGTGGGGGAACTTCAGGCGCCGGTTGGGGGAGGCGGGCTTCGCGGCCGACGACATCGCCCGCATCACCTGCCCCATCGGGCTGCCCGGCATCGCCGGGAAGGAGCCCGCGGTGATCGCGGTGTCCGTGGCCGCCGACTTCCTGCGCCGCCGCTCCGGCTGACGCCCTCGCGCCGGGGAGCGGGGCGCGGCAGGATGGCGTCCAGAACCGTCGCCCCCGCGCCGCCGCGGACGCAACGAACCGCCCCCGCGGCGCGTCTGTCGGGTGTGACCTGCACGGAGGCGAGCCGCCACATGGCCGAGGAGGCGTACGCGTCGTTCGACGACTACGTGCGACACCGCTCGGTCGGGCTGCAGCGGTTCGCGTACCTGATCACCCACGACCGCGAGGACGCGCGGGACTGCGTCCAGGACGCCCTCGTCGGGCTGCTGCCCCGCTGGGACGCGGTGGTCGCGGGCGGCAACGTGGACGCCTACGTGCGCCGGTCCATCGTGAACGCGTCGGTGACGCGGTGGCGGAGGACGGGGCGGGTGATCCCCGTCGCCGAGCCGCTCGCGGACCGCGGCCGCGGCGTCCCCGACCCCACGGCGGCCTGGGACGACGCCGACGAGGCGTGGCGGCTGTGCCGTGAGCTGCCGCCCCTCCAGCGGGCCGCGGTGGTGCTGCGCTTCTACCACGACCTGCCGTACGCCGAGGTGGCGCGGGTGCTCGGCTGCACCGAGAACACCGCGCGCTCGCACGTCTTCCGGGCGCTGGCCGCCCTGCGCGCGCGGCTGGGTGGTGAGCGGTCGTGACGGGGGACGCCCCGCTCGGACGCCCCGAGCGCGGCGACCGCGCCGAGCGCGCCCTCCGCGCGGCCCTGGACCGCGGTGCCGCCGCCCCCGACTTCGCCCCGCTCGACCCCGTCGAACTGGCGCTGCGGGCGCGGCTCCGGGCCGCCGCGCCCCCGGACGCCGC
>JAAYTZ010000073.1 GCA_012517965.1 Propionibacterium sp. | reverse complement strand
GGCCGCGGGGCGCGTCGGGCCCGGCGCGGTGGGGCGCGCGCTGGGGCTGCCGGTGGCGGCGACGCTGCCGGACGAACGGGCCCTGGCTCGTGCGGCGGACGAGGGGGACCCGCCGGGTCGCTCGGGGCGGGGGCGGTGGGCGCGGGCGGTGCGGCGCCTGCTCGACGCCCTGGAGGTGGAGCGTGTCGCCTGATCTGGAGCGGGTGCGCGAGCGGCTGAGCGCGCGGGGGGTGGCGGCGACGCCGGCGTCCGTGGCGGAGGCGCTGGAGTGGCTGGGGCACGTGGTCAGCGACGCGGGGGTGCTGACGACCCTGGAGGCGCTGCGCCGCGACAGCCGGGGGGCGGGCCCGCTGGAGGCGCTGCTGCGTGAGCCCGGCGTCACCGACGTGGTGGTGAACGGGCCGGACGCGGTCTTCGTCGACCGAGGGAGCGGACTGGAGCCGGTTCGGCTGCGGTTCGAGTCGGACGAGGAGGTGCGCCGGCTCGCGGTTCGGCTCGCAGCGCAGGTGGGCCGTCGGCTGGACGACGGGCATCCCTTCGTGGACGCACGACTGCCGGACGGGACGCGGGTGCACGCGGTCCTGGGCTGCCTGGCCGACGCCGGCACCTGCCTGTCGCTCCGGGTCCCGTCGCGCGCACGCCTCACGCTCGCCGACTGGGTGGCGGGTGGGTCGCTGACGCGTGCCGGCCACGACCTGCTGGCCGGCCTGATCGACCGGCGCCGGGCCTTCCTGGTCTCCGGCGGCACGGGCTCGGGCAAGACGACCCTGTTGGCCTCGCTGCTCGGCGAGGTGCCGCCGCGGGAGCGGCTGGTGATCGTGGAGGACTCGCGCGAGCTGGCCCCCGATCACCCGCACTGCGTGCGGCTCGAAGCCCGGCCGGCCAACGCCGAGGGCATGGGCCGGGTCACCCTGACCGACCTGGTGCGGCAGGCGTTGCGGATGCGGCCGGATCGCCTGATCGTCGGCGAGGTGCGCGGCGCCGAGTTGGCCGATCTCCTGGCCGCGTTCAACACCGGCCATGAGGGCGGGGGTGGCACCCTGCACGCCAACGGGGTCGAGGCCGTCCCGGCCCGCCTGGAGGCGCTGGGCGCCCTGGGCGGCCTCGGGCGGCACGCGGTGCACGCGCAGGCGATCGCCGCCCTCGACGCGGTCGTGCAGGTGCGCCGGTCCGGGGGAGCCGGGAAGCGGTTCGTGGCGGAGATCGCGACCTTCGCTGCCGGCCCGGAGGGCCTCGTCGAGGTGCGGCTGGCCGCGACCTTCGACGAGGAGGGACGCCTCACGCGCGGCCCGGGTTTCCGCGCGTTGGAACGGCTGGTCGCCTGATGGACGCCCCGCTGGTGGCCGCGTGCGCCGCCGCGGTCGCTGTTCTGGCCGGCTGGGACGACGGCGACGCCCGCCTCGGACGGCGGCTGACCCAGGGCAAACCGGCTCGGGAGGGGAGCCGACGTCGCCGCCGGGCGTCGTGGGGGCGGTGGGGTGGGCCGGCCGCGGTGCTGGCGGTGGCCACCGCGGGGACGGTCGCCGGTGCGGGGACCGCGGCGGCGGTCCTGGTGGCCTCGATCGCCCTCCTGACGGCGGCCGAGCTCCTCGAGCGGGCCCAGGCCCGCCGCGCGGCCCGCGAAACGGCCGCCGAGGTGGTGCGGGCCGGGGAAGGGCTGGCCGGGCTCCTGCGGACGGGTGCGATCCCGGCCACCGCGTTGGCGGCCCTCTCCGGCGACCACCCGGTGCTCCAGGAGGCGGCCGCAGCCCAGGCCGTGGGCGGGGACGCCGCCGCCGCGCTCCGCCGGGGCGCAACCGGGGCGGGCCGCGCCGGACTGGCCCAGTTGGCGGCCGCCTGGGAGGTCTCGGCCCGAACGGGGGCCTCGCTGGGGGCGGCGGTGGAGGCGATCGCCGCCGAACTCGCCCGTCGGCAGGAGGTCGAGTCCACGGTGACGGTCGAGTTGGCGGCGAGCCGCACGGCCGGCCGCCTGATGGCGTTGCTGCCGCTCGCCGGCGTCGGGCTGGGTTTCGTGCTCGGGGGCGACCCCGTCGGCTTCCTGCTGGCCGGCCCGGCGGGGTGGCTCTGCCTCGTGTCGGCGACGGCGCTGGCGGCTGCGGGGCTGCTCTGGACCGACCGCCTCGCCGAGCGGGCGCGGCGCTGAGAGGAGCAGGAATGGACACCTTGATCCCGGCCGTGCTGGCTGCCCTCGCGGTGTGGCTGGGGGTGGGGGGCGACCGGCTGGCGCGACTCACCCCGGTCTCGGCCCACGTCCTGGCGCGTGCAGCCCCGGCGCGCCGCTGGCGGCGCCACGTGGGGACCCGACGGGCGGTGGCCCGGGCGGACGCCCTGGTGGCCGACCTGCCCGCGGTGTGCGATCTCTTGGCGGTCTGCATCCAGGCCGGACGGCCTCCGCGCGGCGCGCTACGGGTCGTGGCCGACGTGTGTGCCGAGCCGACCCGCGGCGTCCTGCTGGGCGTGTGGAACGAGATCGACCTGGGCGTGCCGGAGCACCGTGCGTGGGCCTCGTTGGCCGACGTGCCGGGCTATCGCGGGTTCGCCCGTGACGTCGGCCGCGCCGTGGGCAGCGGCGCCGCGCTCGCGGACCTGCTGCGGGAACGGGGCCGGGAGGCGCGGGCCGCGGCGGCGGTCGCCGCTCGCGCCCGAGCACGGACGGTGGCGGTCACCGGCGTCCTGCCGCTCGTGGTCTGCTACCTGCCCGCGTTCCTGCTGGTGGGGGTGGTGCCGATCTTCGGGGGCCTGCTGGCGCGCCTCCTGGGTGGCGGCTGAGGAAGTTATCCACAGATCGCCCGGCGGTGACGGGAATCGACCGCGTCCGCCCATTGTGAGGGCGAGCCGCGGACGACCGCGGCGACGAGGGAAAGGGAGACCGAATGTCCGAGCAGTACCAGAGCGACACCGCCCGGCCGGCCGCGCAGCAGCACGCCGAGCCCGCGATCATCGACCGCGCGCGGGCGGCGGCGCCCGGACGGGTCCGGGGCGAGCGGGGCATGGTCACGATCGAGTACGCGGTGGGGGCCGTCATGGTGATCGCCCTGGTCGCGGCGATCGTGGTGGCCATCGGCCAGGGGTGGATGGGCGAGCTGACGCAGAGCTTCGCCCAGTTCATCTTCGACCAGTTCAAGCGGGCCCTGCAGCTCGGCTGAGGGGTTGCCGGGTGGGCGGGAGTGCTCCCGCCCACCCCGGCCGGCGGGGAGAGGAGGAGCGATGATCGAGGCAGCACCCCGGTCGGCCCGCGGCATGGTGACCGTCGAACTGGCCCTGGTGAGCGGGCTCGTCGCGGCCGCACTGGGGTTCGCGGTCTGGGTCCTGGCCCAACTGGTCACGCTCGATCTGTGTCAGCTCACCGCGCACGAGGTGGCCAGGCAGGCCGCGCGAGGCGACGGGGCCGCTGTCGCCCGGGCCCAGGCCGACCGGCCCTCCGGGTCCACCGTCACGATCACCGACGGCGGCGGTGCGACCACCGTGGTGGTCCGGTTCGAGCCGGCCCTGCTGGGGTTCCGGGTCGCCCAGCTGGAGGCCCGGGCGACGGTGCTGAACGAGGAGTCCGCGTGACCGGGCGGTCCGGCGTGACCGGACGGTCCGGCGTGACGTCCCGGGCCACCGTGCCTGGACAACCCCGGTGCGTCGGCCGGCCTCCCGTGGCCCGCCCGGCGCGTGGCGCGGAGCGGGGCACGGTCACGCTGCTGGCCGCGGCGGGGCTGCTGGCGCTGACCGCGCTGCTGGCCGTCGTGGCCGCTGCGCTGGCGCTCCAGGGCGAGGCGCACCGGGTGCAGGGGGCCGCCGATCTGGTGGCGCTGGCGGGGGCCCGAGCCAAGAGCACCGGCAGCGACGCCCCCTGTGCGGCGGCGGCCCGGGCGGCCGCTGCGGACGGGGTCGACCTGGTCGCCTGCGCGGTGTCGGGCGACGAGTTGACGTTCGCGGTGACCGTGACGGTCCGCGCCCCGGGCGGGGTGCCGGCCCGGGTCGCCGGCCTCGTGCCGGCGCTCGAGCCGCGGGCCACCGCGCACGCGGGCGTCCGGAGCTCGTGATGACCAGCTCAACCCAAGGTCAGCACCCGGACCAGTTCGGCGGCGCCGCGCTTGTCCAGGGAGGCGTTGCCCGAGCCACACGTGGGGGAGACGACGCAGGCGGGGCAGCCGTCCTCGCACCGGCAGGAGGTCAGCCGCTCGAAGACCGCCCGCCACCAGGACTCCGCCGTGGCATAGCCCTGGGCGGCGAAGCCCGAGCCGCCGCGCACCCCGTCGTGCACGAACACGGTGAGCCGGCCGGTGTCGGGGTGGGCCACGGTCGAGAGCCCGCCGATGTCCCAACGGTCGCAGGGAACGACCGCCGGCAGCAGGCCGATGCCGGCGTGCTCCGTGGCGTGCACCGCGCCAGGCAGTTCGGCCGGCGCGATGTCGAGGGCGTCGGCGACGTCGGGCGGCAGCGTCCACCAGACGGCCTTCGTGACCATGCGGCGGATCGGCAGGTCGAGCGGCGACTGGTCCCACACCTCGCCGGTCTGGGCGTCGCGGCGCAGGTAGCCGGTGACTTGGCTGGTGAGTTCGACCGCGCCATAGCTCACGGTGCCGAGCCCGAGCGTGCGGGAGCGGTCGATGTCGACGATGCGCACGCCGCCCTCACTGAGGGGCTGGGTGAAGTAGTCGGGGCCCGTGCGGACCGCGGTCGCCACGCGGGTGACCGCGTCGAACTCCCGGACGAGCCACGGTTCGCCTTGGTGGACATACACGGCCTCGGGATGCAGGGTGCGGTCGGCGGCGGCCGGGTCGACCTGGCCGATGACGCAGCCGGTGGCCTCGTCCACCACCTCGCAGACGCGGCCCTCCATCGACCGCAGGTCGATGGCGTCGACGGCGCGGTGGGCGTGGGGCCAGAACCAGCCCGCCGGCCGGCGCCGCAGCACCCCCTGCCTGGTCAGCTGGTCGGCCACGGCTTCGAGGTGCGGGCCGAAGAAGGCGGAGTCGGCGGCGGTGAGGGGCGCCTCCTGCGCGGCGGCCGCCAGGTGCGGGCCCAGCACGTAGGGGTTGTCGGGGTCGAGGACCGTGCGCTCGACGGGCCGGGCGAACACCAGCTCCGGGTGCTCGACGAGGTAGGCGTCGAGGGGGTCCTCGCGCGCCAGCAGCACCGCCAGCGCCGACCGGCCGGTCCGGCCGGCCCGGCCCACCTGCTGCCACAGCGCCGCGAGGGTGCCGGGGAACCCGACCGACACGACGGCGTCCATGCCGGAGATGTCGACGCCCAACTCGAGCGCGTTGGTGCAGGCGACGCCGCGCAGCCGCCCGCTCTGGAGTTGCGCCTCCAGGGCGCGGCGATCCTCCGCGAGGTAGCCGCCGCGATAGGCGGCGATCGACTCGGGGTGCGCGGCCAGGTCCCGGGCGCGCAGGGCGACCAACTCGGCCTGCAGCCGGGAGGTCGTGAACGCCAGGGTCTGCCCCGAACCGGCCAGCCGCGCGAGCAGCGCGGCGGCGTCCTGGGTGAGGGTCGGGCTGGGGCGCCGCAGGACGAAGTCCAGGGCCGCGGCGGGCGATGCGTCGGCATCGACCAGGGTCACGTTGTCGACGCCGGCCAGCGCCCGCCCCACCGCGTCGGCCTCCGCGATGGTGGCGGAGGCGAATACGAACCGCGGATCGGCGCCGTACTTCAGGCACAGCCGGCGCAGGCGCCGCAGCACCATCGCGACGTGCGCACCGAACACGCCCCGGTACCGGTGCGCCTCGTCGATCACCACGTACCGCAGGCCGCCGAGGAAGCGGGCCCAGCGCTGGTGGGCGGGGAGCAGCGAGCGGTGCAGCATGTCGGGGTTGCTGAGCACGAAGCCGGCGTGCTCGCGGGCGAACCGGCGTTCCTCGGGCCCCGAGTCGCCGTCCAGGGTGCAGGCCCGCAGGTCCCGCAGGCCGAGCTCCGCGCACACGCGGAACTGGTCGTGGGCCAGCGCCTTCGTGGGGGCCAGGTAGAGGGCCGTGTGCCGGTCGGGCAGGCCCAGCCGCTGCCGGACGCCCCCGGCGCCCGGTGCCGGGCACCAGCCCAGCCGGCCGTCGACGGCGGCCGCCAGGATCGGCAGCAGGTAGGCGACGGTCTTGCCGGACGCCGTCCCGGTCGCGACCGCCACGTGCCGCCCGGCGAACGCAGCCTCGGCGGCCTCGACCTGGTGCCGCCACGGCTCCGCCACGCCCCGGGCGGCCAGCGCCGCGCGGACGCGGTCACTCACCCAGGCCGGGTAGGGGGCGCAGGCCGCAGCGCGCCCCGGCCGGTGGAGGAACGACGCCGTGGCCTCGTCGTCGGCGAGCCAGGTGGGCAGGGCCACTCAGGACCCCCCCTTCCTCAGGAGCGGCGCGCCGAGGTGGGTGATCCGGCCGGCGCACACGGTCGCCAGCACGGGCATCGTCCGCAGGTGGGCGGCGGTCTCCGCGGGGGTGGCCCCCCGCCACAGCGGGTCCTCGCCCAGCACCACCAGGTCGGCGCGGGCGCCTCGCCGGAGCCGCTGGCCATCGACGGACGCCCGCACGGCCTCGGCCGGGGTCACCGCCTGCTCCGGGTGCCAGGCCGGCCGGTCGTCCCCGCTACGGTGCACGGCAGCGGCCATGGCCCCCCAGGGGTCGATCGGCGCCACGGGGGCGTCGGAGCCGAACCGCAGGTCGGCGCCGGCGTCGAGCAGGGCGCGGAAGGCGTAGCAGCGCCCCGTGCGGCCGGCCCAGCAGACGTCGGCGAGGTCGCGGTCGTCCACGAGGTGGAGGGGCTGCACGCTGGCCCGGACGCCGAGCCGTGCGAAGCGCCCGAGGTCGGCCGCCGTCAGCAGCTGCGCGTGCTCGATCGAGCCCCGCGCGCCGCAGGCCTCGACGGCGTCCAGGGCCACCGTGACCGTCCGATCGCCGATCGCGTGGAGGGCCACCTCCAGCCCGGCCGCCGTCGCCCGGGCCGCCTGGTCGCGCAGCCGCGCCACGGGCAGGTTCGGCGCACCGGCCGCGGCCGGCATTCCAGGGACCCCGTCGGCGTAGGGCTCCCAGCACCAGGCCGTCCGGGAGCCCAGCGAGCCGTCGGCGATGATCTTGTGCGCGCCGAGAGTGACGAGGCCCCGGTCGTCGAGCGCGTCGCCGGTGCGCAGCCCGGCGGCGATCACGTCGTCGAGATGCGGCCCGTAGACGCCGACCCGCACGCGCAGCAGGTCCAGCCCGGCCGCCACGCGACGCGGCCAGTCGGCGAGTGCGTTGAAGTCGAAGTCCACCACGCCCGTCAGGCCGCGCGCGGCGGCGTCGGCGAGGACCGCGCGCACGTCCTCCTGGCCCGCGGCGAAGCCTGGCACCCCACCCAGCCGGTCGGCGACCGAGAACCACTCCTCCTCGAACAGCGCCCCGGCGAAGGGGCCCACCCCCAGCAGCCGCTGGGCGGCGGAGTTCAACCACCCGTTGTGGAAGTCTCCGGCCACCAGCACGACCGGCCGGTCGCCGGACACCGCGTCCAGCGCGGCGACCGACGCGGGCGCCGACCACGCATTCGAGCGGTACCCGAACCCCGTGGCGACCCCGCCGGCCACCTCGCCCGGCCGGGCGGCCAGGTGAGCGGCGACACGTGCGACCGCGGCGTCCGGGCCGTCGGTGCTCGCGAGATCGAACCACCCCCGCCGGCTCGCGTGCGCGGCGAGGTGCAGGTGGGCGTCCCACAGCCCGGGGATCACCCAGCGGCCCCCCGCCTCCAGGACCGGCTCCCCGGCCGGCGTCAGCGCCTCGCCCACCTCGCACATGACGCCGTCCGCCAGCCGCAGGTCCACGGGGGCGCCGGGCGCCTCCCCGTCCAGCGGCACGAGGCGCGCACCGCGCACGAGCAGCCGCTGGGGCGCGGGGGTGAGCGGTGCGGTCATCGATGCATCCTTTCCGCCGCCCAGCGTGCCACGGGCCGCCGACAGTCCGGCGCGGGGGACGGCGTCCGGCCCATGAGAGGCTGGGCGCATGCTCAGCGACGCCGATCTCGACCGCCTGCGCGACCGCCTCCACGCCGCCGATTACACCCTCGACCCGGTCTTGGCGCGCGTGGGGCCGGCGGGGCGGGCCGGGCTCACCCGCAACTCCACCATGCCCGCCCGGGACGCCCTCGGCGATCCGGCCGGCGACGACGCGCAGGCGACCCTGATCCGGCTGTGGGTGCTCCAGGACGCCGTCGCCTCCGCCGCCGTGGCCGCCGCTCTGGGGGAGGACCTCCACGCCGCCCTGCTCGCGGCCCGCCTCCTCGAGCCGGACGCCGACGCGCGCGTCCGCGCCGCGGCTCCGATCCGCCCCTACGGCGCCGAGGCCGGGCCGGGATCGGCGGCGGTCGCCGGCTGGATCTGTCACGACCGGCTGCCCAACCTCGACGGCCGCTCCGAGCCCCTCCGAGGCGACCACGTGCTGGGGGCCTCGCCGGCGTCCACCACCCTGGCGCAGCTCACCGTCCGGCGCCCGGTCGCCGCCGCACTCGACCTGGGCACCGGCTGCGGCGTCCAGTCGCTGCACCTGGCCGGGCACGCCGGCCGCGTGGTCGCCACCGATCTGAACCCCCGAGCCCTCGACCTGGCTCGGGTCTCGCTGCGCCTCTCCGGGGTGGACGCCGACCTGCGGCTCGGTTCCCTGTACGAACCGGTGTCGGCCGAGACGTTCGACCTGATCGTGTCGAACCCGCCCTACGTCATGGCCCCGCCGGCGGGGGCGGGGGAGCGGCTCACCTATCGTGAGGGCGCCCTCCCCGGAGACGACCTGGTCCGCCGCGTGGTGGTGGACGGGGCTCGGCGTCTCGCTCCGGAAGGCACCATGCAGGTGCTCTGCAACTGGGCGATCACCGCCGACGAGCCGTGGCAGGAGCGCCTCGCGGGCTGGCTGCGGCCCACCGGCTGCGATGCGCTGGTCCTCCAGCGCGAGCGGCTCGACCCCTACGAGTACGTCGAGCTGTGGCTGGCCGACGCCGGCCTCGACCGCAGCCCGGCCCACGCCGAGCGCTACCGCGCCTGGCTCGACTACCTGGCGGGGCTCGGCGTCGTCGGAGTGGGGCTGGGCTGGATCTCCCTGCGCAACGCGGGCCGCGAACGCCCCGACCTGCGCCTGGAGGAGTGGCCGTTCGACGTCCACCAGCCCGTCGGCGCCGCCTTCGCCGCCCAGCACCGTGCGGTCGACCTGGCTGCCCGCGACGACGCGGCGCTGCTGGCCACCCGGTGGCGCGTCCACCCGGGGGTGGTGCAGGAGACCCTGGGGCGTCCGGGGGCCGCGGACCCCGAGCATCTCGTCCTCCGGCAGTCGTTCGGCCTGGGGCGTGCGGTGGAGGCCGACACGGGCCTGGCGGCCCTGGTGGGCGCCTGCGACGGCGACCTGACCGCGGCCGAGATCGTCGCGGCGATCGCCCGCCTGCTCGAGGTGGACGCCGACGCGCTCGCCGCTGAGCTCACGCCGCGGCTGCGCGCGCTCGTGGCCGATGGGTATCTCACCGACTGACGCCCGCCGCCCCGGTCAGTTGTAGCGGGACTCGTCGAGGGTGATCGACCCCGAGCGCTCGTCGCCGTCGGCGGTCGCCCAGCGCAGCTCGGTGGTGTCGCCCGGCTCGAAGGAGTCGATCGCCGCCGCGAGCTCGCTGAGCGAGGCCACCTCGAACCTTCCGAGGCCGGTGATGACGTCGCCGGGCTCCAGGCCGGCGCGCTCGGCGGCCGAGCCGGGCACCACCGTCTGCACGCGCACGCCGGCGCTGCTGTTCTGGGCGGTGATGCCGAGCGACGGCTTGGGTCCGATCACGACGGTGCCCGACTCGTCGCCGGCCAGCACCCGCTCGACCACGGCGAGGGCCGTGCCGATCGGCACGGCGAAGGCCGTGGCGTCGCTGCGCCCCGACGTGCTCGACCCTGCGGTGGTCATGCCGATCACCTCGGCCTGCGCGTCGAACAGCGGGCCGCCGGAGTCGCCGGGCTCGGCGTGGGCGTCCGTCTCGATGAGCCCCGACAGGGTCTCCTCCGGGTCGTCCGGGGCCGCGCCCCGAACCCGGACGCTCCGCTGGGTGCCGACGATGCCGCCGGAGAAGGCGGTGAGGTACCCCTGGCCCCCGGCGTTGCCGGCCACGACGACCCGGTCCCCGATCCGGACGGGGTCCGGGTCGCGGGTGATGGTCTCGAAGCCCGTCCCGCCCTCGATCTGCAGCAGGGCCACGTCCTCGGTGGCGTCCCGGCCGATCAGGCGCGCGCTGTAACGGCGTTCGGTCGCGGCCACGATCACCTCGATCGACGAGGTCGAGCGCACCACGTGGTAGTTGGTGAGCACCCGGCCGTCGGCGCCGACGATCATGCCGGTGCCCGAACTGATCGACTGCCCCGTCGACGCCTCGATCAGCACGACGCCGCGCTCCAGGTCGTCGGTGACCCGCACCGGCCCGTTGGTGGCGAGGGCCGCCGGGGTGGACGCCCGGCGCGTCGGCGACGCCGTGGTCGGGCGCGCCGACGGGCTGGGCAGGGTGGACGGGGAGCGGGTCGTGACAGTGGGACTGGGGGTCGGCCGCCAGGACTCCCGCAGCGACGCCACTCCGCTCAGCGTGAACGCGTTCGCCAGGAGCGCCACGGTCACGCCCACCACCAGCGACGCGACCGGGAGGCGTCGCTGGGGCGGTGGAGTGGTGGGGTAGGTCATGGGCCGCCTCGCTGTCCGATTCCGCGCGCCCAGCCTATCCAGCGGGGCAACCGGGCCCCGGCGGCGGACGGGCGGGAACGGACGGCGGGGTGGCGTGGGCGGCGGGCCCCGTTACACTCACGGCGCCGGGGCAACCGCACCCCGCCCGCCGACCCAGGAAAGATGCACCGTGGCACCAGAGACCAAGCGCCTCGTCATCGTCGAGTCCCCGACGAAAGCGCGCACGCTGCGGAGCGTCCTGGGCAGCGGCTACGTCGTCGAGTCCAGCCGCGGGCATGTGCGCGACCTGCCCAGCGGCGCGTCCGAGGTGCCCGCGAAGTACAAGGGCGAGAAGTGGGCGCGCATCGGCGTCGACGTCGACAACGGCTTCAAGCCCCTCTACGTGGTGACGGCCGACAAGAAGTCCACGATCCGCGAACTCAAGGCCAAGCTCGCCGAGGCCGACGAGTTGCTGCTGGCCTCCGACGACGACCGCGAGGGCGAGGCGATCTCCTGGCACCTGCTGCAGGAGCTGAAGCCGAAGATCCCCTACCGCCGGATGGTGTTCCACGAGATCACCCCCGAGGCGATCCGGGAGGCGGTGGCCCACCCCCGCGAGCTCAACACCGACCTGGTCGACGCCCAGGAGACCCGCCGCATCCTCGACCGGCTGTACGGGTACGAGGTCAGCCCCGTGCTCTGGAAGAAGGTCATGCCGCGGCTGTCGGCCGGCCGCGTGCAGTCGGTGGCGACCCGCCTCGTCGTCGACCGGGAGCGGGAACGAATGGCCTTCCGCTCCGCCGCCTACGCCGGCATCGATGCGACGCTGGACGCCGGGCCGGGCAGCGAGCCGCCGACGTTCGGGGCGAGCGTCACGTCGGCGTCCGGGCGCCGTGTCGCCACCGGCCGCGACTTCGACTCCACCGGCCGGCTGACCGGACGCGGCCTGCTCCACCTCGGCCTGGACGCCGCCGAGGCCCTCGCCGCCGCCCTGCGGGGCGCCACCTACGCGGTGACGGGCGTGGAGGCCAAGCCGTACACGCGGCGTCCGTACGCCCCGTTCCGCACCACGACGCTGCAGCAGGACGCCGGCCGCAAGCTGGGCTTCAGCTCGGCCCGGACCATGTCGGTGGCCCAGGAGCTCTACGAGGGCGGCTACATCACCTACATGCGCACCGACTCGGTGACGTTGTCCGGCACGGCGATCGCCGCCGCCCGGGCCCAGGTCGAGCAGCTCTACGGCGTCCAGTACCTGCCGGACCGGCCGCGCGTCTACACCTCCAAGGTCAAGAGCGCCCAGGAGGCGCACGAGGCGATCCGCCCGGCCGGCGAGCACTTCCGGACGCCGGAGGAGACCGGCCTGCACGGCGACCAGCTGCGCCTCTACGACCTCATCTGGAAGCGCACGCTGGCCTCGCAGATGCGGGACGCCGAGGGGCAGACGGTCTCGGTGCGGATCGCGGCGACCCTGCCGGCCGGCGTCACGGTCACCGACGCGACCACCGCCGAAGCGGTGACGGTGACCGAGGCGGGGCTGAGCGCGTCCGGGCGGACGATCACGTTCCCGGGCTTCCTCAAGGCCTACGTCGAGATCTCCGACACCGGTGACGCCGACGACGCGCAGGCCCGCCTGCCGAGGCTGGAGGCGGGGCAGGCGCTGACGGCGCTGGAGGTCGTGGCGGCCGCCCGGGAGACCCGGCCCCCGGCCCGCTACACCGAGCCGTCGCTGGTCGCGAAGCTGGAGGAGCTGGAGATCGGCCGGCCCTCGACCTACGCGTCCATCATCAAGACCATCACCTCGCGCGACTACGTGTTCAAGAAGGGCACGGCCCTGGTGCCGACCTGGCTGGCGTTCGCCGTCACCCGCCTGCTGGAGGAGCACTTCACCAAGCTCGTCGACTACTCGTTCACCGCCGAGATGGACGACGTCCTGGACGCCATCGCCCAGGGCAACGCCGAACGGCTCGCCGTCCTGACCGACTTCTACTTCGGGCCCAACCACGACGGCCGCGGCATCGAGGACGCCCCGGCCGGAGGCCTCCACGCGCTCGTCAACGGGCTCGGCGACATCGACGCCCGCGCCCTGTCGACGTTCCTGCCGGTGGGGGCGACCGAAGCCGACGGCATCACGGTGCGCGTCGGTCGCTACGGCACCTACCTGGAGGACGCCGACGGCAACCGCGCCAACGTCGACGACACCCTCGCGCCCGACGAGCTCACCCTCGAGGTCGCCCGGGCGCTGCTGGCGAATCCGAGCGGAGCCGAGCGGCACCTGGGCACCGACCCCCAGACCGGGCACCCGGTGGTCGCCCGCAACGGTCGCTACGGCCCGTACGTCACCGAGGTGCTGCCCGAGGACGCCCCGAAGGGCGCCAAGCCGCGCACCGGTTCGCTGTTCGCGTCGATGTCGCTCGACACCGTGACGCTGGAGGACGCCCTCCGCCTGATGGGGCTGCCCCGCGTCGTCGGCGTCGCCGCGGACGGGGTCGAGATCACCGCCCAGAACGGCCGGTACGGGCCCTACCTGAAGAAGGGCACCGACTCGCGTTCGCTGGCGTCCGAGGATCAGATCTTCACGATCACCCTGGAGGAGGCGGAGCGCATCTACGCCGAACCCAAGCAGCGGGGACGCCGGGCCGGCGCCGCGGCGTCCGGGCCGTTGCGGGACCTGGGTGTCGATCCGGAGACGGGTCGGCCGGTGGTGGTGAAGGACGGGCGGTTCGGCCCCTACGTCACCGACGGCGAGACCAACGCCACGCTCCGCAAGGACGACCCGGTCGCCGACCTCACGATCTCGCGGGCCTCGGAACTGCTGGCCGAGAAGCGGGCCAAGGGGCCCGCGCCGAAACGGACGCCGGCCCGCCGCACGACCACCCGGACGGCGCCGTCGACGCGCGCCAAGCCGGCCGCGAAGACCACCGCGACGCGGACCACCGGCCGCGCCACGCGGAAGCCGGCCACGCCGGAGTGATCGTGAGCGGGCTGTTCGTGGTGTTCGAGGGCGGCGACGGGGTCGGGAAGTCCCGGCAGACCGAGTGGCTGGCGTCCTGGCTCCGCGAGTGCGGCCTCGAGGTGGTGCGCACCTTCGAACCGGGCGACTCGCCGGTGGGCCGGCAGATCCGCCGCATCGTGCTCAGTCCCGAGACCGGCGAGCTGGCCCCCCGGGCCGAGGCGCTGCTCTACGCGGCCGACAAGGCTCAGCACGTGTACTCGGTGGTCGCGCCGGCCCTGGCGCGCGGCGCCGTGGTGATCTCGGATCGCTATGTCGACTCGACGCTCGCCTACCAGGGGGCGGGCCGGGTGCTGGACCGCGACGAGGTCGAGTGGATCAACCGGTGGGCCACCCAGGGCCTGCGCCCGGACCTGACGATCCTGATGGACCTCGACCCCAGCGAGGGGGTCGGCGCGATCACCGAGCGTGATCGCATGGAGGCCGAGTCCGACGACTTC
The DNA here is from genome assembly GCA_012517965.1 of Propionibacterium sp. Taxonomy (GTDB): domain Bacteria; phylum Actinomycetota; class Actinomycetes; order Propionibacteriales; family Propionibacteriaceae; genus Propioniciclava. The sequence continues at coordinate 89,212 of JAAYTZ010000073.1, read as the reverse complement.
CACGCCCGGGTGCGCGCCGGTTTCCTCGCCCTGGCGGCCCGCGACCCGGAGCGGTACCTGGTGCTCGCCGCCCGCGACGCCAAGGAGACGAACGTGGCCCGGGTCCGGGCCCGGGTCGCCGCGCTGCTGGGACTGTCGGTGCCCCCGGGCACCCTGGAGCCATGACCGTGACCGCTGCGCCGGGTGTGTGGGCCGACCTCGTGGGGCAGGAGCGGGTCGTGCAGACCCTGCGGAACGCCGTCGCCGGCGGGCGGCACGCGATGACGCACGCCTGGCTGGTCGTCGGCCCGCCGGGTTCGGGCCGCTCGAACGCGGCCAAGGCCTTCGCCGCCGCCCTGCAGTGCCCCGACGGAGGCTGCGGCACCTGCATCACGTGCCGGACGGCGCTGTCGGGGGCGCACCCCGACGTCACGCTGGTCCGCACCGAGCAGCTGTCGATCGGCGTCGACGAGGTGCGCGACCTGGTCCGGCGGGCGGCCATGGGGCCGACCGTCGGCCGCTACCAGGTCATCGTCGTCGAGGACGCCGACCGCATCACCGAGCGGGGCGCCGACGCTCTGCTCAAGGCGCTGGAGGAGCCCGCCCCCCGGACCGTGTGGGTGTTGTGCGCCCCCACCCCCGACGACGTGATCGTCACGATCCGCTCCCGTACGCGGCGCGTCGAGCTGGCCACCCCCGGCACGGACGCCGTGGCCGAGCTGCTGGTCCGTCGCGACGGCGTGCCGGAGGCGATCGCGGCCTACGCGGCGCGCGTCGCGCAGGGCCACATCGGGCGGGCTCGGGCGCTCGCGCGCGACGAGGACGCGCGGCGGCGCCGCAAGGAGATCCTCGACCTGCCCGGTCGGCTCACGACGCTGGGCGCGTGCCTGACCGCGGCGGCCAACCTGGTCGCGTCCGCCACGGAGGAGGCGACGGCCGCCACCGTCGACGTGGACGCCCGGGAGCGGGCCGAACTGTCGGAGGCGCTCGGGATGGGGGCCAAGGGTGCCCGACCCCGGCACGCCGCCGCCGCGCTCAAGGAGCTGGAGGAGCAGCAGAAGGCCCGGGCCAAGCGGCTGCAGCGCGACGCCCTCGACCGGGTGCTCACCGAGCTCACCTCCTACTACCGCGACGTGCTGGCCGTGCAGACGCGCGCGGGGGCGTCCCTCATCAACGCGGAGCAGCAGGCCGACATCGCGACGATGGCCGCCCGCACGACCCCGGAGGCGACGATCGGGCGGCTCGACGCGATCCTGCAGTGCCGCACCGCGCTGGAGACCAACGTGGCCCCGCTGCTCGCGTTGGAGGCGCTCATGATCGCGCTGCGCGTCTGAGCGACCGCCGCCCGGCGAGTGTCGCTGCCCGGCCCCGCGGGCGGCGGCTGCGAGCATGGACACCGAATCGATCCGGGAGGACCCATGGCCTTTAGCCTGTTCAAGAAGACCGAGCCCGCAGCCGCCCCGGCGCCGCGGCCGACCGTCGACGTGCCGGTCGTGAACGGCATCCTGGACGTCGAGCCGCTGCCTGTGGTCCCCGCCCCCGAGCCCGAGGCGTCCGAGCCGGCTGCGGAGGCGATCGAGCCGGCTGCCGCCGAGCCGAGCGTGCGGCTGGCGGACGACCTGGCCACCGCGGCCGCGTTGCTGAGCGGCGCGCCGGCGCCGGCGGCGTCCGAGGTCGGGACGGGCGCCGAAGCGGAGCGCGCGGTGGAGGCCGAGGTCGAGGCGGAGGCCGAGGACGAGACGAGGACCGAGGTTGAGGCGGAGACCGAAGTCGAAGCGCTGACCGAAGGCGAAGCGCTGACCGAGGCCGACGCGCCGACCGAGGCCGGAGCGGAGGCCGATCCGGTCCCGGCGAAATCCTGGCAGGCGGCGGAGTGGGACGAGCCGGACTGGGCGGAGCCCGCCTCGGCCGTGTCCCCTGTCGCAGCCGAGGCCCCCACCGCAGCGGTGGCGGCGGTGGCGCCCCCGCCGTCCGCGCCGGCCGATCCGGTGTCGGCCGAGCAGGCCCGGCTCGAGCGCGAGCGGGCGGCGCGGCGGGAGGCTCGGCTGGCGGCCCTGGCGCCGGTCAAGGAGGACGACCCCCTGCACCCCGCCCCGGCGCCGACCGCGGCACGGCCCGTGGCGGCCCCCACCCACCGGCCCTTCGGCTCGTTCGGGCTGTTCCTGCTGCGGGCCGTGACGGCCGTGATCCTGTTCGTGCATGGTCTCAACGGGGTCATCAACCCGAGGCCGGTGCTGGACGTGTGGACCAACACGATCCTGCCCTACCCGCGCTACGTGGCGCTGGGGGTGAGCTGGCTGCAGTTGGCGCTGGCCCTGCTGCTCCTCTTCGGGTTGCTGACGCGCTTCGCCGGCCTGCTGCTCGCGGGCCTGATGGCCGCCACCCTGGCGTTCGTGATGTGGGGCAGTTGGAGCATCTTCGAGCCGGGCGGCACCGGCTTCATCGGCGAGTACGAACTGCTGCTCGCCGCGGTCGGCATCGCGTTGCTCACCCTCGGGGGCGGCGCGTGGAGCTTCGATCACCTGCTGCGCCGCAATCGGGAGCAGGAGGGCCTCGACGGCTGAGCCCGGGACGTCGCCGAGGGCCCGGCGCCTAGACTGACGGCCATGCGGCGGGTCATGGGCGTGGCGTTCGAGCCGCACGGCCGCCTGTACTACCTCGACCCCGGGGAGGCCGACCACGCAGTGGGCGACCCGGTGCTGTACCCGACGGAGAGCGGCCCCGAGGTCGCGCGCTGTGTCTGGCCCCCGACGGAGGTCGACTGGGACGACGGGGCGCTCCCGCGCTGCCTGGGGGCCGCCACCGAGCCCGACCTGCGCCGCGACGCGGCCAACCGGCTCTGGCGCGCCGAGATCCGGGCGGTGGCCGAGCGGCTGATCGCCCAGCACTGCCTCCCGATGACCGTGGTCGGAGTCGACTTCGTGGACCGCAGCGCCGAAGCCGACCGCATCGCGGTCGTCTACTTCAAGGCGCCGCACCGGGTGGACTTCCGGGGGCTGCTCGGCGACCTGGCCCGGGGGCTGGCGTGCCGGATCGACCTGCGGCAGGTGGGGTGCCGGGATGTCGCCGCGATCGTCGGCGGCGTGGGGGTGTGCGGCCTGGAGTTCTGCTGCTGCGCGATCAAGCCGCCGCAGGAGCCGTTGCCGGCCCGCATCACCCGCGAGCAGGAGTTGGCCAACCAGGCGCTGCAGTACGCAGGGACGTGCGGCCGCCTGAAGTGCTGCCTCGCCTACGAGCAGCAGGCCTACGTCGACTTCGCGGCCGTGGCGCCGCAGGTCGGGTCGGTCGTCACCAGCCCGGTCGGCGAGGGGGTCGTCAGCGGACACGCGGTGCCCGCCGACGCGGTCTGGGTGCGCACCGAGGACGGTCTCCGGGCCATCCCCGTCGCGGAGGCCCGCGTGTTGCGGCCGCCGCCCGGGGCGTCCCGCTCGGCCCACGTGGTGCCGCCGTCACCCCGCACCCCGACCGATCCGACGGAAGCCGCCGATCCGCCCCGGCCGCGGCCGCCGGGCAAGCCGGCCGGCCGCCGGTCGGTGTTCGCGCTCCGTGACCGCCGCCGCGAACCCGACCGGTGAGCGGGCGCCGCCTGGCCGCCGCCCTGGTGCTCGGCGCGGTCACGCTGGCCGGCTGCACGGGCCCCGGGGCTTCCCCGGGTCCGTCCGCCGATTCGCCCTCCGCGCCCGGGTCCTTCTATGCCCAACGCCTCACCTGGACGCCCTGCGGCCGGCTGGAGTGCGCGACGGCGTCCGTGCCGCTCGACCACGCGGACCCGACGGGCCGCACCCTGACCCTCCCGCTGGCGCGGAGGAAGGCGACGGCGGCTCCGCGCCGCGGCACCCTGTTCGTCAACCCGGGCGGTCCGGGGGTGTCCGGCACGTGGTTCGCCGCGGCGTTCGACCGGCGCGACCTGGAGGCCTACGACATCGTCGGCTGGGACCCCCGGGGCGTCGCCGCGGGCGCCCGGGTCACCTGCCTGGACGCCGCCGCCGCCGACCGGTTCGACGAGGTGGACTTCTCGCCGGACGACGCCGGTGAACTCGGGGCGCTGCGTGCGGCGACGGCGTCGTTCGCGGCGGCGTGCGCCGCGCACACGGACCCCGCCCTCCTGGCCCACCTGTCGACCCGCGAGACGGCCCGCGACCTCGACATCCTCCGGGCCGCCGTCGGCGATGACCGGCTCACGTTCTACGGGGCGTCCTACGGCACGCTGATCGGGGCGCACTACGCCGACCTCTTCCCCGACCGGGTGGGCCGCATGGTCCTGGACGCGCCCGTCGACGTGACCGGCGCGGAGGAGGTGTCGCAGGCGGCGGGTTTCGAGGCTTCCTTCAGGGCCTTCGCCGCCTGGTGCGGCGGACGCCCCGACTGCCCGTTGGGCGACGACGGGGACGCCGTGGCCGCCACCCTGCTGGGCTGGCTCGACGGGTTGGACGCCGCCCCGCCGGCCGTCGGCGCGCGCCGACTCACGCAGAGCCTGGCTGCGCTGGGCATGGCCCGCCACCTGTACGCGGGGGAGGAGGGGTGGCCGCGGCTGCTGGCCGCGGTGACCGCCGCCCGTGCGGGGGACCCGCGGCGGCTGCTGGCGGCCGCCGACGCGATGAACGGCCGCAACGGCGACGGCACGCGCGATCCCCTGCAGGCGAGCGGCGCGGCGATCCGGTGCGCCGACCGGGCCGCCCGCCCGTGGGCGGAGGCCTTGGCCCGCTGGGAGGCCGAGCGGGTCGCATTCCCGTTCGGGTCGCTGCTCGGCCCCGACCTCGGGTGCCTCGACTGGCCGGTCGTCGCGCCGGCCTGGACGACGCCGCGCGGTGCGGGCGCGCCGCCCCTGCTGCTCGTCGCCGCGACCGGTGACCCGGCCACCCCCTACCCCTGGGCCGAGGCGACGGCCCGGGCGCTGGGGTCCGCGGTGCTGCTGCCGGTCGAGAGCGGCGCGCACGTCCGCTACGGCGGCGATCCCTGCGCCACGGCGGCCGTCCGCGACTACCTGTTGGCCGGCCGCCTGCCGGCGGCGGCGTCGAGGTGCTCCACGTGACCACGCCAGGGGTGTCCCGGCCGGGGTAGGCGTCCCCCTTGCGCCGGAGGGGCGAGGCGTGCAGAGGCCCCCAAGCCGGGCGGGGCTGGGGGCCTTCCTGGAGCCACCTATCGGACTCGAACCGATGACCTACGCTTTACGAGAGCGTCGCTCTACCGACTGAGCTAAGGTGGCCTGGCCCTGCGGCCGTCCCGACTATAGCGGATCGGCCGGCCAACGCCGAAACGTCGGGCCCTGTGGGAGGTCCCCCGCCTGGGCGACCGCACCCTCGAGCCCGGGTTGAGCCTGGTCGAGACTTTCGCGCGCTGATCGAGCGGTCAACCCTCAAGTAAGCGATCTTCAGGTTCCTGTCAGCTTCCTCTCAGTGAGACGCTTGCCCGCGTTGCCGCGCTCCGCCGAGCGCACCGATGGGGGGCACCCGCCAACGATGGCTGGTGAGATCAGAGAGGAAGTGTGCATGTTCGCCAAGCTCGGACTTCGCGTCGTCGGCATTGCCCTGGCCACCGCCACCGCCGGGGTGGGTGGCGTCATCGCCGCGTCCGGTGCCAACGCCTGGGATCCGTCCGTGTGGGACCGGGTCGCCTACTGCGAGTCGACCTGGCGGTGGGACATCAACACCGGCAACGGCTACTACGGCGGGCTGCAGTTCAGCCACAGCACCTGGGCGGAGTTCGGCGGTCAGGTCTACGGCGCCGAGGCCCACCTGGCCACCAAGGCCGAGCAGATCGCCATCGCCCGGCGCGTGCTGTACACGCAGGGCCCCGGCGCCTGGCCCGTGTGCTCCGTGAAGGCGGGGCTCACGAAGGAGAACGGCGGGGCCGACCCGAACGCGATGCCCGTCGAGACCTCCGCCACGACCACCCCGACCGCGACGGCGACGCAGACGCCGACGAGCGCGCCGACCACGACGGCCACCAAGGCCCCCACGAGCGCGCCGACCACGACGGCCACCAAGGCGCCCACCAGCACGGCGTCCGCGTACGGCACGATCAGCTACAACAAGATCGTGCTGTCGGTCGACGGCGTCCTCGGGCCGCTCACGATCGCCGAGATGCAGAAGTGGTCCGGCTCCTACCCCGACGGCATCTGGGGCCCCAAGACCTCCCGCGCGCTGCAGGGCAAGGTCGGCGCCCAGGTGACCGGCGTCCGCGACCGGCAGACCACCTCCGCCGTCCAGGCCTACGTCGGCGCCGACGTCGACGGCATCTGGGGCCGGCAGACCACCAGCTACCTGCAGCGGTTCCTGAACAACCGCTGACGGCTCACCCGGCGACGCTCGGGCGCACCATGCGCCCGAGCGGCCGGGCCCCCCAGCTCTCGCCCGAGTCGCACCGAAGCCCGTCCAACCCGAAGCCGTTGCGCTCGTAGAACCGGATCGCACGCGGGTTCTCCAGAAACACCCAGAGGTAAGCCGGACGCCGACCCGGCAGCAGGGCGTCCAGCAGGCGCTGCCCCAGGCCGGTCCCGTGCGTTCCCGGCACCGTGTAGAGGTGCGAGAGGGCGAACGTGGACGCCGGCGGGAACCAGTCCGCCCCGACGTGCTCGGCCTCCCAGGCCTCGATGCCCTCCCCGGAGCAGCCGACCCCCACGATGCCGCCGCGCTCGTTGTGGGCGACGAGGTGCCGGCGGCGCGGGGGGACGCCCGCGCGCTCGGCGGCCGCGGCGGCGTCCAGGTCGGCGTGCACGTGGGCGATCCGTTCGTCGAGCTCGGCGTGCCGCGCGGCCGCGAACTCCGGGCCCATCACGTGGGCGTAGGTGAGCACGGTCAGGTCGACGTGCCTGTGCACGTAGGCGTCCACCTGGTCATGGGTCAGCGGCGCGATCGTGAACCACATCGGCGGCGACGCTCAGCGCGGCGTGACGACCAACGGCAGGCCTCCGGTCGGCCGGACGGTGACCATCGGGTTCGGGACGGGCATCCCGCCGCCCGGCGGGTAGGACACCTCGACGGCGCCGGCCAGGCGCGCGAGCAGCAGGACGCTCTCCACGTAGGCGAAGTCGCGGCCGATGCACATGCGCGGGCCCGCCCCGAACGGGATGAACGACCGGCGGTCGATCCGGCCCGACACGAAGCGGTCCGGGTCGAACCGCTCGGGGTCGTCCCACAGGTCGGGGTGACGGTGCAGCAGCGTCGGGCTCAGGATGACCAGCGATCCGGCCGGCAGCTCGCGCCCCTCGACAACGTCGGGCCCGAGCGCCTTGCGGGTGATCAGCCAGGCGGGCGGATACAGCCGCAGCGTCTCGTCGATCACGGCGCGCGTGTACGGGAGGCGCTCGTAGTCCTCGTAGCCGGGCACCCGGCCCCCCAGCACGGCGTCCGACTCCTCGGCCAGCCGGTGCTGCACGTCGGGATGGGCGGCCAGCAGCGCCCAGGCCCAGGTGAGGGCGCTGGCGACCGTCTCGTGCCCGGCGACGATGAAGGTGACGATCTGGTTGCGGATCTCGGCGCTGGTCAGGGCCTGCCCCTGCTCGTCCCGCGCCGAGAGCAGGATCCCCACCATGTCCAGCCGGCCCTCGGCCGTCGGCATCGCGTGGCGGCCGGCGAGGATCCGGGTCACGGCCCCGTCGAGGTCCCGCACGGCCCGGGCCAGCCGCCGGTTGCTCGGGGTGGGCACCCAGGCCGGCGGCGACACCGGCACCCGCGACCGGGCGATCACGACATCCAGGGCGTCGAGCGTCGCCGCCGTGAGGCGTTCGGCGTCCGCGGACAGGTCGGTGCCGAAGAGGGCGTGTCCGACGACCTCCAGGGCCGCCTCCATCATCGCCTGGTCGACGTCTCGGACCGTTCCCGGCGCGGCGAGCCAGCTCGCGAGCAGGCGGTCCCCGGCCGCCGTGACGTGGGGCACCAGCCCGGGCAGCGTGTCGTGGCGGAAGGCGGCCTGGATCATGGGCCGCTGCCGCTTCCACGCCGCGGTGTCGGCGGTGAGCAGCCCCTCGCCGGTGACCAGCGACAACGACCGGTACTGAATGGTCGCCTTGCCGTAGTTCGCGTTGTTGCCGACCAGCACCCGGCGCACCCCCTCGGGGCCGGCCACCAGGTAGCTCGGCGGCCGCGGGATCGGGAACTGCACCACGTCCCCGTACTCCCGCCAGGCCTTCAGCAGGTAGTCGACGGGGTTCGCGAAGATCGAGCGCAGTTCGGTCAGCATCTGGGGTCCGGCGGGGCCGGGGGCGGTCGCCGGTGTGCCGAGATAGGAGCGGGCTGGAACGTCGCCGGAGGTAGCCATGATGGCTCGCACGCTACCGGCTCGGCGGCGGGTTCGGGCCGGTTTGCTACCCTCGGCGCGTGCCCCACGAACCCATCGCCGCCCGGGTGATCACGGTGTCGAACCGCAGCGCCGCCGGCCTGCGCGAAGACACCTCCGGCGCGCTCGCCGCCGAGCGGCTCGAGGCCGCCGGCTATCGCGTCTCGCGCGCCCTGGTTGCCGACGGCGCCGAGAACGTCCACGCCGCGCTGACCGCCGCGGTCGACGCCGGCGTCCGGTTCATCGTGACCAGCGGCGGCACTGGGGTCACCCCCACCGACCGGACGCCGGAGGGCACCCGCGGCGTCCTGGACCGGGAACTGCCCGGGCTGGCCGAGCTGCTGCGGGCCGAGGCGGTGCGGAAGACGCCCTTCGGCGCCATCACCCGCGGCCTCGTGGGCGTCGTGGACGCGCGCCCGGGGCGTCCGGGGGCGGTGATCGCGAACCTGCCCGGCAAGCCGGCCGCGGTGGCCGAGGGGCTCGAGGTCCTGTTGCCGCTGGTCCCGCACCTGCTCGACCAACTCGCCGGAGGAGACCACTAGATGCCCGTCCTCGCCGCCCACGTCACCGACGCTCCGCTCGACCTGCCCGCCCTGCTGACGGCCGTCGAGGACGCCCGGTCGGGGGCGGTCGTGAACTTCGTGGGCCGCATCCGCGACCACGACCCCGAGGCCGCCGGCGAGGTCGTCGCGATCGACTACACCGCCCACCCCGACGCCCCGCGCCTCATCGGCGAGATCGCCGGCCGGGTGGCCGCCGACCTCGACCCCGCGGGCGAGGCGCGGATCGCCGTCGCCCACCGGATCGGGCGCCTGGCGGTCGGCGACCTGGCCCTGGTGGCGTGCGTGGCGAGCCCGCACCGGGCCCTCGCCTTCGCCGTCTGCGCCGAACTGGTCGAGGCCGTCAAACGGGACCTGCCGATCTGGAAGCAACAGTTCGAGGCCGACGGCCGACAGGTCTGGTCGAACCTGGGGCTGGCGGACGCATGACGGACCCGGCGCCGCTGACCGACGGCTACGGCCGGGTCCACCGCGACCTGCGGATCTCACTGACCGACCACTGCAACCTGCGCTGCTCCTACTGCATGCCGGCCGAGGGGGTGGCCTGGCTCGCCCGGGACACCCTGCTCACCCCCGCCGAGCTCATGCGGATCGTCCGCGTCGGCCTCGCGCTGGGCCTGGAGGAGGTGCGCCTGACCGGCGGCGAGCCGCTGCTGCGCCCCGACATCGTCGAGATCGTCGCCCGGATCGCCGCGCTGCAAACGGCTACCGGCGCCCACCCCGAGGTGTCGATGACGACCAACGGCATCGGGCTCGCGCGGCTCGCCGAGCCGCTCGCGGACGCCGGCCTGACCAGGGTGAACGTCTCGCTCGACACCCTGCGGCCGGACCGGTTCGCCGAACTGACCCGCCGCGACCGGCTCCCCGACGTGCTGGCCGGCATCGAGGCGGCCCGGGCGGCCGGACTCGCCCCGATCAAGGTCAACGCGCTCCTGATGCGCGGGGTCAACGACGACGAGGCCGTCGACCTCGTCCGGTGGGCGGTCGCCGAGGGGCACGAACTGCGGTTCATCGAGCACATGCCGCTGGACGCCGGGCACACCTGGCGCCGGGAGTCGATGATCACCGGCGCCGAGATCCTCGCGATGTTGCGGACCGCGTTCACCGTCGAGCCCGTGCCCGGCCGCGGCGCCGCCCCCGCCGAGCGCTACCTGGTCGACGGCGGCCCGGGCACCGTCGGGGTGATCGCCTCGGTGACGCTGCCGTTCTGCGGCGCGTGCGACCGGCTGCGGCTCACCGCGGACGGTCAGCTGCGCAACTGCCTGTTCGCCCGCGAGGAGTCCGACCTGCGGACGCCGCTGCGGGCGGGGGCGTCCGACGAGGAACTCGGGTCGATCTTCACGGCCTGCCTGGCGCGCAAGCTGCCCGGACACGGCATCAACGAGCCCGGCTTCCTGCAGCCGCAGCGTCCCATGAGCGCGATCGGCGGCTGACGCCGGCTCAGCCGCCCGCGAACGGGGGCAGCACGTCGACGGTCGCGCCCTCGGCGACCGGGGTGGCCGGGTCGGTGGACGCCACGCCGTCGACCAGCACCGAGCAGCGGCCGAGCACCTGGGCGAACTCCGCACCGTGGCTGTCCCGGAGGACGCCGAGCAGCGCCCCGAGCGTCGCGGCGGGCAGCTGCTCGGACGGCGTCCCGGCCGCCGCGGCCGCCGCGGCGAAGTAGCGGACCGTCGCCATCGTCACTCTTGCGGCGGCAGCGGGGCCGCCGTCGCGGCGTCCTCGAGCACTCGCCGCAGGTACTCGGGGTCGCCGCCGCGGCCGACCGCGATGCCGAGGATGTACGCGCTGACCGGCGCCATGGGGCGGGCGCCGGCGTGCGCGATCTCGCGGGTCATGGTCAGGATGGCGTCGGTGTCGACGAGGGCCGGGTCGACCCCGACGGCCTCGCAGGCCTTGGTCACGAACGGCTGCCAGCCGGACGGGTCCTCCGGTGGGCGCATGGCGTTTCTCCTTCTCAGGTGGGCGTTCCACGAGGCGTGGTCGGCCCAGGTGTCCAGGTCGTGGCCCGAGGCGTCGCCGGGATCGACGAGCCGGGGGTTCAGCGGGCCCAGCATGCCACGCACCGACCGGTTCCGGGGGTCTCCGTAGGCGTCGGCGGCTCGGCGCAGGGCCGCGGTCGTGTAGAGGCCCAGCAGCCACTCGGGGCCGCCGTCCCGGTTGCGCACGCAGAGGGCGGCGGCCTCCGGGTCGGCCTCGGCCGCCGCGTGGAGGGCGGCGACCGCACCGGCGGCGTCCGGAAGGTCGCAGGCCAGGACGAGCGTGCGGGGGGCGGGCGCGGCGATCGCGTCGAGTCCGGCCACGATGCCCGCCGCCGGGCCGCTGCCCGGCGGCTCCTCCATCGTGAGCAGGACGCCGTCCGGCACGGCGACGCGGCCCACCACGACCACGCTGGAGGCTCCCGCGGTGGCCGCGAGCACCCGGTCGAGCAGCCGCACGCCGCCCACGACGAGGTCGGCCTTCGAGACGCCGCCCAGGCGCGAGCCGCGCCCGCCGGCCAGGATCACGGCGTCGAACGGCTCAGCCATCCCGCCTCCAGGTGCCGGAGCGGCCGCCCTCCTTGGCGAGCAGCCGCACGTCGGCGATGTGGGCGCTGCGGTCGCGTCCCTTGACCATGTCGATGACGTTCAGAGCGGCGACCGCGACGGCCGTCAGCGCCTCCATCTCGACGCCGGTGCGGTCCGCGGTGCGCACCGTCGCGACGATGTCGACGCCGGCGTCGGTGATCTCCAGGTCCACGGTCACCCCGTGGACGCCGATGACGTGGGCGAGCGGCAGCAACTCGGGGGTCCGCTTGGCCGCGGCGATACCGGCCACCCGCGCCACCGCGAGCACGTCGCCCTTGGGGATCGCGCCGTCCCGCAGCAGCGCCACGGTCTCGGGGGCGCAGCGCACGGAGCCGGCGGCGGTGGCGGCGCGCACCGTCGGGGTCTTGGCGGTCACGTCGACCATGCGGGCCTGCCCGGCGGGGTCGAGGTGGGTGAACGGCTGGTCGGTCACGGTGAGGCTCTCTGTCGCGGCACGAACGTCGGACGGCCGGTCCGGCGACCCGGCGGCGGGCAGGTCAAGGATGCCCGATCGTCCCGCCCCCGGCCAGCCGGGCCCGTTCGCGCCTAGGGTGGCTTCCAGGCCGAGGAGAGGGGTGGTGCCGTGCGGAGGCTGGCTGCGGACGTCGTCGTCGTCGGCGGCGGCTCGACGGGGGCGGGCGTCGTGCGGGACGCCGCCATGCGGGGGTACACGGCGGTCCTGGTGGACCGCTCCGACCTGGCCCAGGGGACGACGGGCCGCTTCCACGGGCTGCTGCACTCCGGGGGCCGCTACGTGGTCAGCGATCCCGGGTCGGCCACCGAGTGCGCGCGGGAGAACGCCGTCCTGAGCCGCATCCAGGCCCCGGCCATCGAACGCACCGGCGGGCTGTTCGTCTCCGTCCCCGGCGACGACCCCGGCTACGGCGACCGGTTCCTGGCCGGGGCGGCCGCGACCGGCGTCCCCGCGCGCGAGATCCCCGTCGCCGAGGCGCTGCGACGCGAGCCCCGGCTGAACCGCGGCATCTCCCGCGCGATCGAGGTCGAGGACGCCTCCGTCGACGGCTGGCAGCTGGTCTGGGGCGCGGTGAACTCCGCCCGCGCGTACGGCGCGAAGGTGCTCACCTATCACCCGGTGACGCGAATCGACATCGCGGACGGCCGGGTGCGGGCCGTGCACTGCCACGACCAGCGCCGCGACGAGGAGGTCGTCATCGAGTGCGCGTTCGTGCTCAACTGCGCGGGGCCGTGGGCCGGTCGGATCACGGACCTCGCCGGGCTGCCCCCGGTGCCGGTGATCCCGGGCCGCGGCATCATGATCGCGCTGAACCACCGCGTGGTGAACACCGTGGTCAACCGGCTGATCTACCCGACCGACGGCGACATCCTGGTGCCGGTCCACACCGTGTCGGTGATCGGCACCACCGACGTCAAGGAGAGCGACCCCGACCACCTGCCGATCCCCGCGGCCGAGGTGCAGCAGATGCTGGACGCCGGCGAGCGGCTGATCCCCGGCTTCCGGCGGGCGCGGGCGGTGCACGCGTGGGCGGGCTCCCGCCCGCTGATCCGGGACGACCGGGTCGCGGCCGACGACACCCGCCACATGAGCCGCGGGATGGCCGTGGTCGACCACCTGACCCGCGACGGCGTCGCGGGACTGCTCACCATCGGCGGCGGCAAGCTCACCACCTACCGCCTGATGGCCGAGCACATCGTGGACGCCATGGGCGACCAGCGCGGCGAGCGGCGGCCGTGCCGGACGGCCGACGAGGAGATCCCGTACGCGGAGGGCTCGCGCCACTACGTGGTCACGCACCGCCTGGCGGACCGGGAGGCCGACCGGCTGGACGACCAGATCGTCTGCGAGTGCGAACTGATGAGCCGGCGGATGTTCACCGACCTGCTCCACCGCGAGCCGTTGGCCACCCTGGACGACCTGCGGCGGCAGCTCCGGCTGGGGATGGGGCCCTGCCAGGGCGGGTTCTGCGCCGGTCGCGCCGCCGGCATCGCCGTCACCGAGCGGGTCGTGGACGCCGAACGCGCGACCGGCCTGCTGCGGCTGTTCCTGAAGAACCGCTGGATCGGCTTGTGGCCCATCCTGTACGGCGCCCAGGTGCGGCAGACCGCCCTCGACCACTGGCTCTACGCCGGCACGCTCGACATCGAGCACCTGCCGACCCCGGACCAGGAGGTGGTCCGATGAGAGACGTCGTCGTGATCGGGGCCGGCCTGGCGGGGCTCACCGCCGCCCTCCGGCTCGCCCGCGCCGGGCGGAGCGTCACCCTCGTCGCCCGCGGCGTCGGCGGCCTGTCGCTCGCCCAGGGCACCATCGACATCCTGGGCTACACCCCCGAGCGGGTGCTGCGCCCGCTGGACGCCGTCGCGGCCGTTCCGCCGGAGCATCCGTACGCGGGCCTGGGGCCGGACGCCGTGGCCGCGGCCGTCACCTGGCTGCGGGACGAACTCGGGTCCGAGTTGCTCGTCGGGGATCCGGCGGTCAACCTGCACCTGCCGACGGCGCTCGGCGCGCTGCGCCCGACGGCGCTGGCCCAGCCGTCCATGGTGGCGGCGGACGCCCGGGGCGGCCTGACCTACGCCGTGGTGGGCGTCCGGCAGCTCAAGGACTTCCCCGCCGATCTCGTCGCGGGCAACCTCGCCCGGTCGACCGCCCCGGACGGCGGCCCGCTGGGGGCGACCGCGGCCTGGGTCGACCTGCCGGCCCGCCCCGGCGAGGCCGACCCGTCCGGCTTGACCTATGCGCGCTCCCTCGACGACGCGGCCTTCGCGGACCGGTTCGCCGTGGCCGTCCGGGACGCCGCCGGCGCGGGCGACGTCGTGCTGCTGCCCGGCGTGCTGGGCGTCCGGCCGGGCGCCGGGCGCCGCCTCGCCGAACTGATCGGGCGTCCCGTCGCCGAGGTGCCGCTCCTGCCGCCGTCGGTGCCCGGGCTGCGGCTGGCGGACGCGCTGCGGGCGCGGGTCGCGGCGGCCGGCGTCCGGATCCTCCTGGGCAGCGCCGTCACGGGCTTCACCGCCGACGGCGATCGCGTGGCGACGGTGACCGTGGCGGCCGCGGGCGGGCCGCGGGCACTGGCGGCGTCCGACTTCGTCTACGCCCCCGGCGGCTTCGAGAGCGGCGCGCTGGCCGTCGACAGCCGCGGCGCCATCGCCGAGACGGTCTTCGGCCTGCCGCTGACCGCCGCGGACGCCGCCGGCCTGGTCGGCCCGCGCTACTGGGCGCCCCACCCGCTGTTCGAGGTCGGGGTGCGCACCGATGCGGCCGGCCGGCCCGTCGCCGGCGACAAGGTGGTGCACCCCAACCTCTACGTGGCCGGCGGCATCCTGGCCGGCCCGGAACCCTGGCGGGAGAAGTCGGGCGACGGGATCGCCGTCGCCACGGCCGTCCGCGCGGCCGCGATGATCGAGGGAGGTGCCCGGTGAGCAGGGCGGAGGCGGACCGGCTGCGGCAGCGGCTCAACAACGAACTCCAGCGGCTCACGCTCGACGAGTGCGTCAAGTGCACGATCTGCGAGCAGAGCTGCCCCGTGGCGGGGGTGACGGCGCTGTTCTCCGGGCCGAAGTTCGTCGGCCCGCAGGCCGAACGGTTCCGGCACGGCGCGTCCGTCGACCTGTCGGTCGACTACTGCAGCAGTTGCGGCACCTGCACGGTGGTCTGCCCCCAGGGGGTGCACGTCGCCGAGCTCAACTCGCTGGCCCGGGCGGTCCTGAAGGCCGAACGAGGCGTCCCGCTGCGCGACCGCCTGATCACGCGGACGACGCTGATGGGCCGAGCGATGACCCCGGTCGCCCCGGTCGCGAACGCGGTGCTCGACAACCGGCTGGCCCGGACCGCGCTGGAGAAGGTCGTCGGCGTCCACGCGGACGCCCCGATGCCGACCGCACACCCCGAGCCGCTGCGCGCCTGGCTGAAGCGGCGTCCGGCCCCGACCCGGACGCCCACCCGCGGGCCGGTGGTTTTCTTCCACGGTTGCGCCGGGGGCTACTTCGAGGTGGAGGCCGCCCGCTGCGCCATCGAGGTGCTGGAACACCTCGGCTTCGAGGTGCTGGTCCCCGAGCAGGGCTGCTGCGGGCTGGCCGAGCAGAGCAACGGCCTGTTCGAGCAGGCGACGGCGTCGGTCCGGAAGCTGGTCGCCCAGCTTCGAGCCCCGGCGACCGGGGTGCCGATCGTGTCGACCGCCGGCAGTTGCGGCGGCATGCTCAAGCACGAGGCCCACGAGATCCTCGGTCTCGACGACCCGGGCCTGCTCGACGTCGGGGCCCGCACCCGCGACATCTCCGAGTTCCTGCTGGAGTTGCACGACGCCGGCGAACTGCCGCTCGACTTCGCCCGCATCGACCTGCGGCTGCCGTACCACCAGCCCTGCCAGGTGCGCAGCCAGGGCATCGGCGTGCCGGCCGCCGAGTTGCTGCGGCTGATCCCCGGCCTGGAGGTCGTGGAGAGCGACGCCACGTGCTGCGGCATCGCCGGCACCTACGGCCTGAAGCGGGAGAAGTACGCGATCGCCCAAGCGGTGGGGCGTCCCCTGTTCGAGCTGGTGGCCGCCACCCACCAGGGGCTCGTCGCCTGCGACACCGAGACGTGCCGCTGGCAGATCGCCAAGGCGACCGGGGTCCGGACCGTCCACCCGATCCAGTTCGTGCACCAGGCCTACGGGCTGGGGCGGGTGATCGCTCCGTCCGCGGTCAGGTGAGCGGCCGGATGAGCAGCACCTGGCCGGGGGCCACCTCGATGGTGTCCTCCGGCACCGCCGCGAGGGCGTCCGCGAGGGCGAGGGCGCTGACCATGTGGGACGCCGACCCGCGCCGGTGCGCGCGTCGCACCCGCCGGACGCCGTCGGCGCCGACTTCGATGACGACCGGGACGAACTGGCGGCGTCCGGGATGGGAACGCCAGGCGTCGTCGACGACGGCGGCCGTCCAGCCGGGGGAGGGGCGGCCCAGGAACCGGTCGAGCGCCGGGCGCACGAACAGCTCGTAGCTGACCGCGGCGCTCAGCGGGTTGCCGGGCAGGGCGAGGACGGGGACCGTCCGGCCCTCCGGGGTGCGCCACCTCGCCCACCCCTGCGGCTTGCCGGGCTGCATGTGCACGTGCCGGAAGGCGGCCTCGCCGCGCTGGGTGAGCACCTGCCGCACCACGTCGTAGTCGCCGACGCTGACCCCGCCGGAGAGCACCACCAGGTCGGCGAAGCGGGCGAGGGCGTCCAGACCGGCGGCGAAGGCGTCCGGGTCGTCGGGCAGGACGGCGGTGGCCAGCACCTCCGCACCGTCGCGCCGGGCGGCCTCGGCGAGGAACACGGAGTTCGACTCGTAGATCTGCCCACGGTCCAGGTCGCGCCCGGGCGGGGACAGTTCGTCCCCGGTCGAGGCGACGTTCACGATCGGACGCCGCACCACGGCCACCTCGTCGCGCCCGCAGGCGGCGACGAGCGACAGCGCGCGGGCGTCCAGCACGTGCCCGACGGGCAGCACCGCGTCGCCGGGCGCCAGATCCTCCCCTGCGTGGCGCACGTTGGCGCCGGCGGGCACGACCTCGTTCACGACGATGCCCGCGGGGGTCTCGGTGACGAGCTCGCGCGGGAGGACCGTGTCGGTCGCGGTCGGCACCGGCGCCCCCGTCATGATGCGGGCGCACTCGCCCGGGCCCACGGCAGGATCGTCGCCCGACCCGGCGGGGAGGTCGGCGACCTCGCGCAGCACGGCCCCGGGGACCAGGTCGGCCGCGTGCACCGCGAAACCGTCCATCCCGGAGTTGGCGAACGCCGGCACGGCGCCGCGGCTGGTGACCGGCTCGCCGAGGGTGCGGCCCACCGCCCGCGGTGCCGGCTCCATCACGACGTCGGTCAGCGGCGCCACCAGTGCCAGCACCTCGGCGAGATACCCCTCCACAGTCAGCTTCACGCGCTCCTCGATCACCCGACGGTTGTACCACGCGCCCCCGACAGCCGCGAGGCGAGCGCCGCGGGCACCGAGGCGGCGCCACTCGACAGTTGCCGCACCAAGTGCCGCGGCGTCCTCTAATCTGGCCCCGAGGGGCGCACCGGGGCGCCCTCGCATCACCTGGAGAGCGACCCATGAGCGACCAGCGAACCGGGGTAGACGGCCGGGAAGCCGGTGCGGGTGGAGGAGCGACCCATGAGCGACCAGCGAACCGTCCTCGAGCGCGTCGGTGAGGTGCCCCTCAGCCGCCGCCGCTTCGTCCAGTGGAGTGCCGCCGCGGGCGGTGCCGCCGGCCTGATGGGCCTGGGCGGCGTCGGCCTGCAGCAGGCGAGCGCGGCCGACCCGGCGCCTTCCGCCGAGAAGATCGTCTGGAGCGCCTGCACGGTCAACTGCGGCAGCCGCTGTCCACTGCGCCTCGTCGTGAAGGACGGCCAGATCGTCAGGGTCGACCCCGACGACACCGGCGACGACGCGGTCGGCACCCAGCAGATCCGGGCCTGCGTCCGCGGCCGGTCGATCCGCCAGCGCATCTACTCCGCCGAGCGGCTGAAGAAGCCGCTCAAGCGCACCGGCAAGCGCGGCGAGGGCAAGTGGGCCGAGATCGGCTGGGACGAGGCGTACACGATCATCGCCGACAAGCTGAAGGACACCATCGCCAAGTACGGCAACGAGAGCGTCTTCATCCAGTACGGCACCGGCGTCATCGGCGCGACGGTGGCCCGGTCCTGGCCGCCGGGCGGCTCGGCGATCGCCCGCCTGATGAACTGCCTCGGCGGGTTCCTCGACCAGTACAACGACTACAGCTGCGGCCAGATCGAGGCCGCCGTCGACTTCCACTACGGCGCCTGGCAGGGCTCGAACAGCAACGACGACCTGGTCAACAGCCGCCTCGTGGTCATGTTCGGCAACAACCCGCACGAGACCCGCATGTCCGGCGGCGGCGAGGTGTTCGTGACCCAGACGGTCAAGCGCACGGCCGGACACAAGGTCATCGTCATCGACCCGAGGCTCTCCGACACCGCGATGAACCTGGCCGACGAGTGGGTGCCGATCCGCCCCGGCACGGACGCCGCCCTCGTCGCCGGCATGGCGCACGTGATGATCAAGGAGAACCTGGTCGACCAGGCGTTCCTCGACACCTACTGCTCCGGCTTCGACGAGGCGCACCTGCCGGCCGGCGCGCCGCCGAACTCGTCCTACAAGAGCTACGTCCTCGGCCTAGGCCCCGATGGCGTCGAGAAGACCCCGCAGTGGGCGGCCAAGATCACCGGCATCCCCGCGGCCACCATCACCCGCCTCGCCCGTGAGATCGCGACCACCAAGCCGTGCTCGGTGAACCAGGGCTGGAGCATCCAGCGGCACTCCAACGGCGAGAACCAGGCGCGGGCGCCGATGCTGCTGGCGAACATGATCGGGCAGGTCGGCATCTCCGGCGGCGGCAACGGCGAGCGAGAGAGCTCCGCCGCCCTGCCGATGGTCTCGTTCCCGGTGCTCAAGAACCCGGTCCAGCCCGTGCTGCCGTTCTACGCCTGGACCGACGCCATCGTCGCCGGCAAGGGCATGGACTACCGCAAGGGCATCCGCAACGCGGCCAACCTCAATTCCAACGCCAACGTCAAGCACGACGTCGTGCTCGGCGCCGACATCAAGTTCATCTGGAACTACGGCAGCAACGCCACGGTCAACCAGCACGGCGACATCAACAAGACGCTCGAGATCCTCAGCGACGAGAGCAAGTGCGAGATGATCGTCGTGATCGACAACCAGATGACGGTGTCGGCGCGGTGGGCCGACCTGGTGCTGCCGGACGCCACCACCGCCGAACAGGTCGACGTCATCGCCCAGGGCAGCGCCGGCAACCTCGGCTACACGATCCTCGCCGACAAGGCCATCGAGCCACTCTTCGACTCGGTGCCGGTGTACGAGCAGCTGACGAACATCGCCGAACGTCTCGGCGTCAAGGAGCAGTTCACCGAGGGCCGCACCCAGGAGGAGTGGGTGCGATGGCTCCTCGACGAGAGCCGCAAGGCGATCCCCGACCTGCCGACGTTCGACCAACTGCGCACCCAGGGCATCTTCAAGAAGAAGCTCGACAGCTACATCAGCATGAAGAAGTTCCGCGACGACCCGGTGACCAACAAGCTGGGGACGCCGTCGGGCAAGATCGAGATCTGGTCGTCCAACCTCTACCTCATGAGCCAGGACTGGCCGATGGACGTCGAGGGCAACGCCATCGACCCGCTGCCGATCTACCGGCAGACCCGCGAGATGCCCGGCGATCCGCTCCAGGCGAAGTACCCGCTGCAGTGCATCGGCCACCACTACAAGCAGCGCACCCACAGCTCCTACGGCAACAGCCCGTGGCTGAAGGAGGCGCACCCGCAGCACGTCTGGATCAACACCCTGGACGCCCAGGCCCGCGGCATCGCCCAGGGCGACGCGATCATGGTGTTCAACGACCGCGGCAAGTTGGTGTTGCCCGCGTACGTCACCCCCCGCATCATGCCGGGCGTGGTCTCGGTGCCGCAGGGGGCCTGGTACAAACCTGACACCCCGGGGGGTGTCGACCGGGCCGGCGCGGTCAACGTCCTGACGTCGCAGAAGCTGACGTCCTACGCCAAGGGCAACGGCCAGCACAGCAACCTCGTCCAGGTCCAGAAGGCATAGGAGCGCGGCCATGGCAAAGCAACTGGCGTTCTATTTCGACCAGACCAAGTGCACCGGCTGCAAGGCCTGCGTGATCGCCTGCAAGGACAAGCACGACCTGCCCGTGGGCGTCCGGTGGCGCCGCGTCGCCGAGTACTCGGGCGGATTGTGGCTCGTCGACGAGCGCACGGGCACCATGACCCAGGACGTGTTCAGCTACTACACCTCCTACTCCTGCAACCACTGCGACGATCCCATCTGCGTCGAGGCCTGCCCCTCGACGGCGATGCGCAAGGGCGAGAACGGGATCGTCAAGGTCGAACCCGAGATCTGCATCGGCTGCAAGTACTGCGCGATGGCCTGCCCGTACTCCGCGCCGCAGTTCAACGAGGCCAAGGGCGTCATGACGAAGTGCGACTTCTGCTCCGACCGCCTCGCGGCCGGCCAGACCCCCGCGTGCGTCGCGGCCTGCCCCAGCCGAGCGCTCGACTTCGGTGAGGTGGCCGAACTTCGGGCCAAGTATGGGGCGATGGCCTCCATCGAGCCGCTGCCCGCGGCGTCCGTCACGAAGCCGAATCTCGTCATCAGCCCCCACCACCGGGCGCAGGTGTCCGGCACCGGGACCGGCCGCATCGGCAACCCCAAGGAGATCTGACATGCTGCACGAACTCCCCCTGGTGATCTTCACGATCGCCGCCCAGATGTCGGCCGGTTCGTTCATCGTGCTGGGCCTCATCCACCTGCTGGGCGCCAAGGTGCCCCAGGAGACGATGGACCGGGTCACCGACCCGGCGCTGTACGCGGTGGGCCCGCTGCTCGTCCTGGGCATGGCGGCCTCCACCCTGCACCTGGGTTCGCCGCTGCGGGCGGCGAACTCGCTGCTGCATCTCGGCGGCAGCTGGTTGTCGGCCGAGATCTTCGCCGGGTCGGCGTTCGCCGGGCTGGGCGCGGTCTTCGCCTTCCTGCAGTGGAAGAAGCTGGGCCCGCACGTGCTCCGGCAGGTGCTCGCCGTCCTCACGGCGGCCGTCGGCGCCTTCCTGGTGTTCGCCATCAGCCAGGTGTACTCGCTGCGCACCGTGCCGGCCTGGGCGACGTACTTCACCCCGGTGCGGTTCTTCATCACGGCCCTCCTGCTCGGCGGGTTGGCCGTCGGGGCCGCGCTCGTGATCGCGGCGCAACGCCGCGAGGCCAAGGGCGTCGAGACGCCGGAGGCCGCTGCCCTGGTCGGTCGCTCCGTCCGCGGCATCGCGCTGGGCGGGCTGTTCGGCCTGGGCGCCAAGTACATCGGGCAGCCCGCGTACATCGGCTACCTCGGCACCCATCCGGAGCAGGCCGCCCGGGAGTCGCTCGACCTGTTGGTCAACACCTACGGGGTGTACTCGGCCGCGCAGAACATCTTGACCTTCGCCGGCATCGCGGCGCTGTTCTTCATGCTCTACCGGATGGCCGACGGCAATGCCGGCAAGCGGCTGATGCCGACGGCGGCGATTGTCGCCTTCGTGCTGGTGCTGGCCGGCGAGGTCATCGGGCGGATGCTGTTCTACGCCTCGATGGTCAGGATCGGGGTGTGACGGCAGCGGACGGGGCCGGGGAGGCGCTGGACGCCGTCGCGTCCGCCTGCGCCTTCCTGGCCCACCTGCTGCTCCGGCCGGAGGCCGCCGACGCCGTCGCGCAGCTCGACCCCGCCTTCATCGCAGACTGGCCGCTGGCCCGGGACGCCGACACCGTCGCCGGGCTCGCCGCTCTGGACGCCTTCGTGCGGCACCCTGCCCCGTCGGACGCGTTGCGGGCCGACTACGCCGCACTGTTCGTCGGGCCCGGCCCGATGCTGGCCTGCCCCTGGGAGTCGGTGCACCGCGGGGAGGATCGGCTCGTTTTCGACCGGCAGACCTTCGAGGTGCGCCGGGCGTACGCGGCCTACGGGCTGCAGGCCCCAGCCCTCAACCGGGAGCCCGACGATCATGTCGGGCTCGAACTCGCCTTCGTCGGGGCGTTGGCGGCCGCCGCGCTGGACGCCCTGGAGCGCGGCGACGACGGCGAGGTGCGCCGCCTGGCCGTCGGCGCCGTCGAGTTCTGCACGGAGCACCTGGAGCCCTGGGTGCCCGGCTTCGCCGCCCAGGTGACGGCTGGGGCGGCCACGCCGCTCTACCGCGCGCTCGGCCTGCTGCTCGCCGGCGCGCTGGCGCAGTTCGGGCCGCTGCTGTCGACAGCGGTCCGCGGCTGAGCGGACGAGGCCCCTCCGACCCGGTCACCCGGGGGGAGGGGCCTCGTGTTGGCTGAGGGCGGGCCCTGTCAGGCCGTTCCGGGGTCCGAACGAACGACCGCGACGATGGCCGAACGAAGCTCCTTGAGGCTGCGCTCGGGGTGTTGCGCGGCCGCTACCCCGAGGATGTAGGCCGACACCGGCGCCATCGGGCGCTGGAACTCGTGGGCCACGACCTGCGTCAGCGAATGAATGAAGTCGATGTCTACGGCCTCGGGGGGGACGTCGAGCGCGCCGGCGACGTGCTCGACCCACTCCCACCAGGCCGTGCGGTCCAGGTCCGGCAACTCAGCCCTTCCTCGCCGTCGGGGAACGCCAGGTGCCCTGCGGGGCGCGCGAGCCGGCGGTCGGGCCCGGGCGGTCGCCGGCGGAGCGGTAGACGATGTAGGGGCGGTTCACGTAACCGAACGGCGCGCTGAACACGTGCACCAGGCGGGTGAACGGCCAGATCATCAGCAGCAGGAAGGCCAGGAAGGCGTGCGCCTGGAACTGGAACGGCGCGGACGCGATCAGGTCGGGGTTCGGGCTCAGCGTGAAGATGCTCCGGAACCACGGCGAGACGCCCTCGCGGTAGTTGTAGTGATTGCCGATGAACTCGCCGATGGCGGTCGAGAGCGTGTTCCACATGCCCAGGAGGATCACCAGGCCGAGGATCAGGTACATGACCTTGTCGTTGACGGTGGTCGCCTGGAACACCGACGAGGTCGTGCGCCGCCGGAACACCAGGATGATGAACCCCGCGGTGATCATCAGGCCCGCGGTCACCCCGCCGCCGACGGCCGCCAGGTGGTAGACGTCCTGCTCGATCCCGATCGCGTCGGTCCAGGCCTTGGGGATGATCAGGCCCATCGCGTGGCCGACGATCGCCAGCAGCAGGCCGAAATGGAACAGCGGGCTGCCGATGCGGAGCAGCCGGTTCTCGTACAGCTGGGAGCTCCGCGTCGTCCAGCCGAACTTGTCGTAGCGGTAGCGCCAGATCAGGCCGGCGACGAACGCGCCGATCGCGAGGTAGGGGAAGACGACCCACAGGAACGTAGTCATGCCAGTGCTCCTTGCACAGAGGCCTCGTCGGCGGCGGGATGCGGATTGAGTCGGGGGTCGAGGGCGTACGCGTCCATGCCGACCTCTTCGCCGGGGGGACCCTCGGCGAGCAGCTTGGCCACGGCGGCGGTTTCGTCGTCGCCCAGCGGGGGCAGGGTGGCGGTCACGGCCAGGACGCCGTCCAGCCAGGGGGAGCGCCGCTCGGCGAGCGCCAGGCGCAGGACCTCCAGCCCGGCCCGGTGGTCGTTGAGCAGCTTCCAGGCCACCTCCCGATCGCCCAGCGCGCCGAACTCGAGCACGACGCACAGGTGGTCGGGCAGCTCGTCGGTGGTGACCTCCAGGCCGGCCGTACGGAACGCCTGCTTGAACCGGACCAGCGCGACGCCACGCTTGCGGGTGTCGCCGAAGGCGTAGTAGGTCAGGTGCAGCGCGCAGCGGCGGGTGTGGTCGAACGTGTCGACGTAGCGCGTCTGCCGGTCCGAGAGGTCCCCGGACGCCAGCCAGTCGGCCAGCCGCGTGAGCGGCTGGGCCACCTCCGGCGGAAGCTGCGCGACGGCGTCCTTGATCGCGGGCAGCCGGTCGCGGAGCTCCTCCGACGGGTAGTCGAGCAGCAGCGACGCCGCCTGCCAGGTCGTGGCCAGGTCGAACGGCGACAGCCGCGGCCGGGCGCGCCGGCGCCCGAACCAGCTCATCGGTCGCCGCCGGGGATGCCGGGTCGCTCGGCGACCTCCTGCGGGGTGGCCTTGCCGGGCACGCCCTTCCCGTCCCACTGGAGGTAGCTGACCGAGCCGGGCACCTGCGCCATGTCGTCGGCCTGCATCCGGGCCTTGGTCTCGCGCAGGGTCTGGATCGCCACCGGCACCGGGGCGCCGGACCGGGAACCGAACGCTTCGCCCGGTCCCTCGCCGACGGGGCACTCGGTGGCGAGTTCCTCGAGGGCGTGCGCGTGCTCGACGTGCGCGGTGGGGATCACGTAGCGCTCGTCGTACTTGGCGATCGCCAGCAGCCGGAACATCTCCCTGACCTCCGTGCCCGTCATCCCGACGGCCGCGGCGATGTCCTCCTGCGGCTCGGTGCCGAGGTTGACGTCGCGCATGTACGACCGCATGGCGGCGAGCTTGTCGAGCACGCGCCGCACCGGCCCCACGTCGCCGGCGGTGAACAGGTTGGCCAGGTACTCGATGGGGATGCGCAGCGCGTCGATCGCGCCGAACAGGTTGCCGGCGTTCTCGCCGTCGTGGCCGGTCTCCTGGAGCGCCGTCACCACCGGCGACAGCGGCGGGATGTACCAGACCATCGGCATCGTCCGGTACTCCGGGTGCAGCGGCAGCGCCACCTCGTAGTCCTTGATGAGCCGCAGCACCGGGGACCGCCGCGCCGCCTCCAGCCAGTCGACCGGGATGCCCTGGCGCTCGGCCTCGCGCGCGACGGCCGGGTCGCGCGGGTCGAGGAACACGTCGCGCTGCGCCTGGTAGAGGCCCTGGTCGTCGGCCAACGAGGCGGCCGCCAGGACGGCGTCCGCGTCGTAGAGCATGAGGCCGATGTACCGCAGCCGGCCGACGCAGGTCTCGGAGCAGACCGTCGGGATGCCGACCTCCACGCGCGGGTAGCAGAAGGTGCACTTCTCGGCCTTGCCCGTCTTGTGGTTGAAGTAGATCTTCTTGTACGGGCAACCCGAGATGCACATGCGCCAGCCGCGGCAGCGGTTCTGGTCGACCAGCACGATGCCGTCCTCGGAGCGCTTGTAGATCGCGCCGGAGGGGCAGGACGCCGCACACGCCGGGTTGAGGCAGTGCTCGCAGATGCGCGGCAGGTAGAACATGAACGTCTGCTCGAACTCGAACTTCACCTTGTCGGCGATGCCCGCGAGCATGACGTCGTCGACGCCGTGCTTGTAGGTGCCGCCCAGATCGTCGTCCCAGTTGGCGCCCCACGTCACCTGCATCGGCTCGCCGGTCAGCATCGAGTGCGGCCGGGCCACCGGGAAGTTCTTCTGCGCCGGGGCGTTGAGCAGGTTCTCGTAGTCGTAGGTCCAGGGCTCGTAGTAGTCCTTGATGCCGGGCATCTTGGGGTTGCTGAAGATGGACGCCAGCCGCTGGAGGCGTCCGCCGCTCTTGAGGGTCAGCCGACCGTTGCTCTTGAGCTTCCAGCCGCCCTTCCACTGCTCCTGATCCTCGTAGCGGCGCGGGTAGCCGAGGCCCGGCCGCGTCTCCACGTTGTTGAACCAGACGTACTCGGTGCCCGTGCGGTTGGTCCACGCCTGCTTGCAGGTGACCGAGCACGTGTGGCAGCCGATGCACTTGTCGAGGTTCATGACCATCGCCATCTGGGCCATGATGCGCATGATTCGTCTCCCTACTCGGCTGGCGGGTCAGTATTGGACGTTCTGGGAACGCTTGCGGATCATCGTGACCTCGTCCCGGTTGTTGCCCGTGGGGCCGAGATAGTTGAACGCGAACGCCAACTGGGCGTAGCCGCCGATGATGTGGCTGGGCTTGATCAGGATCCGGGTCATCGAGTTGTGGATGCCGCCGCGGCGACCGTTCGTGTCGGTCAGCGGCACGTTCACCAGCCGGTCCTGAGCGTGGTACATGTAGATCGTCCCCTCCGGCATCCGGTGCGACACGATCGCGCGCGCGCTCACCACGCCGTTGCGGTTGACCAGCTCCACCCAGTCGTTGTCGTCGATGCCGACCTTCTTGGCGTCCTGGACGCTCATCCAGATCTGCTGGCCACCGCGCGACAGCTGCTGCATGAACCAGTTGTCCTGGTACTGGCTGTGGATGGCCCACTTGAAGTGCGGGGTCAGGTAGCGAACCGACACGCCCAGCTCGTTGGTCTCGCCGATCGGCGTCTCGCCGAACAGCTGGGTCATGTTGAGTGGGCCACGGTAGGTGGGCAGCGTCTCGCCGAGGGCCTGCATCCAGTCGTGGTCGAGGTAGAAGTGCTGGCGTCCGGTGAGGGTGTGCCAGGGCTTGTTGCGTTCGACGTTGATGGTGAACGGCGAGTAGCGGCGTCCGCCGGTCTCCGAGCCCGACCACTCGGGCGAGGTGATGACCGGGGTCGGCTGGCCGACGATGTCGGCGAACGTGATGATCTTGCCCTCGTGCTCGGCCGCCAGGTCGTGGAGCTGGGTTCCGGTGCGCTTCTCCAGGGTCTTGAAGCCCTGCGTGGCCAGGTGACCGTTGCAGGTGCCGGCCAGCGCCATGATCGCTTCGGCGACGTTGATGCCGTTGTCGAGCTTCGGCCGCCCGGTCGCCACGCCGTCACCGTCGCGGACGCCGTTGCGGCCCTTGAGGTACTCGATCGCGCTCGTGACGTCGACGGTCACCGCCTTCTGGGTGGTGCCCAACTTGTCGAGCAGCGGCCCGATGGCCCCGTACTTCTCGCCGATCTTCGTGTAGTCGCGCTCCACCGCGATGATCTTCGGCATCGTCACGCCCGGGATCGGGTCGACCTCGCCGGTCTTCCAGTCGCGCACGCTGCCGTGCGGGGTCGCCATGGCGTCCGGGCTGTCGTGCATGAGCGGCACGGCCACCACGTCGGTGCGGGTCCCCAAGTGGCGCACCGCGAACTCGGAGAGCTTGTCGGCCAGCAGCTGGAAGATCGCCCAGTCCGTCTTCGCCTGCCACGGCGGGTTGATCGCCGGGGTGAACGGGTGGATGAACGGGTGCATGTCGGTGGTGTTGATGTCGTGCTTCTCGTACCACGTGGCTGCGGGGAGCACGACGTCCGACATCAGCGTCGAGCTGGTCATCCGGAAGTCCAGGGTGAGGACGAGGTCGAGCTTGCCCTCGGGAGCCTTCTCGCGCCAGACGATGTCGCGCGGACGCAGCTCCTCGGGAGCCTCGTCGGCGGTGACGGCGTGGTCGGTGCCCAGCACGTGCTTGAGGAAGTACTCGTCGCCCTTGGCGGAGTTGCCGAACAGGTTGGCCCGCCACAGGGTGAGGGCGCGCGGCCAGTTCTCCTCGGCGTCCGGGTCCTCCACGGCGAACTTCAGCGCGCCGCTCTTGAGGGACGCCGCGACGTACGGCCCGACCTCCTGGCCGGCGGCCTTGGCGTCGTCGCCCAGGGTGAGCGGGTTGCGGTCGAACGTCGGGTAGGACGGCATCCAGCCCGAACGGGCCGACTGCGCGAACAGGTCGGCGATGACCCGGCCCTTGAACAGGCCGTTGCCGACGTCGCCGGCGGACAGCTCCTCGGCGCCGAAGGTGTCGTAGCGCCACTGGTCGGTGTTGAGGTACCAGTAGCCGGTTTGGATCATCTGCCGCGGCGGGCGGTTCCAGTCGAGGGCGAACGCCATCTGCGCCCAGCCGGTGATCGGACGCGCCTTCTCCTGGCCCACGTAGTGGGCCCAGCCGCCGCCGTTGCGTCCCTGGCAACCGGTGATGGTCGTCAGCATCAGCATCGTGCGGTAGATGAGGTCGGAGTGGTACCAGTGGTTGGTGCCGGCGCCCATGACGATCATCGAGCGGCCCTGGGTGTCGGCGGAGTTCTGGGCGAACTCGCGGGCGATCCGCGCCACCTGCGCGGCCCCGACATTCGTGATGGTCTCCTGCCACGCCGGGGTGTAGAGGGCGGCCTCGTCGTCGTAGCCGGACGCCCACTGTCCGGGCAGCCCCGGGCGGCCGACGTTGTACTGGGCGAGCATCAGGTCGAAGACGGTGGTGACGATGCGGTCGCCGACCCGGCGCACGGGGACGCCCCGGCGCACCGGCTCCGCGTCACCGCGGGCGGTGTCGAAGTGGGGCAGGACGATCTCCGCCGCCTCGGCGCCGGCGCCGAGGAGCGTCATCGCCGGCTTGAGGGCGCCGAGGTCGAGGTTCCACTTGCCGAGGCCCTCGTCGCCGAACCGGTGCCCGAGCGTGCCGTTGGGGATGGCCGGGGCGTCGGTCACGGTGTCCCACATCGCCGGCTTGAACATCGCGTTCTCGCTGGCGCGCTGGTCGTTGTCGAAGTCGCCGGCGACCAGGAACTTGCCGGGCTTGAAGGTGCCGTCGGACTGCGGGTCGAGCACGACGAGGAACGGCAGGTCCGTGTACTTCTTGCAGTAGAGGTCGAAGTAGGGGACCGTCCGGTCGACGAAGAACTCCTTGAGCACCACGTGCCCCATGGCCATGCCGAGGGCGGCGTCCGAGCCCGGGGCGACGGGCAGCCACTCATCGGCGAACTTCACGTTCTCGGCGTAGTCGGGGCTCATCACGACGACCTTCTGGCCGCGGTACCGGGCCTCGGTCATCCAGTGGGCGTCGGGGGTGCGGGTCATCGGGATGTTGGAGCCCCACATCATCAGGTAGCCGGCGTCCCACCAGTCACCGGACTCGGGGACGTCGGTCTGGTCGCCGAAGACCTGGGGCGAGGCCACGGGCAGGTCGGCGTACCAGTCGTAGAAGCTCAGCATCGAGCCGCCGATGAGGCTGGTGTAGCGGGCGCCGGAGGCGTGGCTGACCATCGACATGGCGGGGATGGGGGAGAAGCCTGCGATCCGGTCCGGGCCCCAACGCTTGATGATGTAGGTGTGGGCCGCGGCCACCAGTTCGACGGCCTCGTCCCAGGTGGCGCGGACCAGGCCGCCCTTGCCGCGGGCGCTCTTGTAGCGCTTGGCCTTCTCCGGGTCCTGCACGATGGACGCCCAGGCGACGACGGGATCGCCGTGTTCGGCCTTCGCGGCGCGGTACAGCTCGAGCAGCGTGCCGCGGATGTAGGGGTAACGCACCCGCGTGGGGGAGTACGTGTACCACGAGAAGGCCGCACCGCGCGGGCAGCCGCGGGGCTCGTAGTCGGGCTTGTCGGGGCCGGGCGACGGATAGTCCGTCTGCTGCGCCTCCCACGTGATGATGCCGTCCTTGACGTACACCTTCCAGCTGCAGGAGCCGGTGCAGTTCACGCCGTGCGTGGAGCGGACGACCTTGTCGTACGCCCACCGGTCGCGGTAGAACCAGTCGCCCCGGCCGCCCTCGGCGAACAGGGCGCGGCGGTCCGCGCTCACCTCCGCCTTGGTGAAGAAGCGCCGGGTGCCGACGAGTGCGTCGGCCAGCGGCCCGTCGAGCCCGGCTGCGGTGCGGGGCTGGGTGTCGGTCATAGTTCTCCCTCCGGGACGGTGAAAGCGGCGTGCGACGTGATGCGGGCGACGCAGGGGTCGGAGTCGGTGAACGGCCGCAGGCCGATCTCGGTCTCAGTCTCGCCGAGCGCCGCCAGCGCGGCGCGCAGGAGCCCGCGGTGGACGCCGCAGGCGACGGCGGGGTTGCGCAGGGCCAGTTCACGGAGCGGGCAGTGCGCGATCTCGATGTGGGCGGTGCGGCCGGCGTCCGTCGTCCGCACCGCAGACTCGTAGCCCCAGCGCTCCATCAGGTCGATCAGGCCGCCGACCTTGGCGAGGAACCGACCGGGCGTGCGGGCGGGGGCGGTGCCCAGTTCGGACGGGATGAGGGCCCCCTCGTTCCGGGCGACCCAGCGCTCGGCGGCCTCCTCGGCGTTGAACCGGACGTCCGGCTCGCTCCCGGTGTCGAGGCTGTCGGCGAGCAGGTCCGCCAGGAGCCGGTAGGCGTCCGGACGCCGCACCTCGCCGAGGCTGCCCGGATTGATGGCGTAGTGGCGCCGGGGGCGTCCGACCCCGACCCGCTTGTCGTGCGCCCGCAGCAGATCGCCGGCGACGAGCTGGTCGAGGTGGAACCGGACGGTGGTCACGTGCAGTCCCAGCCGGAGGCTCAGTTGGGCGGCCGTCAGACCCTCGCGGCGGGAGTGCGGCTCGGCGTCCGTGGGGGTCAGCGGGAGGTTGGCCAGGATGTCCACGATGTACCGCCGCACAGGGGAGCCGAGCAGCGTCAGCGCCGACGCCTGCGGGGACCTTCGATGCACGATGCCTTCCCTCGAGCAGGGCATTTGGAGGACTACGCTCGCAGCATAGGTGATGCGCCGGAAGGCCGGGCTCAGTTCGGTCGGATTAGCCGGGGCTCCCGGGTCTGGGAACCGGGTTCGCTGTCGAGCGTCCGTGGCTGTTGTCAGGGCAGCGGCGCCGTCCGTGTCGTGCGGGTGTAGGCTGCGGGCGGCAGTTTCGGAATTAGAGGAGATCAGCTCCTCTCTCAGGACGGAGCGACCGTGGCCAACGTCGACCACCACGAGGCACCCGGCTCTGCACGGGTCCTCACCCTCTCCACCATCGGCTTCACCCTGATGTTCGCGGTGTGGCTGATGTTTGGCATCCTCGGGGTCGAGATCCAGAAGGAGTTCAACCTCACCAACCCCGAGTTGTTCTGGATCACGTCGCTGGCGGTGCTGAACGGCTCCATGTGGCGGCTGCCCGCCGGCATGCTGGCTGACCGCATCGGCGGCAAGAAGGTCATGCTGTACCTGCTGCTGTCCGGCGCGGTGGCGTCCGTGGCGGTCTCCTTCGCCAACAGCTACCCGATGTTGCTGGTGCTCGCGTTCCTCGTCGGTTTCGTGGGCAACAGCTTCAGCGTCGGCATCGCCTGGAACTCCGCGTGGTTCAGCCACCGCCGCAAGGGTTTCGCGCTGGGCGTGTTCGGGGCGGGCAACGTCGGCGCGTCGGTCACCAAGTTCATCGGGCCGGCCATCATCGCCGGGACCGCGGGCGCCACGTACTTCGGGTTCATCCCCGGCGGGTGGCGCGTCGTCCCCATCATCTACGCCGTGCTGCTGGTCGCCACGGCCGTGGCGATGTTCTTCATCACGCCGCACAAGGACCGGGTGCCCGGCTCGAACCAGTCGGTCCGGGACATGCTGCAGCCCCTGAAGGACATCCGGGTCTGGCGGTTCAGCCTGTACTACGTCGTCGTCTTCGGTGCCTACGTCGCCTTCTCGGCCTACCTGCCCAGCTACTACGTCAAGAGCTTCGGGGTGCCGCTCCAGACCGCCGCCCTGCTGACGGCCACCTTCATCTTCCCGGCCTCGCTGCTGCGGCCGCTCGGCGGCTGGATCTCCGACCGCTGGGGCGCCCGGCGCGCCATGTACGCCACGTTCTTCATCATGGGCGCGGCCTGCGCGATCCTGATGATGCCGAACGGCCACATCGTGCTGCACAATCCCGACGGCACCGAGACGGCCCTGCTCCACTACGGGATGAACCTGTGGCTGTTCGTCTTCCTGGTCTTCATCGTCGGCTGCGCGATGGGCATCGGCAAGGCCGCCGTCTACAAGCACATCCCGACCTACTTCCCCGACCACGTCGGCTCCGTCGGCGGGCTCGTGGGCATGCTCGGCGGCCTGGGCGGCTTCTTCCTGCCGCTGATGTTCTCGTACACCCAGGTGGCGACCGGCATGTGGTCGTCGGCGTTCGCCATCCTGCTGGTGTTCGTCCTCGTCTCGCTGGGCTGGATGCACTGGACGATCCTCCGCATGCACCAGCGTGAGTCCGCCCACCTCAACGACCTGGTGGAGGTGCCGGCCCCCGGCGCCGCCCCCGCTTCTTCGTCCACCGCCACGACCCTCGAGGAGACCCGCGCATGACCACCACCGAACCCGTCCGCCGCGGCGGGGAATGGCTCCAGTCCTGGAATCCCGAGGACGAGGCGTCCTGGAACTCCTCGCTGGCCTGGCGCACGTTGTCGATCACGACGTTCGCGCTGATGATGTGCTTCATCGCGTGGTTCCTGCCCAGCGCACTGATCGGCAAGCTCAACGCGATCGGGTTCAGCTTCACCAAGGACCAGCTCTACTGGATGGCCGCCATGCCCGGCCTCTCCGGCGGCGGGCTGCGCATCCTCTGGATGATCCTGCCGCCGATCATGGGCACCCGGAAGATGGTGACCCTGACCACCGCGCTGCTGCTCGTGCCGCTGATCGGCTGGGCGGTGGCGATCCAGGACCCCGGCACCCCGTACTGGGCGCTGATGGCGCTGGCGTTCCTCGCGGGCATCGGCGGCGGCGCATTCTCCGGCTTCATGCCCTCGACGTCGTACTTCTTCCCCAAGCGGCTCTCCGGCACGGCGCTGGGCCTGCAGGCCGGCATCGGCAACCTGGGCGTCTCGGTCGTGCAGCTGCTCACCCCGCTGCTCGTCGGCTTCGCCCTGATCGGGACGCCGCAGGTGCTGAAGACCCCGGGCAAGCCCGACCGGTCCGTGTTCTACCAGAACGCCGCGCTGATCTGGGTGCCGTTCGTGGTCGTCGGTGTGATCCTGGCGTGGACGCTGCTCAAGTCGGTGCCGATCAAGGCCAACGTGCGGCAGCAGTTCGACATCTTCAGCAACAAGGACACCTGGTTCATGACGTTGCTCTACATCATGACCTTCGGCACCTTCTCGGGGCTGTCCGCCCAGTTCGCCCTGCTGTCGGCGAACCTCTACGGCGCCGGCAACCCCGCGATCGTCTCCGGGGCGGGTGCCGCGGCCAAGGTGCTGGTGGCCGGGTATCAGGTGCCGGACCCCGCGACGTTCGTCTTCTGGGGCGCCATGGTGGGGGCGGTCGCACGCTTCGCGTTCTCGCCGCTGACCGACAAGATGGGCGGCGCGATCTGGACCCTCGTCTCGGGGCTCGGGCTCATCGCCTCGATCGCCTTCACCATGACCGCCCTGACCCCGGACACCTCCTCGGCGGCCGCCCTCGAGTCCGGCTTCCAGAGGTTCTTCTGGGGCATGCTCGCGATCTTCCTGTTCGCGGGCATCGGGAACGCCTCGACCTTCAAGCAGATGCCGATGATCTTCGAGAAGCGGCAGGCCGGCGGTGTCATCGGCTGGACGTCCGCGATCGCAGCCTTCGGCCCCTTCCTGTTCGGGGTCGGCCTCAGCCTGATGGGGCCGGTCGCGTTCTATGCGATCGGTGTCGCCTTCGCCGTCCTGTGCGTGGCGCTCACCTGGTGGCGCTACGCACGCCCGGGGGCCCCGAAGCCCAGCTGATCCGACGACGCGGCGATCATCCGGCGGCGCCGGCCCCTGGGCCGGGCCGCCGGATGATCGCTGTCCCGGGGCGATCCAGTGCGCCCACCTCGAGCCGCAGGTCGGCGTCCAGGACCGCCAGGACGCCGCCGACGAGGCCGCGCTCGATGCTGGCTGCGAGCGCAGGATGGCGCTCGGCGAGGTCGGGTGCGGGAAAGGCCGTCAGCTCGATCGTAGGAGAGGGGTCGGCCTGGCTCAGCCGAGGGGCGAACCCCCACCGGCCGAGGAGGTCGACCAGGAGGTCCAGCCTCTCCGAGGCCCCATGGCCGAGCGGCACCCCGTGACTGAGGGCGGCCGCCGCGTGGCGGGTCGCCCAAACCCGTGCGGCGGTCTCCACCGCGGCCAGGGGCCCCGCCGGGCTCGCCGCCGCGCAGGCGTCGGCGAGGATGTCCGCGACGATGCGGTAGGCGTCGGGCTCGCTGACCGAGGCGTGGCCGGGATGCGCCGAGTAGAAGCGGCGCGGCCGACCCACCCCGATCGGCACGTCGCGGGCGACAAGGAGGCCGGCGGCCAGCATCTGGTCGACGTGGAAGCGAATCGTGGTCACGTGGAGGTTCAGCCGCTCGCCGAGTTCCGAGGCGGTCAGCCCCTCGCGGCGCGTGCGCGGCGCGGCGGGGGTGGGTGTGAGGGGCAACGACGACAGGACGCGGAGGATGTCTCGGCGCACCGGGGACGCCAGCAATGCCAGGGGTGGCCCGCTCGTCATGGCACCTCCTGTCGAAACTTGAGGCAACGTCGTAGCTGCTGCCGGAAAAGTAAGTGCATCCTGCGCCAAAGTTAGCGCAGGGACGGGTCGCCCGGGCACACAACCGCACATTCCTCGCCGGCGAACCGGCCTCAGCGAGGCACCAGATGGATGGCGGGGGCCTTGACGACGGCGGTCACGGACAGGCCGGGGCGCAGGTGCAGATCGTCGGCGGCCGGCCGGGTGACGTACGCGACGAGCGGGAAGCCGGCGTCCAGGGCGACGCGCACGAGGGGGCCCGCCAGCTGCACCTCCAGAACCAGGGCGGCGAGCCGGTTGCGGGGGCTCCCGTGGGCCGGGGCGGCGTCGGCGACGTCGAGGGCCACCTCCTCCGCCCGCACGCAGGCCAGCACCGGGTCGCCGGGGGACAGGTCGGTGGTCGCCACCGCCACGAGTTCCGCCCGCCCGCACTGGACCCGGGTGAGGCCGGCCGCCTCGCCCAGCACCACGGCCGGCGCGACGGTCTCGGTCTCCACGATCCGGGCCACCTCGGCGGTCGCGGGGCGCGAGAAGACCTCTTCGACGGGGGCCAGCTGGTGCAGCCTGCCCGCGTGCAGCACGGCGAGCTGGTCGCCCAGGGTCAGCGCCTCGGCCCGGTCGTGGGTGACGACGAGGGCCGGCACGCCGGCCGACCGGAGCAGGCGGCGGAGTTCGACCCGCAGCCGCGTCCGGGTCGGGCTGTCGAGGGCCGACAGCGGCTCGTCGAGCAGCAGCAGCCGCGGCTGGGGCGCCAGGGCACGCGCCAACGCCACCCGCTGCGCCTCGCCGCCCGACAACTGCCGGACCGGCCGGCCTGAGAGGTGCTCGGCGCCGGCGCTGCGCAGGGCCGCCCTGACCCGGTGGGGCCGCTCGGCGCGCGGCAGGTGCCGGAGGCCGAAGGCGACGTTCCGGTCGACGTCCAAGTGCGGGAACAGCGCATGGTTCTGGAAGAGGAAGCCGACACGACGCCGCTGAGTCGGCACGTGGGTGCGGCCGTCGTCCCAAGTCTGTCCGTCGAAGGAGATCCGGCTGCCCGGTTCGGGCCGGTCGAGCCCGGCCACGCAGCGCAGCAGTGTCGTCTTCCCGGCCCCCGACTCGCCGAACACGACGGTGACCGGTGAGGCGGCCAGGTCGATCTCGAGGTCGACATCGAGCACATGGCGTCGGACCCGCATCCTCA
This sequence comes from Propionibacterium sp., assembly GCA_012517965.1. Lineage (GTDB taxonomy): Bacteria > Actinomycetota > Actinomycetes > Propionibacteriales > Propionibacteriaceae > Propioniciclava. The sequence continues at coordinate 54,172 of JAAYTZ010000073.1, read as the reverse complement.
GTGTGTCGGCCACCCAGGGCCTCCCCGCCGTTGGAGCGCGTAGGTCGCGGTCAGGACCGCGACCGAGAACACCAACAGGCCGAGACTCGTTCTCCCCGCGGCGGCGTAGTCGAGGGCTTGAACGCTGTCGTAGATCGAGATCGACAGCGTCCGGGTCTCGCCCGGGATGTTGCCGCCCACCATCAGGACGACCCCGAACTCCCCGACCGTGTGGGCGAAGGTCAACACGGCAGCCGTGGCCAGTCCGGGGCGGGACAGCGGCAGCACCACCCGCCACAGGGTTCCCGCGGCGTAGTGGCCGAGGGTCGCCGACGCCTCCCGCAGCCGCAGGTCGACGGCGGCGAAGGAGGCCAGGAGGGGCTGGACCGCGAAGGGCAGGCTGTAGAGGACCGAGGCGATGAGCAGGCCGGTGAAGGTGAAGGGGAGGGTCCTGCCCGTCAGCGACTGCCACCATGCGCCGAAAGGCGAGCGGGGGCCGAGCGCCAGCAGCACGTAGAAGCCCAGCACGGTAGGGGGCAGCACGAGCGGTAGGGCGGCGACCGCCTCGATCAGGACGGTCCACCGGCGCCGACTGAACGAGAGCCAGGCGGCGAGCGGGATGGCCAGCACCAGGAGGATGGCGGTCGTGGCGAGCGCCAGGACGGCGGTCAGCTCGATGGCGGCCCAATCCACGGTCAGGACCCCGGGAGGAAGAAGCCGTACCGCTTCAGGATGGCCCGGCCGCGGTCACCGAGGAGGAAGTCGCGGACACGATGCGCGGCTGCCGGATCCTGGGCCGAGTTGAGGACCACGCCGCCCTGGTCGAGGCGGGGGAAGGTGTCGAGCGGAACCTCGGCGTAGCGTCCCGCCTTCGTCAGGGGCGGAGCCAGCGCGAGCGACAGCGCGATGATCCCGACCTGGGCGCTGCCCGACTCGACGAACTGGGCGGCCTGGGCGACGTTCTCGCCCAACACCAGCTTCGGCTTCACCCGGTCGTAGAGCCCGGCGCTGGTCAGGGCGGCCACGGCCGCCTTGCCGTAGGGGGCGTGTTCCGGGTTCGCGATCGCCACCTTCGTCGCGCCGGGGTCCAGGACGGCCTGCAGCCCGCGCCCGGGGTCGACCGGGGAGTCGTTCGGCGCCCACACGGCGAGCCGGCCGACCGCGTACGGGAACACGTCCTCGGGTGCCGCCAATCCTGCCCGGGCGAGCTGCTCGGGGTAGGCGAGGTCGGCGGACAGATAGACATCGAAGGGAGCGCCGTTCAGGAGTTGCTGGTAGAACGTGCCGGAGGAGCCGAAGGTCAGCGCCAGGTCGATGCCCGCGGGGGCCAGTTCGGCCCGCACGTCCTCCAGCGCGTACTTCAGGTCGGCGGCGGCCGCCACGCGGACCGTGGTCGAGGGGGAGGCGCTGGGCGAACCGCCGGTCCGCGCCGCGGGCCCGGTGCAGCCCGCCAGCACGGTGGCCAACGCCAGCACCAGGGTGGCGACTCGCTTCATCGTCCCCCCTCAGTGATCGAGAACGACGTTGGTGGCCTTGATCCGCGCGGTCGTCACGACGCCGGGCTCCAGCCCGAGCTCGCGGACGGCCTCCGTCGAGATCAACGACACGACCCGGAAGGGCCCGCACTGCAGTTCGACCTGGCTCATGACCGGGTCGGAGACGACCCGGGTGACGAGCCCGCGGAACTGGTTGCGCGCCGAGGTGTGCCCGGGGTGGGCCGTGTCGCCGGCGAGTTCCTGGGCGAGGCGGGCGAGTCCGACGCCGTCGACGACGCGGCGTCCCGATTCGTCTGCGACGGACGCGAGGCGTCCGGCGTCGATCCAGCGGCGGAGGGTGTCGTCGCTGACGTTGAGGAGCTCAGCGGCCTCGCTGATCCGATAGTGCGGCACGGGAATCAGCATAGCGCCGCATCTGCGACAATTTGTCTCGACCGGATGCTCATCGAGGAGCGGCCCAGGCTCACTCCTCGATGAGCATCTCCTTCTTCGACGCCAGCAGGATCCGGACGCTGATCAGCAGCGTCCAGACGGGGAACACCAACTGGACCCACAGGCTGAAGCTGATCATGACAAGCAAGACCAACGCGAGGGCGTAGGTCAGGCCGACCGTCCAGCGCCCCATCAGGCCTGTCCGCAGCCAAACGGTGCCCAACGAGATCATGAACACGCTCGCCATCCGCAGCGCGTACACGTTGGTGATCTCGACCATCTCGGCCCGGGCGAAGGTCATGACCAGCCACGCGGCGCTGGCGTCCGCCTCCGCCGTCGCCAGGATCCCACCGGCGATGGACGAAGAGGCGAACAGCAACGCGAGGAACACCAGGCCGCTGCCGAGGAAAACGGTCGCGAAGAACCTGTCCTCCAGATCACCCAATCGGTCGCGAACGACCCCGATGAACCACAGGAACGCGATCCCGGCGTACGGGATCAGACTCAGCGCCCACCGGATCTGGCTGGCCTCCGGCCCTGTCCAGACAACCGTGACGTCGGCATGACGATCCAGAGCGGTCCGCATCAACACGATGCTGATGGCGGACAGGACCGCAAAGAGCACCCCTGCGACACCAGCCGCGCGAGGAGTCGTCAGTGCCCTGCGCACCGACTTCCCGTCCAGTCTCGCTGTCACCCGTGCACCGTACCAACAACCCAGGGCGCGGCCGGAAGGCGTCGCCGATCGGGTTCCCCGAGCTTTCAGCCCTCGACGGGGGTCGCGGGCGGCGACGCGCCGGGATCGGGAGTCCCGACGCTCGCCGCGTTCCGTCCCCTGATGACGGACAGGGACTGGGCGGACGCTGCGGCGAGCGGCGGAGCGAGGACCATGCCCATGAGGCCCAACACAGTCCCGCCGATCAGTGTGGCCAGCAGCACCACCATCGGATGGATGCGAAGAGCCGAACCGAGCGCCCACGAACTGACGGCACTCTGGATCGTTCCGTTGGAGATGACGAACGTGATGCCGATGATCGCGGCGGTGGAGGCTCCGCCGGATCCGAAGGCGATCAGAACCGCGAACGCGCCAGTGATCCATGCTCCAAGGAACGGGATGAAGGAAAGCGCGAAGTACAGGATGAAGATCGAGCCGGCCAACGGCACGTTGAGCAGCAGCAGCGGCACCATGAAGATGGGCGCCGTCACGAGGGTGGTGATGCCGACCCCTTTGAAGTAGCCGCGCAGCGACCCCCGCACCACGGTGACGACTTCCTCGGTGAGGTTGGCGTCCCACGACATCACCCGCGAGAGCCAGCCAGGGAAGTGACGACTGTCTCGCAGCACGAAGAAGAGGAAGAAGACGGCGAAGAATGTGCCCATGCCGAACGCCAGCGCACCGGAGAACGATCCGGACGCCAGGGCGACGATGCCCTGGGCGATCCTCGGTGCGTGCAGTTCGATGTCCGCCCGAATGCGTTCGAGCATCAGCGGGTCCAGATCGAGCGTCCGTCCCCAGGCCACGAGCGAGTTCCAACCTGTCGAGAGCTGCTGGGAGATCTGCGGCAGTTGACCCAGGAAACCACGGACCACGACGGCGACCGTGCCCGCGGTCACCACGATGGCCGTCGCCATCCCCGAGACGGTGGCGAGCAGCCTGCTGAGGCCCCAGCGCTCCAGCCGCGATACGAGCGGCTCCAGGACCACCCCGACGATGACTGCCACGACGAGCGGCGCCACGATCCCGCTGATCGCCCCGAGTGCGGTCGAGAAGATCACGAGCAGAACGACGATGCCGGTTGCCGCCCAGCTCGCCCTGCCCATCCGGAGGAGGCGGGCCATCCGCTGCCGCTGAGGGGTGTCAGTCATCGCGTCCTCGATTCGCCTTGCCATCCATTGCCGAACTGGCTGCCGCATCTCCCCTCGGATCGGGGATGCAACCGAAGATGGCGCAGGTTAGAGGGAACCGACAGCTGCACCGATCGTATGCCCGGCCAGGACGAGCAGGGCCACTACCCCTCGGCTGTGGCGCTCCCGAGACGGACGACCCTGTCGCAGCGGGCCACGACAGCGGGGTCGTGGGTGATGACCAGCGTCGGTGCCCCGGCCGTGGACGCCCACAGGTCGTCGAGCAGCGCGGCGGCGGTCTCCGGATCGAGGTGCTCGCTCGGTTCGTCGAGGACGACCACCTGGTAGTCGCCCACCAGCAGCCGGGACGCCGCGAGGCGCCTCCGCTCGCCCCCGGACAGCGTGGACCCCAGTTCGCCGACGACCAGGCCGGGATCGACCGGCAGCCCCGCCCGCGCGAGGGCGTCCGTCACCTGCGCGCGGGTGGCGTCCCGACGGCCGATCTTGACGTTCTCCTCGACCGACGAGGCGAACACGTGGGCGTCCTGGGCGAGGTAGCCGACGCGGCCACGGACGGCCACCGACCCGGACCGGGGCGGGATCAGCCCCAGGATCGTCGCGGCGACCGTCGTCTTGCCCACCCCGGACGGCCCCACCAGCGCGACCCGCTCGCCGGGGCCGACCCGGAGCGTGAGGTGTTCGACCAGCGGATCGCCGCCGGGCCAGCCGATGGTCGCGTCGGCCAGGTCGATGCCCGGCCGCGGGTCGGACGCCGCCGCGTCCAGGTCGCCGCGGCCGACCGGCTCGGCGTCCAGGACGGCCTCGACGCGCTCCAGCGCCACCCGGGCCCGGGTGTAGGTCTGCGCAGCCTTGGCGAAGTCGCCGAATACCTCGTGCAGCGCCAGCGGGGTGAGGACCAGCACCGCGAGCATCGTCCGGTCGAGGCGGCCCTCGGCGACGGCGTGCCCGCCGATCACGAGCGCCGCCACGACGGCGGCCCCGGCGGCCGCCACCTGGATCGCCACCGCGACGCCCCGCACCCAGGCGGCCCGCTGCTCCGCGCGCCGCAGCGCGGCGTCCGCGGCTTCGACCTGCGCCAGGGCCGCGCCGTCGGCGCCGTAGGCGACGAGGTCGGGGGCGGTACGGGACACCTCGTGCACGACGTCGGCCAGCGCCCCGCGGGCCGGCACGGCGGCGGCGTCCGCGGCCCGGGAGAGGCGGTTGGCCAACAGGGGCGCGGCCACGGCGGCCAGCAGCGAGGTGAACAGCAGGACCAGCGCGCTGGGGAGATTGAAGGCGCCCAGGACGACCGTCGTCCCCAGGATCACCACGGCCCCGGACGTCAGCGGGATCGCGACCCGCACCACCAGGTCGAGGATGGCCTCGACGTCGGCCACCACCCGGGTGAGCAGGTCCCCGCGGCGCCGGCCCAGGAGGGTGGTGCGGGCGAGCCGCTCGTAGGTCAGCAGGCGCAGCGCCGACTGCAGGCGCAGGCCCAGGTCATGCCCGACCAGGCGCTCGGTGTAGCGGAAGACGCCGCGGCTGATCCCGAAGAACCGGACGCCGACGGCGCCGAGCGCCAGGGCGTGCTCGGGCGGAAGTTCGGCGGCCCGGGAGAGCATCCACGCGGAGGTGCCCATCAGGCCCACCGACGCCCCGGACGCCAGCGCGGCCAACAGCACGGCGAGGGCGACGCGCAGGCGCGGCCGGTCGACGCCGTCCAGCAGGCGGAGCACGAGGTTCACGCGCCCACCTCCACGACGGCGTCCGCCTCGGCGATCACGGCGGCCCGGTGGCTGACCACCACGGCGGCCAGCCCGGTGCCCCGCAACCCGCGGAGCAGCGCGGCCTCCGCGTCGGCGTCCAGGCCGGCCGTGGGCTCGTCGAGCAGCAGCAGGTCGACGCCGCCGCGCCGGATGCGCAGCAGCGCCCGGGCCGTCGCGATGCGTCGCCGCTCGCCGGCCGAGACCCCCTCGCCGTCGTCGCCGACCGGCTGGCCGAGCGGCAGTTCGGGGGCGCCCGCGTCGTCGAGGGCGCGCCGCACGTCGGCGTCCGAGGCGTCCGGATCGCCGAGGCGCGCGTTGTCGGCGATGGTGCCGGCGACCATGCCGGGGGTCTGCCCGACGTAGGCGACCCGTCGGCGCCAGGCGGGCAGCGCGGCGGGGGACAGGGGGACTCCGTCGACGGCGATGTCGCCGACGGTCGGCCGCACGAACCCGATGAGCGCGTTGAGCACCGTCGTCTTGCCGCCGCCGGACGGTCCGGTCAGGACGACGAACTCGCCGCGCCGGACGGCGAACGACACGTTCGACACCGCGGGGCCGCCGGCCCCGGGGTAGGTGTGGCCGAGCCCGCGCACGGCCAGGAGCGGGACCGGACCCGCGGCGTCCGCCACGGCGGGGGCGGCCGTTGCCGGGACCTCGCCGGTGGTGGCCGGCGGGTCGATGAGCGCGAAGGCGGCCTCGGCGGCCGCCATCCCGTCGGCGCTGTCGTGGTAGTGGACGCCGACCTGCCGCACCGGCAGGTACGCCTCGGGGGCCAGGATCAGCACGAACAGGGCCGAGGCGAGGTCGAGGTCGCCGAACAGCACCCGGAAGCCGGTGGTGACCGCCACGATCGCGACCGAGATCGTCGCCAGCAGTTCCAGCACCAGCGCGGACAGGAACGAGATGCGCAGCGTCGCCATGGTCTCCGCGCGGTGGGCGTCCTCGGTGCGGCGCAGGCCCTCGACCTGGGCGCGGGCGCGGCCGAAGACCTGCAGCGTCGGCAGACCCTCGACGAGGTCGCCGAAGTGCCGGGCCAGGCGGGTCTGCAGCGCCCAGCGGCGGCGGGTGCGGGTCTCGGTGGTCCAGCCGACGAGGGCCATGAAGAGAGGGATGAGCGGCAGCGTGGCGGCCACGATCACCGTGCTGATCAGGTCGGTCGTGAGGATCGCCACGCCGACGATCGCCGGCACGACCACCGCGAGCACGAGCTGCGGGAGGTACTTGGCGTAGAACCCGTCGAGGGCGTCCAGGCCCTGGGTGACGAGCGTCACCAGGCCGCCGGCGGACGCCTCGCTGTCGAGCGGGCGCTCGAGGCGGGCGCGCAGCAGGTCGGTGCGCAGCTGCGACTTGACGGACGCCGCGGCGCGCTGCCCCAGCAGGTTGTTGAGCCACGCCAGGGCCGCCTTCCCCGCGAACACGGCGGCCAGCGGGACGACGACGGCGCCGAGCGGTGCGGCGTCCCGGGTGTGGAACACCTCGGAGAGGCCCCGGGACAGCAGCCAGGCCTGGGCGAGCGTCAGCAGGGCGCCGGCCGCACCGACCACGACCAGAGCGACCAGGAACCAGCGGGTCGCCCGGGCTCGCCGCAGCAGCCGCGGATCGATCGGGCCGCGGCGGGTCCGTCGGGGCCCGGCGCCGCCCTGCGAGCCGCGCAGGCCCGCGGCGTCCCCAGCGCGGGGGAGGTTGGACGCAAGGACGGCGCCCCGGCCGGTGACCGGGGCGCCGTCCCTGGAGGGGTGATCCGTCATCAGGCCGAGGGTACCGCCACGTGGTGAACGTCGTCGGGGATGTTCTTGGTGCTGAGCCGCTTGCGGAAGACCCAGATCGACCAGCCCTGGTAGGCCAGGACGACGGGGACGAAGATGGCCGCGGCCACCGTCATGATGGTCAGCGTCAGCTCCGTGGACGCCGCCGTCACCCGGTTGAGGTGGGCGGCGGGATCGGCGATCAGGCTGTTGTCGAAGCCCAGGTTCGGCCACATCCGCAGGAAGATGCCGATGGCGACGAACAGGATGGCGACGGTCGTCCCGGCGAACGCGATGCCGTCGCGTTCGCTCTTGTTGAACCACCAGGCCGCCGCCAGGCCGCCGGCGGCGGCGACGAGGCACACCCAGTCGAGCAGGCCGAACGAGCTCGGGTAGGCGATGTTCTTCCAGACCAGGAAGATCGCGCCGCCGACGATCGCGACGACGCCGATGGTGTTGGCGAACGCCACCGCGCGGTCGTGGACGACGCCCTTGGTCTTCAGCGCCAGGAACAGCGACCCGTGGAACAGGCTGAGCACGACCAGCACCACGCCGCCGAGCAGGGCGAACGGGCTGAACAACTGCCAGAAGTAGGGCTGGCCGGCGAGCACGTGCAGCCGGTCGCTCGCGGGCGCCTGGACGACGGGCAGGCCGATGACGAAGTTCGCGAACCCGATACCGAAGACCAGCGGGACGATGAACGAGCCGGTGGCCGCCATCCAGTCGAAGGTGTTGCGCCAGCGCGACTCGGGGTGGAGTGCCCGGTACTCGAACGAGACGCCGCGGATGATCAGGCCCGCGAGCACCAGGAACAGCGGCAGGTAGAGCCCCGAGAACAGGGTGGCGTACCACCCGGGGAAGGCCGCGAACGTGGCGCCGCCGGCCGTCAGGAGCCACACCTCGTTGCCGTCCCACAGCGGGCCGATGGTGTTGACGATCACGCGGCGCTCCTTCTCGTTCTTGCCGAGGAAGGGGATCAGCATCGCGACGCCGTAGTCGTAGCCCTCGAGGACCAGGTAGCCCGTCCAGAGGACCGCGATCAGGATGAACCAGAGCACCTGCAGGTTCGAGGGCTCCATGGCGAGGAGAGTCATGTCCGTCACCGCTTCCTAGTAGGCGAAGGAGAGGACTTCGTCCTCGCCCTTGATCGACGGTTCGACGACCTGCGGCAGCCCGGCCTTGGCGTACTTGGCCATCAGGCCGACCTCGACGACCGCGAGGGTGCCGTAGATGAGGGTGAACAGCCCCATGGAGATGATGACCTCCAGCTGCGTCACGCCGGGCGACACCGCGGACGCCGTGGGCAGGACCCCGGCGACGATCCAGGGTTGGCGGCCCATCTCGGTGAAGATCCAGCCGAACGAGTTGGCGAACAGCGGGGCGAGCGGGGCGGCCAGCATGATCAGGCGCCACAGCCGGGTGTCCTGCGGATACCGGCCCTTGCGGATCGTCCAGAGGGCGAAGGCGCCGAGGGCCATCGCGAACATCCCGAGCCCGATCATGAGCCGGAACGTCCAGTAGGAGACCGGGATGTTGGGGGCGAAGTTGTCGATGCCGACCGTCTTCAGCTTCTCGGCGTACGCCTTCTGCAGGGCGTTGACCGTGCCGTCGGTGGCCGTCTGCATGGCACCCGCCGCGTGCAGTTCGGCGTAGTGGGCCTGCAGGTTGTTGATGCCCTCGACCTCGGCGAACGGATCGTTCTTGGCCAGCAGGCCGAGCACGCCGGGGATCTTGATCTCGAAGATCGGGCGGGAGCCGTCCAGGGTGCCGATCGTGAAGATCGAGAAGCCGGCCATCGGCCGGCCGGGGCCGCCCTCGGTCTCGTAGAGCGCCTCGGCGGCGGCCATCTTCATCGGCTGCACCTGCTCCATGATCACGCCCTGGGCGTGGCCGGTCAGGGAGACGGCCGCGCCGGCGACGATGACGATCCAGGCGCCGAACTTGGTCGCCCAGCGGTACGCCGAGGCGTCCTTCTCCTCCTGGGGGGTGCGGTTCGGCTTGTTGAGCTTGGCGAGGTGGTAGCCCGCCACCGCCAGCACGAGGCCCCCCGCGGTCAGGTAGGACGCCGCCAACGTGTGGGGGAACGTGGCGAGGAACACCGGGTTGACGAAGAGGGCGCCGAAGTCGGTCATCTCGGCACGGTCGGTGACCGGGTTGTAGGTGGCCCCCATCGGCCACTGCATGAAGCTGTTGGCCGCGAGGATGAAGATCGCGGACAGCATGGTGCCGATGGCCGCGAGCCAGATGGTGGCCAGGTGGATCTTCTTGGGCAGCCTGTCCCAGCCGAAGATCCACAGGCCGAGGAAGGTCGACTCCAGGAAGAACGCCAGCAGGGCCTCGAAGGCCAGCGGAGCGCCGAAGATGTCGCCGACGAAGCGGGAGTACTCGGACCAGTTCATCCCGAACTGGAACTCCTGGACGATGCCGGTCACCACGCCCATGGCGAAGTTGATGAGGAACAACTTGCCGTAGAACTTGGTGAGCCGGAGAAACTTCTCCTCACCGGTGCGGTACCACATCGTCTGCAGGACGGCCACCAGGAGCGACAGGGCGATGGTGACCGGGACGAAGAACCAGTGGTAGACCGTGGTGATACCGAATTGCCAACGGGCAAGGGTTTCCGGACTCATGATCCCCAATCTACTACGCAGCGTCGTAGCCGGTGTGCCTTTCCCGTAGGGTGTTCCCCGTGGCGGTATTGGGCGACCTCGAACAGCACGTGATGGCGGTGCTGTGGCGCGCCGGGCGCCCGTTGTCGGTCCGCGAGGTGCACGAGGCCCTGCACTACTCGCGGACGGTCGCCTACACCACCGTGATGACCGTGCTCGACCGCCTGGCCAAGAAGGGCGTCCTGGAGCGCCGCCTCGAGGGCCGAGCCTGGCTGTACGACTCGCGCAGATCCTGCGTGGAACTGCACGTCGACGAGATCCTGGCCCTGCTGGCCGGCTGCGGCGAGGGGCACGGCCGGGCGATCCTGGCCGCCGTCGAGGCGCGGCTGGGGGAGGTGGCGCAGCTGGGCCAGGAGTCGTGCCTGAGGACCGGTGACCCGGCCTGGACCCCACCCGCCCGGACCTGCTCGTTCGCGGCCGCGAACGACTGCGGCGCCTGCCCGTCGCGGGCGGCCGCCTCCTGAGGGTCGAGCGTCGGGGTCAGGCCGTGGGCGGCGCCACCGGACCCGAGCCCGGAGCGACGAGCACCGCCTCGTCCTCGACCACGTCCTCGACCATCGCCGCGTTGAACTGCGAGCGGTAGAGGTCGAAGTAGGCGCCGCGCGCGGCCATCAGGGCCTCGTGGTCGCCCTGTTCGACGATGGCGCCGTCGGCCATGACCAGGATCACGTCGGCGTCGCGGATGGTCGACAACCGGTGCGCGATGACGAACGACGTGCGCCCGGACCGCAGCGCCGCCATCGCCCGCTGCACGAGCAACTCGGTGCGGGTGTCGACCGACGAGGTGGCCTCGTCCAACACCAGGATGGCTGGGTCCGACAGGAACGCCCGCGCGATCGTGATCAGCTGCTTCTCGCCCGCGGAGACGTTCGACCCCTCCTCGTCGATGACGGTCTCGTACCCCTCCGGCAGCGAGTGGGCGAACCGGTCGACGTAGGCAGCTCGGGCGGCCTCGAGTACCTCGTCCGGGCTCGCCTCGGGCCGGCCGTAGGCGATGTTCTCGCGGATGGTGCCGTGGAACAGCCAGGTGTCCTGCAGCACCATGCCGATCTGGCTCCGGAGGGCGTCCCGCGGCACCGAGGCGATGTCGACGCCGTCGATGGTGATCCGGCCCCCCTGCAACTCGTAGAACCGCATGAGCAGGTTGACGACGGTGGTCTTGCCGGCCCCGGTCGGGCCGACGATGGCGACGGTCGAACCCGGCTCGGCGACGAACGACAGCCCGTCGAGGAGCGGCTTGTCGGGGGAGTAGGCGAACGTCACGTCCTCGAAGGCCACGCGGCCCTCGATCGGCGTCGGCAGCGTTCCGGGCAGGTCGGGGACCTGCTCGTCGGCGTCCAGCACCTCGAAGACGCGCTCGGCGGAGGCGACCCCCGACTGCAACAGGTTCGCCATGGAGGCGACCTGGGTGATCGGCTGGGTGAACATCCGCGAGTACTGGATGAAGGCCTGCACCTCGCCCAGGCTGAGCTGGCCGGCGGCCACCCGCAGCCCCCCGATGACGGCGATCGCGACGTAGCTGAGGTTCCCGATGAAGAACATCAGCGGCATCATGAGGCCGGAGATGAACTGGGCTCCGAACGCGGCCCGGTACAGCCGGTCGTTGTGCGCGGCGAACGCCGCCTCCACCTCGCGCTGCCGGCCGAACACCTTGACCAGCGAGTGCCCGGTGAAGGCCTCCTCGATCGTGCCGTTGAGCTGCCCGGTCGAGCGCCACATCTGCACGAATCGGCCCTGGCTCCTCTTCCCGACGACCACCGCGACGACCAGCGACAACGGCACCGCCACCAGGGCGACCAGCGCCAGCTCCCACGAGGTGTAGAACATCATGATCAACACGCCGACGAGCGTCAGCAGGTTGGCCAGCAACTGCGACAGCGTCTGCTGCAGCGACTGGGCCACGTTGTCGATGTCGTTGGTGACGCGCGACAGCAGCTCGCCCCGCGGCTGGCCGTCGAAGTACCGCAGCGGCAGCCGGTCGATCTTGTCGCTGACCTGCTCGCGCATGCGGAAGACGGTGCGCTGGATGACCCCGTTGAGGATCCAGCCCTGCCCCCACATGAAGAGGCCCGACACCGCGTACAGGGCCAGCGCCAGCAGCACCCAGGACGCCAGCGCGTCGACGTCGATGCCCTGCCCGGGGACGAAGTCGAGCTTGGCCGCCATGTCGGCCAGCTGACCCTCGCCCCGGGCGCGCAGCAACTCGATCAGCTGGTCCTTGGTGAGGCTCACCCCGGGCGGGAGGTTCCGGCCGAGTTCGCGGCCGAGCGCGCCGGCGAAGATGACGTTGGTGGCCTCGCCGAGGACGCGGGGCCCGATCACGTTGAACACGACCGACACCAGGGTGGCCGCCATGACCAGCCCGATGAGGAGCCGCTCCGGGCGCAGCATCCGCAGCAGCCGCCGGAGCGAGGGGCCGAAGTTGATCGCCTTCTCGGCGGCCCGCATCCCGGCCATCGGGCCGTGCCCGACGGAGCGAGGCGCGTCCTTGTCGCGCTCGGCGGCCTTCGTGATCTTCTCGTCGGGCCGCACGTCCACCGCGACGGTGTCCCGCCGGGCGGACGCCGCGGGCGCGGCTCCCGCGGCCGCCGGCCCGCGGCGTGTCGACGCCCGGGCTGGTTCGCCGTCGTCGTCCGCGCCGTCCCATCGCGGCGGGGTCAGGGCCGACCGGGCCGGGACGTAGTCGTCGAACTCGCTGGCGGACAGGCCGGCCGACCGCCGCGGGAGATACTCGTCGGGGCTGGGGCGGCCCGCGCGCCGGGGGATGTACTCCTCGCTCACGCCGCCACCTCCTCGGCCCGGAACTGCGAGTCGACGATCTCGGCGTACGTCGGCGACGAGGCCAGCAGTTCGGCGTGCGTGCCGAGGCCGACGATCTCGCCGTCCTCGAGGACCACGATCTGGTCGGCGTTGCGGATGGTGGAGACCCGCTGGGCGACGATGATCACGGCGGCCTCGGCGGTCTCGGCCGCGAGCGCGGCCCGCAGGTTGGCGTCCGTGGTGACGTCGAGGGCCGAGAACGAATCGTCGAAGACGTACACGTCGGGGCGCTTGACGAGGGCGCGGGCGATCGACAGCCGCTGCCGCTGGCCGCCGGACACGTTCGTGCCGCCCTGGGCGATGGGCGCCTCCAGCCCGCCGGGCATCCGTTCGACGAAGTCGCGGGCCTGGGCCACCTCGAGGGCGCGCCAGAGTTCGTCGTCGGTGGCGTCCGGCTTCCCGTAGCGCAGGTTGGAGGCCACGGTCCCCGAGAAGAGGTAGGGTTTCTGCGGCACCAGGCCGATCCGGCTCCACAGCAGGTCGGGGTCGAGGCGGCGCACGTCGGCGCCGTCGACCTCGACGACGCCTTCGGTGGGGTCGAACAGGCGCGGGATCAACCCGATGAGCGTCGACTTGCCCGAGCCGGTGGCCCCGATGATCGCGGTCGTCTGGCCGGCCCGGACCGTGAAGGTGATGTCCCGGAGCACCGGGTGCTCGGCCCCGGGATAGGTGAACCCGACGTTCGCGAAGCGCACCTCGCCGGTGCGGTCGACCGTGGTGATGGGGTCGGCGGGCGGCACGACGCTGGACTCGGTGTGCAGCACCTCCTGGATGCGGACGGCGCAGACGGACGCCCGCGGCGCGATCATCAGCATCATCGTCGACATCATGACCGCCATCAGGATCTGCATGAGGTACTGGAGGAAGGCCGTGAGCTGCCCGACCTGCATCTCGCCGGCGTCGACCCGCAGACCGCCGAACCACAGGACGCCCACCGAACCGGCGTTCATGACGAACATCACGGTCGGGAACAGCGTCATCATGCGCCGGCCCACCCGGATGGCGGTGTCGGTGAGGTCCCCGTTCGCCACCGCGAAGCGCCGGGCCTCGAAGGGCTCGCGCACGAACGCCCGGATCACCCGCAGGCCCGAGATGCGCTCCCGCAGGACGCGGTTCAGGTTGTCGGTCAACTGCTGGATGCGCTGGAACAGCGGCATCGTCTGGACGATGATCGCGGTGATCACCACGGCCAGCACGGCGACCGCGACCGCGATCAGCCAGGACAGTCCGACGTCCTCGCGGAGGGCCATGATGACGCCGCCGACCATCATGATCGGGGTGCTGACGATGAGCAGCAGCGTCATGAACACCAGCTGCTGCACCTGCTGGACGTCGTTGGTGTTCCGCGTGATGAGGGAGGGGGCGCCGAACCGGTTGATCTCTCGGGTGCTGAAGGAGAGCACGCGACCGAACAGCGCCGCCCGCACGTCGCGTCCGAACGACATGGCGACCCGCGAGCCGAAGTAGGCCGCCCCGACCTGTCCGGCGACCTGCGCGAGGGTGACCGCCAGCATCAGGGCGCCCGTGGTCAGGATGAACTGGTTGTCGCCCTTGGCGATGCCGGAGTCGATGATGGCCGCGTTGAGCGACGGCAGGTTCAGCGAGGCGGCGACCTGGATCAACTGGAGCACGATCACCAGCGCGATCGGTCCCCAGTACGGCGCCAGGTACTGGCGGAGCAGCCTCAGGAGCATGTCTGGCCTTCTGTCGGGGTGGCGGATGCCGGTGGGGCCGCCCGGCCCGCTCGGTCGGCGCGGTCCCAGTCGGACAGGCTACCGCGCCCGGGCCGGGACCCACCCCGCCGGCCGTCCCGGCCGGGGCCGGCCGTCGCCAGGGCGGGCCGTCAGGCGAACGACGACCGCCGCACCGCCTGCTTGACGAGCGGCACCATCGGCGGGCGGACGCTCAGCTCGGTCACCCCCAGCCGGATCAGCCGCTGCGTGGTCTCCGGCTCGCTGGCGAGGTCGCCGCACACCGCCACCGGGATGCCGGCCAGCCCGCGGCAGGTCAGCGCGATCAGGTCCCAGACGGCGGGGTCGTCGTGGCTGGTCAGGCCGGCGACGGACGCGTTGGTGCGGTCGCTGGCCAGCGTGTACTGGGCGAGGTCGTTGGTGCCGATGCTGGCGAAGTTGAGGAGCGGCCGGAAGTCGGCGGCCCGCAGCGCCGCCGCCGGCACCTCCACCATCATCCCGACCGGCAGGTCGACGGGGCCGAGCGCGGCCAGCACCTCGGCCAGCACGCTGCGCGCCCACACCAGCTCGTCCGGGCGGGTGACCATGGGGAAGAGCACCCGGACGGGCGTCTCCCGCGCGGCGAGGGCGATGCCCCGGAGCTGCTCGGCCAGCAGTTCGGGATGCTCGCGCAGCGCGCGCAACCCGCGGGCGCCCAACGCGGGGTTGGCTTCGCGCGCGATCGGCAGGAAAGCCAGCGGCTTGTCGCCGCCGGCGTCCCAGGTCCGGATCGACAGGGGGCCGCCGAGCGTCCGGCCGAGGGTGACGTAGACCTCCGCCTGTTCCTCGGCGGTGGGCGGCTGGGTGCGCGCGCCGAACAGGATCTCGGTCCGCACCACCCCGGACCCGTCCGCCCCGAACCGCGCACCCGACTGGGCGTCCGCGATCGACGACACGTTGGCTTCCACCAGGATCCGGTGGCCGTCGCGGGTCAGCGCCGGTTCGTGGGCGTGTTCGAGGGCGGACGCCGCGGCCTCCGTCCGCCCCCGGTTCCGGGCCTGGAGTTCCTGCAGCCGGTCGGGGGACGGCGCGATCCACAGTTCGTGGCTCACCGGGTCGAACGCCACCACCGTGCCGGAGCGCAGGCTCCCGGCCTCCGCCCGCCCGGCCAGCACGGGGATGCCCCGGGCCTCGGCGGTGAGCGCCCCATGGCCGCGGGCGCCGCCGCTGGTCGTGATCACCCCGAGGCACTGCCGCGGGTCCAGCCGGGACGCCGTCGCGGCGTCCAGTTCGTCGAGCAGCCAGATGCAGGGTTCGCCGGGGCCGTCCTCCTCCAGCGGGCGCCCCATGAGGGCGAGCAGCAGCAGCCGCCGCACGCTGCGCACGTCCTGGCCACGCTCCCGCAGGTAGGGGTCGGTGAGGGCGTCCATGCTGCGGGCGATGCGGGTGAGGTAGTCGATGACCGCGTCCACCGCGCTGAACCCCTCGGTGATCCGGCTGACCACCTCGTGCGCGAACTCGCGGTCGGTGACCAGCATCGCCTGGGCGTCGAAGATGCCGGCGGAGCTGGGGCGCAGCGCCGCGAGGGTGTCGAGGTAGTCCTCCACGTCGCTGACCGCGTGGTTGAACCGGATCAGCTCGTCCTTGGGGCTGCGGGGGTGGTAGCCGTCCACGCTCGGCACGCTGGTGCGGCGGTGGATCGGACCGATCACGATCTGGGTGCCGGACGCCGCCGGCGCGGGTTGGGCCTCCGTCGGCGGTGGGGTCGGCTCGCGGGCGGGCCGGGGCGGCTTCGGCGCGCTCAGGTTCTCGCCGAAGTCCCGCGCGGCCAGGTCGGAGAGCACGGAGCGGGCCCGCTCGGCGTCCGGACCGGTGATGCGCGCCTCCAGGATCTGACCCTGCCCCAGTTCGAGCGCGGCGAGGCGGCTGAGGCTGGTCGCCGGAGCCGGGCCCCGCCCCGTCGAGGCGTTGCTGAGCTGCACGTCGGCGTCCAGGTCGCGCAGGGCGGCGACGATGGCCGCGGCGGGCCGGATGTGCAGGCCGTGCGGGTTGGCGACCGTCGTCCGCCACGTCAGCGTCACCGGCTTCTTCGGCTCCTCGGGGGGCTGGCGGGACAGGGCCAGCAGGGGCGCTCGCTCGTCGGTGTCCTCGTCGAGGTGGGCCCGCTTGGGGTCGAGCGCGTGGAGGGCCTCCGCGGCCACGGCGTCCAGGTCGGCACCGGTGGACGCGGTGACGACCGCCGACAGCAGGCCCTCGACCAGCGGCGCCGACGAGATGCGGACGCGGTCGGCCAGGTCGGCGTCCAGGAACTCCAGGGCCAGCTCCGTGGACAGCAGCGCGCTGCCCAGGTCGACCAGCACCAACACCCCGTCGTTGGAGTCGACCCGCTGGATGGCGAGCGAGATGGCGGCCGCGTCGGTGCCGAACCCGCCGCCCTCCACGCCGGCCGCGACGGCGATCTCGGGACCGCCACTGGGCACCATCTGCTCGGCGAGCGCCACCGCGGCCTCCGCGAGGGGGCGGCTGTGGGAGACGACGACGATGCCAATCACGCCGCCCAGCCTACGAGGATCGGGTCAGGACAGCGTAGCCGCGGCGCTGGCCACCAACAGGGCGGCGCTGGTCGCGCCCGGGTCGGCGATCCCCCGGCTGCGCTCGCCGAGGTACGAGGCGCGGCCCTTGCGGGCGACGAGGTCGACGGTCGCGTCCCGGCCCGCGGCGGCGGCCGCGGCGGCCGCCGCGAACGGGTCCGTCCCCGCGGGGGCGGCGTCGAAGGCGTCCAGCGCCGGGACCAGGGCGTCCAGCATGGTCTTGTCCCCGGGCTCGGCCCGGCCCCGCTCGACGAGCCCGGCGACTCCCGCCCGGAGGGCGGCCGACCACTCGGCGGCCGTGATCGCCCCGTCGGGCGGCAGCGCCCGGGCCAGGCGGAGCAGGAAGGTGCCGTACAGCGGGCCGGCGGCCCCACCCACCCCGGACACCAGCGCCATCGCCGCCCGGTTGGCGTAGTCGCGGGCCGAGGCGCAGGCGTCGGGGTCGAGGGCGGCGACCGCGGCCAGTCCGCGGTTCAGGTTCAGGCCGTGGTCGGCGTCCCCGATCCGGCGGTCGAGGTCGGTCAGCAGGGGCTCGGCCGCCGTCACGGCCGCGGCGAAGTGGCGGAGCCAGGCGGCCAGCAGCCCGGCACTCAGGGGCTTCACCGGCACCCCCAGCGCAGGGCCGGCGTGTCGACCGGAGCGTCGTAGAGGTCGAGCAGCTCCTCGTCGGCGCGCAGCAGGGTCAGCGAGCAGCCGGCCATCTCCAGGGAGGTGATGTAGTTGCCGACGAGGGTGCGCGCGACCGTGACACCGGACGCCGCGAGCGCGGCGGAGAGCTCGCCCCACATGAGGTAGAGCTCGAGCAGGGGCGTGCCGCCCATCCCGTTGCACAGGGCGATCACCGGGGCGTCGGTGACGTCGAGGTCCTTCAGGATGGGGTCGAGCAGGAGGTGTGCCAGGTCGCGGGCGCCGACCAGGGGCCGGCGCTCGCGTCCGGGCTCGCCGTGGATGCCGATGCCGAGCTCGAACTCGCCGTCGGCGAGGTCGAACGTGGGGCGTCCGACCGCCGGGACGGTGCAGCTGCTGAGCGCCAGCCCCATCGACCGGCAGGCGGACGCCGCACGCCGGGCCACCTCGGCCACGGCGGCGAGGTCCCGGCCCTGCTCCGCGGCAGCCCCGGCGATCTTCTCGACCAGCACGGTGCCCCCGACGCCGCGGCGTCCGGCGGTGAACAGGGAGTCCATGACGGCCACGTCGTCGGCGACCAGCACGGTCTCCACGGCCACGCCGGACGCCGCGGCGAACTCGGCGGCCATCTCGAAGTTGAGGACGTCGCCGGTGTAGTTCTTGACGATGTGCAGGACGCCGGCGCCGGCGTCGACCGCGGTCGTGGCGGCCAGGATCTGATCGGGGGTGGGCGAGGTGAAGATCTCGCCGCAGCAGGCGGCGTCGAGCATCCCGGCGCCGACGTAGCCGCCGTGCAGGGGTTCGTGTCCCGAACCGCCGCCGCTGACCAGCCCGACCTTGCCCGGGCGGGGGGCATCCGCCCGCAGGATGAGCCGGTGGAGGTGGTCGACCCGCAGCATCCCGCGGTGGGCCGCCTCGACCCCGCGGAGCGCGTCGGCGACCACGGCGTCGGGGTCGTTGATGAGCTTGCGCATGCTCCGAAGTGAACCACTTCCGTCCGTGGCGCGTCCCCCGGGAGGATGAAGCCATGAAGCACCGTGTCGTCGACAGCCCCCTCGGCCCGCTCACCCTCGTCGTCGACGACGACGGTGCCCTCGTGGGCCTGTACCTGACGGGACAGCGACACGGGCCCGAGGAGACCGGCGCGCCCCTCGGCGACCGGGACGACACCGTCGCCCAGGAGGCGGTCGACCAACTGGCCGAGTACTTCGCGGGAACCCGCACGCGGTTCGACCTGCGCCTCAACCCGGCGGGCACCGACTTCCAGCGCCGGGTGTGGGCGGCGCTCACCGAGATCCCGTACGGGGCCACCGAGACCTACGGGCACCTGGCCGAGCGCATCGGGTCGCCACGCGGCAGCCGCGCGGTGGGCGCGGCCACCGGCCGCAACCCCATCGGCATCGTCGTGCCCTGCCACCGGCTGGTTGGCTCCGCCGGGGGGCTCGTCGGCTACGCGGGCGGCCTCGACCGCAAGCGCCGGCTGCTGGACCTGGAGTCCGGCGTCCTCCTCTGACCGAGGGGTCAGTCTGCGCCGTACTGACGCACGTAGGCACTCACGTCGCCGGCCCGCAGCCCGGCGGCCAACTCCCGCAACCGGTCGGCGTCGACGAACACGACGTCGGTCAGCCCGCCCGCGGAGCCGCTGCCTGCGGTGGGAACCCGCAGCGAGGTGATGCGCCCGGCGTCGATGGCCTGCAGCGCCGACGTGAGGCCGAGCACGTTCGTAGCATCGATCCCCCCGTACACGCGCACCGAATCGAAGACCCGAGCCGCGACGTCGGCGTAGGCGGCCGGCCTGGCGAGCAACCCCTTGAGGTGCCGGATCATGCCCGTGATGACGGCGCGATGTCGCTCGCCGCGGTCGAAGTCGCCCCGCGGCAACTGCTTGCGCTGCCGGACGTAGAAGAGCCAGCCGTCCGCATGCTGGGTGAGCGTGCCGGCGGGGAAGTAGGTCTTCGTGCCGTCCTCGTGGGGGAAGGACGCGGCGATCTTGTTCTGCACGCTGAATCCGTCGAGGAGGACGCAGAGGTCGACGAAGTCGGTGAAATTCGTCTGGGCCACGTAGTTCAGGGTCAGGCCGCCGAACAGGTCCGACACCGTCCGCTTCACGCCCGAGATGCCGGACGTGGCGAGCGCCGAGTTGATCTTCGACTTGCCGCCGCCGGCGATGGGCACGTAGCAGTCGCGGGGGATCGAACACAGGGTCACCTGCCGCCGGTCCGCCGACAACTGGGCGACGACCATGACGTCGCTGTTGGTGTTGTCCCGGTTGGAGTCGGTGCCCAGGATCAGGGCGGTTACCACGCCCGCCGGCAGAGGATCGGGCACGCCGGGAACCGTGGCTGTCGGCGTGGAGCCGGAAACCGGCGGCGTCCCGGCGTCGCCGGAGGGTCGGCCCTCGGTCGGCGTCCTCGCGGGCTGACCGGCGGGGGTCGTGCTGGTGCTGCAGCCCGCGAGGGCGCCGCCGAGCGCGGTGAGGGCGGCGAGCAGGCCCGAGCGTCGAGACAGAATCACCAGTCCAGCGTAGGCGGGTGCTGGTTCGATCCCTCGAGGCGTCCGCCACTAAGCTGTCCCGGTGACCCAACCGACACCCGTCCCTACGACCGTGCCCGAACAGATGCAGGTGCGCCTCGACAAGCGCGCCCGCCTGCTGGCGGAAGGACGAGCCCCCTACCCGGTCGGCGTGCCGCGCACGCACGGGCTGGGCGAGGTCCGGTCCGGCTGGGGACATCTGACGGCGGGGGAGGAGACCGCCGACGTCGTGAGCGTCGCCGGCCGGGTGATCTTCCAGCGCAACACCGGCAAGCTCTGCTTCGCCACCCTGCTGGACCAGTTCACCGCCGACGGCAACGGCGAGCGGCTGCAGGTCATGCTGTCGCTGGCCGAGGTGGGGGCGGAGTCGCTGGAGCGCTGGAAGGCCGACATCGACCTGGGCGACTTCGTCTCGGTGACCGGGCGGGTGATCGCCTCGAAGCGGGGGGAGCTGTCCGTCCTGGCGACGGACTGGACGCTGGCCGCCAAGGCGCTGCGGCCGCTGCCGACGCTGCACAACGAGCTGTCCGAGGAGACCCGCGTCCGGCAGCGCTACGCCGACATGATCGTGCGGCCCGAGGCGCGCCAGCTGGTCCGGACCCGCGCCGCGATCACCCGCAGCATCCGTGAGACGCTGCACCGCGAGGGCTACCTCGAGGTCGAGACGCCGACGCTGCAGCTCATCCACGGCGGCGCCACCGCCCGCCCCTTCCGCACCCACATCAACGCCTTCGGCATCGAGATGACGCTCCGCATCGCGCTCGAACTGGCCCTCAAGCGCTGCATGGTGGGGGGCACCGAGCGCGTGTACGAGATGGGTCGCATCTTCCGCAACGAGGGCATCGACTCGACGCACAGCGCCGAGTTCACGATGCTGGAGTTCTACGAGGCGTGGGCGGACCAGACCGTCGTCGCCGAACGGCTCCGCCGCATCATCCTGGACGCCGCCGACGCGGTCGGCTCCCGGCAGATCGAGACCGACCGGGGCGTCATCGACCTGGACGGCGAGTGGCGCTGGCTGCCGCTGTACACCGGGCTGTCGGAGCGGCTCGGCCAGGAGATCGACCTCGACACCCCGGTCGAGGTGCTGCAGGCCGCGGCGGACGCCCACGGCGTCGAGTACGACCCGGCGTGGGGGGCGGACAAGATGGCCGTGGACCTGTTCGGCGAACTCGTCGAACCCGAGCTGCTGCAGCCCACGTTCGTGTGCGACTACCCGGCGATCGCCCAGCCGCTCGCGCGGCCGCACCGCGACACCCCGGGTCTGATCGAGGCCTGGGACCTCATCATCGGCGGCCTGGAGCGGGGGACGGGCTTCTCGGAGCTCATCGACCCGGTGGTGCAGCGCGAGCGGTTGACCGCGCAGTCCCTGATGGCGGCGAACGGCGACCACGAGGCGATGCAGCTCGACGAGGACTTCCTGAACGCCCTCGAGCTCGGCGCGCCGCCGATGGGCGGCGTCGGCCTGGGGATCGACCGGCTCATCATGCTGTTCACGGGCGTCGGCATCCGCGAGACGATCCTCTTCCCGCTCCTGAAGCCGCAGGGCTGACGACCTCGGCCGCGGCGACCGGCCCGCGGCCCGAACCGGAGGTGACATGCGCGCCGTGCAACTCGGGGACGTGGTCCTGGGGGAGGGCCGCGCGAAGGTCATCGTGCCTCTCACGGGCGCAACGACCGCCGAACTGGTCGAGCAGGCGGCGTCCCTGGCGCCGTACGAGGTGGATGTCGTCGAGTGGCGGGTCGACTTCCTGGACGTCGCCCCATGGGTCGACGCGGTCCTGGCGGCCGGCCGCCGGCTCGTCGAGGTGCTCGGCGGACGGCCCCTGTTGTTCACGTTCCGCACCCCCGCCGAGGGGGGCGCGCAGCCCATCGAGACGGACGCCCTCGTCGCGCTGTACCTGGCGGTCATCGAGTCCGGCCTCGTGGACGCCGTCGACGTCGAGTGGAGCCTCGACGCGGCCGCCGCGGAGAGGGTGGTGACGGCCGCCCACGCCCACGGCGTCGTGGTCGTCGGCAGCAGCCACGAGTTCCGCTCGACGCCGTCCACCGACGCGATGGTGGCCCGGCTGGTGGCCCTGCAGGAGCGCGGCAGCGACATCGCCAAGCTCGCCGTGATGCCGCTGGACGCCGGCGACGTGCTGCGCCTGCTGCAGGCGACCTGGATCATGACGAGCCGCCACGACGCCACCCCGGTGCTGACCATGGCGATGGCCGGCCTCGGTGTCGTCACCCGGCTGGCGGCCCAGACGTTCGGCTCGTGCGCGACGTTCGCGGCGGTCGGGCGGGCGTCGGCGCCCGGTCAGGTGCCCCTGGCGGAGTTGCGGCCGATCCTGCGCCTCATCGACGCCCACCTGCAGCGGCCTGCGCCCTGACGGGCGGGCCGGCTACTTCCACTGGGTGGCGATGGCGAAGGACGCCGTCATCAGGCCCATCCCGATGAGGACGTTCCAGCCGCCCAACGCGGCCATGAACGGGATGTAGGGGCTGGCGATGTAGTACAGCACCAGCCAGAGCACGCCGAGCAACCCGACGGTGACGAAGGTGGGCGCGACCCAGCCGCGGCTCTCGAGGCTGGGCTTGCGGGTCTTGGCCGCCTTCTCCTTGGCGCGCTGCTCGCTGCTGCGCGCGGCCGTCGCCTTCTCCTCGGCCGCCTTGCGTCCCTTGGATTCGGGCACCGGTCGCTCCTTTGGCAGGGGGTTCGTCGGCCTCATGGTAGCGAAGGCGGCGGCGGCGTCCCGAAAGCCGGGAGGCGGGGGTGGGCGTCCGGAGGCCCATGCGGTGCCGCGTCGTACGCTGGCGGCCATGGCCCGGATCCTCGTCGTCGACAACTACGACTCCTTCGTCTACAACCTCGTGCAGTACCTGGCGCAGCTCGGCGCCGACGTCGACGTGTGGCGCAACGACGACCCGCGCTTCGCCGACCCGGCCTGGGCGGACGCCTTCGACGGCGTCCTGCTCTCGCCCGGTCCGGGGACGCCGGAGGCGGCGGGGGTGTGCGTCGAGCTCGTCCGCAGCCACGCCGGCCGCCTGCCGATCTTCGGGGTGTGCCTCGGGCTTCAGTCGATCGCGGTGGCCTACGGCGGCGTGGTCGGGCGGGCCCCCGAGTTGGTGCACGGGAAGACGTCGGCGGTGTTCCACGACGGCCGCGGCGTGTTCGCCGGCCTCCCCGACCCCTTCACCGCCACCCGGTACCACTCGCTGGCCCTCGACCCCGCCACCGTGCCGGACTGCCTCGAGGTGTCGGCGTGGACGGAGACGGGGGTCATCATGGCGATCCGGCACCGGGACCTGCCCGTCGAGGCCGTCCAGTTCCATCCGGAGTCGGTGCTGACCGAGGGCGGCCATCAGATGCTCGCCCGGTGGCTCGCGGTCTGCGGCGACGTCGACGCGCCCGCCCGGGCCGTCGGTCTCACCCCGCTGATGAACGTCGTCGGCTAGAACCGGCGCCGGGCCGCCGAGTGCGTCAGGGCGTCGCCGTCCCCGACGTGGTCGGCGGGGGTGCGGTGGTCGGCGGAGGTGCGGTGGTGGTGACCGTCGTCGTCACCGTCGTCGCGGTGGGGAGCGGCGGGACCGCGTAGAAGATCGTCAGCCGGTCGGCCTTGTTCATGAGCGTGCCCGGGACCGGGTCGGTGCCGACGACCGCGTTCCTCGTGGCGGTGCTCGTCCGCTCCTGCAGCACGATGTTGGTGAACCCCGCGTCCTGGCACAGCCTGTAGGCCACGTCCTTGTCGTAGTTGCCGATCGCCGGCACCACGGCCTGCCCCGACGCGTAGTACAGGGTGATCAGCTGCCCGGCGGCGACCCGGCTGCCCTCCTTCGGCTCGACGCTCAGCACCTGGTTGGCCTTCGCCGTCGGCGGCTCGGACGCCGCCTTCTCCGGTTTGACGTTGGTGAAGCCGGCCGCGGCCAGCTGCTGCGCCACCGCGTTGACGTCGTTGCCGACGATGCCCGACGGCAGGATCTGCTTGGTCGGCCCGACGTTGACGGTGATGGTGACGTCGGAGCCGGGGTCGACCAGCGCGCCGGCGGGCGGGCGCTGCTCGACGACGCGGCCCACGGTCGCGTCGTCCGGGCCCTGGGTCTGCGTCGCGACGGGGTTGAGGTTCTTGTCGCGGATCATCGCCTCGGCGGCGGCCTGCTCGTAGTCGCGGACGGACGGCACGGACACCTGGGCGTCCCGCGGCTGCAGGAACATCAGGAAGACCGTCAGTCCCACCAGGGAGACCAGCAGCAGGCCGGTGATCGCGGGCCACAGCAGGCCGCGGCGCCGGCGAGGAGGTTCGAGGGGCAGCGGCACGGTGGGCAGGGGGCCGGTGTGCGCACTCGGGGGCGCCTGCGGCCCGGTTTGCTGCGGGTACTGCGCGAAGACCGACGTCGGGGCGCTGGGCAGCGGCGCCGGGCCCGGCACGGACGGCCGCAGCGCGGTCGGCGCGAGGGACGCCGGGACGCCCGCCAGGACGGCCTGGCCCGCGAGCAGCCGCCGGATGTCGGCGCTCATGTCAGAGGCGGTCTGGTAGCGGTCGGCGGGGCTCTTGGCGAGCGCCTTGAGCACGATGGCGTCCATGGCCGCCGTCACCTCGGAGTCGAGCTGACTCGGCGGCGTCGGGGCCTCCCGGACGTGCTGATAGGCCACCGAGACCGGCGAGTCGCCCGTGAACGGCGGACGCCCCACCAGCAGTTCGTACAGCAGGCAGCCGGCCGAGTAGAGGTCGGAGCGGGAGTCGACCGTCTCGCCGCGGGCCTGCTCGGGGGACAGGTACTGGGCCGTGCCGATGACCGCGGCGGTCTGGGTCATGGTCGACGACGTGTCGGAGACGGCCCGGGCGATGCCGAAGTCCATGACCTTGACCGCGCCCGACGTGGTGATCATGACGTTGGCGGGCTTGATGTCCCGGTGGACGATGCCGGCCTTGTGGCTGTACGAGAGCGCCTCCAGGACGCCGAGCGTGAACTCGAACGCGCGGCGCGGCAGGATCGGCCGGCCGTCGCGCAGGATGTCGCGAAGTGTCCGGCCCTGGACCAGCTCCATCACGATGTAGGGGACGTTCACGCCGGACGCGGTGTCGAACTGTTCGCCGGTGTCGAAGACCGACACGATGTTGGGGTGGTTCAGGCCGGCCGCCGCCTGCGCCTCGCGGCGGAACCGTTCCTGGAAGGTGGCGTCGGACGCCAGGTCCACGCGCAACTCCTTGATGGCCACCTCGCGGTTGAGTCGCAGGTCGCGGGCCCGGCGCACGGTGGCCATGCCGCCGCGCCCCAGGACGTCGCCCACCACGTACCGGTCGGCCAGCACCCGTGGGTCGGTCATCGCATCGCCTCGATCACGGTCCGGGCGACGGGGGCGGCGATCCGGCCGCCCGAGACGTCGCTGGCGTCGACGCCGGCGTCCTGCACGAAGACCGCCACCGCCACGGAAGGGTCGTCGGCCCAGGCGACGAACCACGCGTAGGGTCCGGCCTTGCCGTCGGTCAGCGCGGTTCCGGTCTTGCCGCCGATGCGGACGCCGTCGATCTGCGCCCGGCTGCCGGTCCCGTTCTCCACCACGTCGACCATCATGCCTTGCAGGGCCTGCGCGTTCGACGCGCTCAGCGCCTGGGACAGCCGCCGGGGCTGGGCCCGGGTGAGCACCGAGAGGTCGGCGGCGCGGACCTCCTGCACGAGATAGGGCTGCATCACGGCTCCGTCGTTGGCGATCCCGGCGGCCACCATCGCCATCTGCAGCGGGGTGGCGGCGACGTCGAACTGGCCGATCGAACTTTGGGCGAGCTGGGCCTGGGTCAGCTCCGCCGGGAACTGGCTGCGGACCGCGGGGAGGTCCGGCAGCACGTCGGCGTTGCCGAAGCCGAACCGCTCGGCCTGGCTGCGGATCGCCTCCGCGCCGAGCTTCATGCCCAGGCCCGCGAAGGCCGTGTTGCACGACGTCCGCAGGGCCTGGGTGAGGCTGATCCGGGTGCCGCCGCAGGGGCCGGAGTTGCTCAGCGGCCGCGTGGTGCCCGGCAGGGTGAGCGACTCGGGGGCGTCCACCTCGGTGTCGGGCGTCATCCCGGACGTGAGCGCGGCGGCGCTCACGACCAGCTTGAACGTGGAACCGGGCGGGAAGATCTCGCGAATGGCCCGGTTGGCGAGGGGTTTGGCGGGATCCCCGGTGAGCTTCTTCCAGGCCTCGTGGGAGGCGGCGAGGTCGTGGGTCGCCAGGTCGTTGGGGTCGTAGGTCGGCGAGGTCACCAGCGCCTTGACCGCGCCCGTGCGGTAGTCGAGCACCACCACGGCGCCCGGCCGGCTGCCGAGCGCCTCCGCGGCCGCGCGCTGCGCCCGCGGGTCGACGGTGGTCACCACGGACGCCCCCTGCGGGCGGGTGCCGGTCGCCAGGTCGACGAGCCGCTGCATGATCTGGCCGCTGGAGGTGCCGGAGAGGTAGCTGTTCTGGCTCTGCTCCAGCCCGGAGCGCTTGTAGATGAACGAGTAGTAGCCGGTGACGGCCGCGTACAGCGGGCCCTGCGGGTAGCTGCGCTGGTACCGGAAGCGGTCGTTGACCGGCTTGGTCGTGGCGATCGCCGTGGTGCCGGCGAGGATCGCACCCCGGTCGGTGCCGAACTCCGCCTCCGTGACCCGGCGGTTCGCCGGGTCGGCGTTGAGCGAGGGGTAGCGGGCCACGTAGCTGTAGGTCGCGTTGAGCATCAGCGACAGGAACAGGCCGAGGATCACGACCGCGACCGCGCGGATCGACCGGTTCACGCGTCGTCACCTCCCCGGCGCGGCAGCCGCGCCCAGACGCTGGGGGGCGGCTCGTCGATGGGGGCGAACGGCTCGGTGGGCGGGCCGTCGGGCCGCACCGCCTCGATGACCTCGGTCGGGTCGTCGGCGCCCGCGGCGGGGGGGACGTCCGGGGAGGCGGGGCTCGGGACCACGACCGGGACGCCGACCGCCGGGGACGCCGTCGGGTACTCCTCGGGGGAGACCCGGGGCTGCGGACGGCGCACCTGATGGGTGAGCGTGAGCAGCAGGCCGAGCAGCAGGTAGTTCGAGATGAGCGAGGAGCCGCCCTGCGACATGAACGGCGTGGTGAGTCCGGTCAGCGGGACCAGCCGGGTGACCCCGCCGACGATGATGAACACCTGCAGCGCGAACACGAACGCCAGCCCCGCGGCGAGCAGCTTGCCGAAGGGTTCGCGGGCGGCCAGCGACGCCCGCAGGATCCTGGCCACGAAGATGAGGTAGACGAGCAGGATCGCGAACAGGCCGACCAGCCCGAGCTCCTCCCCCAGGGCCGCGGCGATGAAGTCGCTCTTGGCGATGGGGGTCAGGTACGGCCGCCCCAGGCCCCAGCCGGTGCCGAACAGGCCGCCCGAGGCGAAGCCGTACTGGGCGCTGATGATCTGCCCGTTCTGGTCCGGGTCGGCGAAGGGGTTCAGCCAGGACTCGAAGCGGACGCGGACGTGGTTCATCTGGGTGTACCCGAGCACCCCCAGCGCCACCACCATGAGCACGCCCAGGATCGCCCAGCTCGGCCGCTGGGTGGCGACGTAGATCATCGCCACGAACAGGCTGAAGAACAGCAACGACATGCCCAGGTCGGTCTGGAACACGAGGATGATGAGGCTGACGCCGAACAGCAGGGCGATGGGGCCCAGGTCGCGGGCCCGCGGGAAGTCGATGCCGAGGAAGCGGCGTCCGGCGAGCGCGAGGACGTCGCGCTTCTCGGTGAGGTAGCTGGCGAAGGCGATGCTGAGCACGATCTTGGCGATCTCACCGGGCTGGAAGCTGAACGATCCCAGCCTGATCCACACCCGGGCGCCGTGGCTCTCGTGGCCGATCCCGGGCAGCAGCGGCAGCAGCAGGAGCCCCAGGCCGAGCGCGAACCACAGGTAGGTGTAGCGCTGCAGCCGGCGGTGGTCGTGCAGGAAGAGCACCACCGCGAGCAGGACGGCCACGGCCGCCACCGTCCACATCAGCTGCAGGCGACCGGACTGCATCGGGGGGTCGGTCGCCTGGTCGAGCCGATAGATCATCGCGATGCCGAGGCCGTTGAGCAGGAACACGCTGGGCAGCAGCAGCGGGTCGGCGTAGGGCAGCCGCAACCGGACCACGAGCCACGTCACGAGGCCCAGTCCGGCCCAGAGGCCGACGGCCACCGGCCAGTTCGCCGGCAGTTCCCCGTCGAACTGGTTGAGGTTGACCATCAGGTAGGCCGCGGCGCCGAGGGCCAGCGCGAACACCAGCATCGACAGCGACGCCAGCGTTCGCTTGGAGGAGACCACCTGGTCCATCAGCACTCCCCGGGGGCCACCGGGGTGCTCACCGGCGTGGGGCTGGGGAGCGGCGCGGTGCTCGGCCCGTCGGCTCCGGGCGTGCCGGGGGCCGCGGGAGACGGCGACGGTGAGGGCGTGACGGGGACCTGGCTGGCGCGGATCCGGGCCTCCCGCTGGGCGACGCACTGCTCGGCGTCCAGCTTGAGTTGGGCCAGCGCGGCCCGGCCGGCGTCCGCCGTGTCGACCGCGAAGGTGCGGGTGACCTTCTCGACGGAAGCCGGGGGCAGGTCGCCGAGTTCGGGGCCCTCGGCGACGACGTGGCTGAGGGGGGCTCCGAGCAGCCGGTCGGGGATGCCCTGGTAGAGCGCCACCCTGGGGGTCGCTCCGGTGTAGGTGGGGCCGATGTAGTAGCGGGTCTGGGTGTAGCTGTACCAACCGAAGGCGCCGCCGACGAGCAGCAGGACCGGGATGATCACCCCGAGGACCGTGCGGAGCCGCTGCCGACCGGTTCTGACGCGCAGCGCGTACCGTGCGTCCTCGGGGTTCGGCGCGTCGCCGTCGTCCGGGGTGGCGGCCGTCGGTGCGGCGTCCCCAGCGGCGACCGCGCCGAGGACCCCGGTTGCGGCGCCGGGGGCCGGCCGGTTGGCGGCCGCCCCCAACGTGGTCGGGGTGCCCTCGGGCTCGCCCGTCACGACGTCCGCGAGCACGATGGTGATGTTGTCGTAGCCCCCCGCCTCGTGGGCGAGATCCACCAGGGACGCGACGGCCGCCTCGCGGTCGTCGATGGCGGCGGGACCGGCGATCTCGGCGTCCGTGACGAGCCCGCACAGGCCGTCGGAGCAGACTAGGAGACGATCCCCGGCCCGCACCTCGACCACCGAGAACTCCGGTTCGTGCTGGGGCTTTCCGTTCAGGACGCGCAGGATGAGCGAGCGATGCGGGTGCTCGAGGGCCTCCCGTTCGGTGATGCGCCCCTCGTCGACGAGGGTCTGCACCCAGGAGTGGTCGCGGCTCACCCGGGTGAGGACGCCGTCGCGCAGCACGTAGGCGCGCGAGTCGCCGATGTTGACGAGTGCCGCGGTGGCGTCGTCGACGAGGGTGAACCCGCAGACCGTGGTGCCCATGCCCTCCAGGGCCGGATCGCTCGCGACCAGCTCGTTGAGCCGCCGGTTGGCCGCGTCTAGCGTCTCGGCCAGGATCGCGAGCACGTCGCCGGCGGGGCCCTCGGGCAACGAGGGGGCGACGGCCGGCCGCTCCTCCGCCGCCGCGGCGCGCAGCTCGGCGAGGTGGGCGTCGGTCGCGGCCAGCGCCTCGATCGCGACGGCGGAGGCGAGGTCGCCGGCGGCGGCGCCGCCCATCCCGTCGGCCACCACGATCATGGTGGGGGAGGCGTACGCCGAGTCCTGGTTGTTCTTCCGGACGAGGCCGATCTCGGAGTGGGCCGTGAAGCGGAACGACGTCATCGGATCACGCGTCCAGCGTCATGGTCGTGCGCCCGATGCGGAGGGTGTCGCCGATGCCCATCGGCCGGGGCTCGGTCAGCCGGGTGTCGTTGAGGAACGTGCCGTTGGTGGAGCCGAGGTCCTCGACCCGGTAGCCCGCGGGGGTGCGGGTCAGCAGGGCGTGGCGGGTCGACATGTACTGGTCGTCGAGCACCAGCGCCGCGTCGGCGGTCCGCCCGATGAGGAACGTGTCGCCCAGCGGGAGCCGGAGGCCGGTCTGCGGGCCGGCCGTCACCCGCAGGTGGGTCGGCAGGCGGGCGGCCCGGCCCCGGGGCGCCGG
Organism: Propionibacterium sp.; assembly: GCA_012517965.1. GTDB lineage: Bacteria > Actinomycetota > Actinomycetes > Propionibacteriales > Propionibacteriaceae > Propioniciclava. Next base: position 23,966 of record JAAYTZ010000073.1, on the reverse strand, counting down.
CGCCGCGGCGGGGAGCGGAGGCGCCGGCACCGCCCCGGCCTGGCCGGCCGGCACGCGGCGGCCGAACAGGTCGGTACGGATCACGCTCACCGCGAACAGCACGAACAGCCACAGCAGGGCCAGGAACAGCAGCTTCAGCCCGAGGACGACGAGATCAGACATCGGTCACCGGCGTCCTGACCAGCAATCGTGTCTTGCCGATCTCGATGCGGGCACCCTCGCCGAGCGGCGCGTGGTGCACCCGTATGCCGTTGACGGTGATGCCGTTGGTCGAGCCCAGGTCCTCGATCGAGATCTCGGGGTCCTCCGGCGTGCCCGAGACGACGACCCGGGCGTGCTGCCGGGAGATGCCGGGATCGTTGATGCGCACGTCGGCCTCCGAGCCGCGGCCGATCACGAAGCCGGGGGGCACCAGCGGGTGCCGGATGCCGTTGACCTCCAGCACCAGCGCCGCGCGGCGCTGCGGCAGCCCGAACGGCTGATCGTCGGCCGCCTGGCTCTCGATCGTGAAGCGGCCGGTCGGCAGATCGGGTTCCAGCACGTAGTCGATGCTGATCGGCCCGGCGAACAGGTAGCCCTGGTTGGCGGCGTACTCGCGCAACTGGGGAATGATCTCGGCGTTGATCTTGCGCGAGTAGGGCACCAGCCGGTCGTGGTCGTGCTGAGACAGGCCGATCGTGAAGTCGTTCGGCACGAGCTTGCGGTCCCGGGAGAGCAGGCGCGCCTCGGCGTCCAGTTCGCGCTGGAGGCGCGCGGCGATCTCGACGGGTTGCACGTCGCCCTTGAAGGCACGTGCGAAACCGTCGCTGACCGCCCGCTCGAGTTTGCGCTCGATGGCGTCGAAGATGCCCAACGGACCCATCCCTTCGGGCGCCCGACCGCCGAGCGCCGTCCCAAGCGTAGCCGTGGAGGCTGAGCCGCAGGCGACACGTGGACGGCGCTTCGCGCCGGTCAGCCGGGACCCTCGGCCAGGACGACGACCGCCTGCGGCCCCAGTCGGACGCCGTCGGCGCCGGTGACCACGTCGCCGAACGAGGCGAGGACGCGCCGGCGAGGCTCGGCGACCGCCACGCGCCGGTCGTGCGGGGCGAGGAGCACGGTCAGCGGGCCGTGGACCATCCGGAACCAGCCTTCGCCGTGATCGCAGCGGATCGGGTGGCCGCCGCCCGCCAGGTGCTGCCGCCGCAGGGCGATCAGCCGGCGGTGCCAGGCGAGCACGGCGGCGTGCTCGGGCCGGCCGGGCTCCGTCCAGTCGAGCGTCGAGGCCGCGAACGTCGCGGGCGGCTGCGGGTCCGGCACCTGGAGGCCGGGGCCGTAGAGCTCGGCCCAGCCGTGCCGCGCGAACTCCGCGGCGCGGCCCCGCCGGATCCTCTCGCCGAGCTCGTCGGCGTGGTCGGTGAAGAACAGGAACGGCGTCCGGGTGCCCCACTCTTGCCCCATGAACAGCATCGGCGTGTAGGGACCCAGCAGCAGGAGCGCGGCGCCGCCCGCCACCGTCCCGGCGGCGAGGGTGGCGTCGGGCCGGTCGCCGAGGCCCCGGTTGCCGACCTGGTCGTGGTTCTGCGTGCTGACGATGAACCGGCGGCGGTCGACGTCGTCGCCGACGGGCCGGCCCCACGTCGTCCCCCGGAACGACGAGAACGTGCCGTCGTGGACGAAGACCCGCGTCAGCGCCTTGGCGAGCGTCTCCGGGGAGCCGAAGTCGGCGTAGTAGCCGACCGTCTCCCCCGTGAGGTAGCTGTGCAGGGCGTGGTGGACGTCGTCGTCCCACTGGGCATCGACGCCGTCGCCCGCCGGGGGCGGGGCGACGAGGCGCGCGTCGTTGAGGTCCGACTCGGCGGTCACGGACGCCGGCCGGCCCAGCCGCGCGCCCAGCGCGTGCACCGCGGCGGCCAGTTGGGCGACGAGGGGCTCCGTCGACTCGTCGACCAGCGCGTGGATCGCGTCGAGCCGGAGAGCGTCCACGTGGAAGTCCTCGATCCAGGCCAGCGCGTTGTCGATGATGAAGGCCCGGACCCCCTCGGAGCCCTCGTCGTCGAGGTTCATCGCGTCGCCCCACGGGGTGGTGTGCTTGGAGGTGAGGTAGGGGCCGAAGTGGGACCAGTAGTTGCCCGCCGGCCCGAAGTGGTTGTAGACGACGTCGAGGCAGACGCCGAGGCCGTGGGCGTGGGCGGCGTCCACGAACCGTTGCAGGGCGGCCGGGCCGCCGTACGCCTCGTGGACGGCGTAGAGGTCGACGCCGTCGTAGCCCCAGCCGCGGGCGCCGTCGAAGGCGGCCAGCGGCATCAACTCGACGAGATCGACGCCGAGGGCGGCGAGGTGGGGGAGCCGCGCGGCGGCGGCGTCCAAGGTGCCCTCGGGGGTGAACGTGCCGACGTGGAGCTCGTAGAAGACCTTGCCGAGCACGTCGACTCCCGGCCAGTCGGTGTCGGCCCAGATGTGGGCGGCCGGGTCGAACACCCGTGACGGCCCGTGGACGCCGGCCGGCTGCCAGCGGCTGCGTGGGTCGGGGTAGGGGGCCCCGCCGTCGACGCTCAACCGGTAGTCGGTGCCCGCCGGGAGGCGCGTGCGCCAGAGACCGTCGCGGTCGGGGACGCGCGTCAGGGGGACGCGGCGTCCGTCGGCCAGCACGGCGTTTAGGCTGGACGCCCTGGGTGCCCACACTTCGACGGGGATCAGCGGATCAGCCATCCGCGCGTTCCAGAACGACGACGGGGGCGTCGGCCAACAGCTTGCTCAACGGGATGGTGCCGCCCTTGGTCTCCAGGCCGCTGAGGACGTCGGCCCAGGGCCCCCGCGGCAGCACCACGGTGTGCTCGGTGCCGCCCTCGGGCAGCGGGCCGCGCAGGGCGAGCACGACGACCTCGCTGGCGGTGCCGCGGGCGAACGCGACCACCTGTCCGGTCGAGGTGGGCAGCGGGCGGTAGGGGGCGTCCTTCCCGACGAACGTGCCCGGACGCCGGCGCCGCAGGTCGAGCAGGCGGTGCGTCAGGCGCAGCTTCGCCTCGGCCAACGTGCGCGGCTTGCGGCGGCGCACCCGCTTGAGGGCGGCGGCGAGCGCCTCGAAGTCGACCGGACGCCGATTGTCGGGGTCCACCAGCGAGTTCGTCAGGGTCTCCGTGCCCTGGTAGACGTCGGCGACGCCCACGCAGGTCAGCTGGAGGGCCTTGCGGACCAGGATCGCGTCGGCGACCGCGGCCTCGGTGAGGCCGAACCACTCGGTGAAGGCCGCGACGGCGTCCGGGTCGGCGAACAGCCGGGTGAGGGCCTCGTCGAGGGCGGCCTCGCCGGCGGCGTCCGGGCTGGTCCAGGACGTCCACAGCTTCTGTTCCCGGGCCGCCTTGCGGGCGTACGCCAGGAGCCGGTCGAGCTCGATGGGGCCGTCGGCCGTCCAGGTGCCGGCGATCGTCTGCCAGAGCACGTTCGCGGTGTGTCCCTCGACCCCGGACAGGTGCGGGGAGAGCCTGCCGAGGAGCGCCCGCCACTCCTCGGCGTACCGGGACAGGGTGCCGATGCGGGTGCGGACGTCCTCCGAGCGCTTGGTGTCGTGGGTGGTTCCGGCGGTCATCGTGGCCGGCCAGCGCTCGGCCATGGCGGCGCACCAGGCGTGGAAGGCGTCCGGGGTGAGGCCCCAGACCACGGGTGAGCCGACCTCGCACAGCGAGACCAGCTGGTTCCACCGGTAATAGGCCGTGTCCTCGACGCCCTTGGCCTGGACGGCGCCGCACACCTGCTGGAAGCGGACGACGAGCTCGTCGCGCAGGTCACGCTGCTGGCGGCCTTTGGCGCCTACCGCGCGGCCCAGGACCAGGTCGACGACCACCGAGAGAGTGTCGCGGAGTTCGGGGTCGAGCCGTTCTGCGGCGACCCGGGCGGTCTCCTCGACGAGGGCGACGGACGCCGCGGGCGCCGGCTCGCCGGGGACGACGTAGGCCCGGTAGCGGGGGAACGCGATGACCAGCTCGGTGACGCAGTCGCGGATCCAGCGGAAGGTGTGGTCGCGCAGCATGATGTCGTCGCGGCAGATGGCATGCGCCAGCTTGGCGACCCGGTGCACCTCGGCGAACAGCGACGACGTCGCGATCTCGCGCTTGGCCGCCGCGATGGCCTGCGGCAGCGAGCCGGGGACGTCCCCGGAGATCTCCAGGGCCAGGTTGGCGAGGGGGGCGTGGCCCGCCGGGTCGAGTTGCAGGGCGTCGATGCGCCACGTGGCGTCGTAGCCGGTGGTGCCGGCGACCGGCCAGTCGTCCGGCAGTTCCTCGTCGCCCTCGAGGATCTTCTCGGCGGCCACCCACGCGCCCCCGGTCGCGGCGGCGAGGCGGCGCAGGTAGCCGCGCGGGTCGGCGAGGCCGTCCGGGTGGTCGATCCGGAACCCGTCGATGTGGCCGGCGGCGTAGAGCTCGAGCAGCAGGGCGTGGGTGGCGTCGAAGACGGCCGGCTCCTCGACGCGCACCGCGACCAGGGTGTCGACGTCGAAGAAGCGGCGGAAGTTCAACTCCTCGTCGGCCACCTTCCAGTAGGCGAGCCGGTAGTGCTGCGCCTGGACGCACTCGGGCAGCGGCAGACGCTCGGTCCCGGCGCGGATGGGGAAGACGTGGTCGAAGTACCGCAGGACGGGCTGCTGGCCGGCGTCCTCCTGGCCGGGGACGACCTCGGTGCCGGCGGTGAGTTCGCCGTTGGCGAGCACGGTGCCGATCCGCGCGCCGAGCAGGGGCAGCAGGATGCCGTCGGCGGTGTCGGTGCCGTCGAACCACGCGGCGTAGGGGGAGCGCGGACCGTCCTTGAGGACCGACCACAGCGCCCGGTTGTGCCACAGCGGGGACGGCACCGCCATGTGGTTGGGAACGACGTCGACGATGATGCCCAGGCCTCGGGCGTGCGCGGCCTCGGCGAGCCTCTCGAACGCCGCGCGGCCGCCGATCACCTCGGAGACGCGCGTGTGGTCGACGACGTCGTAGCCGTGGGTGGACCCCGGGGCGGCCGCGAGGATCGGCGACAGATACAGGTCGGTGACGCCGAGGGCGTCCAGGTAGGGGAGTTGCGCCCGCACCTGGTCGAACGTCAGGTCGGGTCCCAGTTGGAGGCGGTAGGTGCTGATCGGCGTCCGTCGGCCCTGCGAGGGCAAATGCGGACGCCCGGGCTGGCCGGAAGTCACGTGGGGACCTCGCTTTCGTGAACTTTTGTCCGGAAGACCCTACCGACCGTACGCGTCGCTTCCAGCTGCCAGGGGGGCCGAGGCCCGATTGTGACTTCGCGCCGGGTTCGTGCTAGGTTGATCGGGCTGTTCTCCCCAGGGAGAGCGAGCGCGAGTGGCGGAATGGCAGACGCGCACGGTTCAGGTCCGTGTGTCCGAAAGGACGTGGAGGTTCAACTCCTCTCTCGCGCACAACGATGTATGGTCCCCCTGACTACATCAAATCCCCTCTGACAAGGACTTCGGTCCTTCTCAGTTGTGGACTCTCATGGACACGGATGGCCTTCAGAGGCCTCCCATTCCCCACGGTTCCCCACGGTTCCCCACGACATCCGGTGTGGGGGCTGGCGCGCCAGGCGTCGGCGCGGTCGAGTTCGGCGTTGAGGTCCGCGGCGGAGATCTGTGGCGGCGTCGTCACGCGGCGCTCGATTGCTTCGAACGTGAAGGCCCGGTTCGGTTCGACCTCGTCGACCTGGTTGTCCTCCGTTGTCGCGCCCGCGGCGTCACCGAGGTCGGCGTGCGCCGTCCAGTGCTGGTCCGGGGCTGCATCGGCGGGGTCGGGGGGCAGGTCGTCGATGTCGGGGAGGGGGTCGAGCAGGACGCTGGTTCGCCACACGAGGGCCTGGCAGTCGTCGACGTCGACTGCATCCTCGGGCGCGTTGATGAGGTCGGTGAGCTGCCAGCCGCGGGCGAGTGCCTGCTCGACCGAGACCACGAGCGCCGGCCACCACGGGGAGGACTGCAGGGCGGCTGCCCTTTCGCGGCCGACGTTGTGCTCGAGATCAGCCAGCCAACTGGTGGTGACGGTGTTGTGCTGGTCGGCGAGCTGGGTGGCGACGGCGGGGGTGAGGTGCCGGCAGATCCGCCACCACAGGGCTGACGCCGCGTGGTCGTCGGGCAGTTGACCCGCGTTGGTGGCGGCCTGGAGGAGACGGTGGGCATCCAGCCCGACGCCGGAGATCTGCGCGAGCCGATGCGCCAGGACGGGGAGGTAGGGGTCCCGGTCGGCGGCGGGCGCTAGTTCGTGGAGCAGCGGCGTCCATTCGGCGACGGCGGGGGCGAGGTCGTCGATGATGCGCCGCTCGAGGCGGGCCTGCCAGCGGGCCTCGACGGCCGAGAACTGCCGTTCGCCGGTGGGTCGGGTGTCATTGGCCGGCGTGCCGAGCGCAGCCCGCCACACGGTGAGGTCGGCGACGGTGGCGGCGTCCGGACGGAAGCTGCCCGCCGGGGCCCACGCCGGGAGTTGGATGGACGCCAGCGCCTGGTCGCGCACCTGATCGGCGAGTTCGGCCACGAGTTCGTGGCGGCGTTGCAGGTAGTCGCCCCAGCCGTGGTGGTGGGCGAGACTGGTCGGCAGGCCGGGCAGCCAGGGCAACGGTCCGGGTTGGGCGTCGTGTCCGGTGGCGGGTTCGAGGCGCCAGTCGAGGACGGCGGCCCGGTCGGCGGCGCTGCCCAGCTCGCGGGCCTGCACCGCCGCGGTGAGCGCCCGGACGGGGTCGGTTCCAGACGCGGCGATCAACAACAGGTGGGCGCGCAGGGTCGGCCACGCGGGAGCGTCGGTGAGCCCGTCGACGAGCTCGTCGGCGGCCTGTTCGAGGCGGCGGCTGAGGTCGGCGCCTGCGGTCTGTTCGGCGGCGTAGCCGAGGGCGTCGGTGTAGCGGGCGACGGCGTCCGCGAGCCGGTGAGTCGGGTCGGCGAGGGTGCGCACTGTTGTGGTGGCAGAGGCGTTCTCCTCGTCGCGGGAGAGGATGCGCTCGAGAACGTCGGTCGCCGTCGGCGGGATGATCGCCTCGGGCCGGATGAGGGAGTGGGCGCCGCCGTCGCCGACGACTTCCAGGTGAACGTGGTTGGCGTACCGGCCGCGGGTGAGCATCGTGTACAGCTGCTGGCGGGTCTCCGTGCCGGTGGCGATCCCATGCAGGACGTCGGCGGTGACTCCCTGGGCGCCGGCGTCCGCACTCGATCAAGCCCCGGACAGCTCGCCGGCGACCTCGGCGTCCTTCTGGTCGCGGTAGGTGTGCAGGTCCAGGCTGCCGTACCGCTGCCCGGACCGCCCGGCGGCCTCGACCAGCAGCGCGACGATGCGGCCGCCCGCGCGCCGGGACACGTGCCGCAGCGCGCGGTCGGCGAGGCTCCCGAGGGTGCGGTAGCCCTCCCGCCGGCGCATCGCGGACGCCAGCACCCCCACCGCCGCGTTCCACAGCCGGCCGCGCCAGTCCCCGGGCCGGCCCAGCGGTCTGCGCGCCTCGGGGTGGACGGCGGCGAACAGGCGCCGGGACGCCCCGCTCACGTAGGCGCGCGGCACGCGGGTGGCGGCGCTCGTGGCGGGCCCGCGGTGGCCGACCTCGAGGGCGGGATCGATGACGAAGTCCAACCCCTGCCGGCGTAGCCGGTAGCCGAACTCGGAGTCCTCCCCGTACGCGAAGCGCGCGTCGAACCCCCCGGACGCCTCCCACGCGGAGCGGTGGAACGAGTTGCACGCGGCCAGGTGGATCCACCGGTGTTCCGGCGCCTGGGCGTACGCGGCGGCCAGCGCCCGCGCGTTGGCCGGACGGCCGTAGGCGGCGGCGTACGGGGTGTCGGGAAACTCGTCGCGGGTGAGGGCGAGCACGACGCGGTCGGTGCGCCCGGCGTGCGCCGCCAGGTGACCGGCGATGAAGCCAGGGGGGATGTCGAGGTCGTCGTCGCAGCGGATCAGGTAGTAGCCCCGGGCGGCGGCGTACCCGCTGGTCAGCGCGGCGGCCACGCCGCGGGCGACCTGGTGGGTGACGATGCGGAGCGGCAGTCGGTCGTGCCACGCGGCCAGAAGGGCGGGCGTGTCGTCCACGATCCCGTCGACGACCACCACGACCTCCCACGGGCGGTCGCACTCCTGGGCGGCCAGCTGCGCGAGCAGGTGGGGCAGCCGGTGGGCGCCGTGGTGGCTGGGGACGACCACGGAGGCGTCCGGCCCGGAGGGGTCAGTAGGCACCGTGCTTGCCGACCACCGCGTTGAAGGTGCGGCCCAGGATGGCGAGGTCCTGGAACATCGACCAGTTGTCGACGTAGTACAGGTCGAGGCGCACGGTTTCTTCCCAGGACAGGTCGGAGCGTCCGGAGACCTGCCACAGCCCGGTCATCCCGGGGCGGACGTCGAGGCGGCGCAGCACGTGGGTTTCGTAGCGGCTGACCTCGTGGAGGAGGGCGGGCCGGGGGCCGATGAGGCTCATGTCGCCGCGGAGCACGTTGACGAGTTGGGGCAGTTCGTCGAGCGAATAGCGGCGGATGAACCGGCCGACCAGGGTGATGCGCGGGTCGTCGCTCATCTTGAACAGGACGCCGTCGCTCTCGTTCTGGGCGGCGAGTTCGGCGAGGCGGTCTTCGGCGTCCACGACCATGGAGCGGAACTTGAAGAACCGGAAGGGTTCGCCCTTGATTCCGGCGCGTTGCTGGGCGAACAGGATGGGGCCGCCGTCATTGATCTTGATGGCGAGGGCGACGGCCAGCAAGATGGGCGATCCGACGACGAGCAGCAGGGCCGAGCCGACGATGTCGAAGACGCGTTTGCGCCAGTGGGCTGCGGCATGGGCGCGGGGCCGGTCGATGTGCACGAGCGGGATGCCGGCGACCGGGCGCACGTCCATGCGCTGGGCCGAGATGTCGGTCAGGGCCGGGACGACGATCAGTTGGGCGTGGGTGCCCTCGAGGGTGCGGGCGAGCAGGTTGAAGTCGCGTCCCCGCCGGAAGGACCCCTCCGCGAAGATCACGCCCTCGGCGCCGGTCGCGAGGACGGCGTCCGAGGCGTCGTCGGGGGTGCCGAGGACCGGGATCCCGCTGGGGGTCTCGCCGTCGGCCGAGTCGGCGGCGAGGGCACCGACGATCGAGTAGCCCAGCCAGCGCTCGCGGCGCAGCACGGTGGCGACGTCCTCGATGTGGTCGAGGTCGCCGGCGATGAGCACGGTGGTCTGCAGGGTCCCGCGTACCCGGGCGCGGTGGATCAGCCGCCTGACCAGGAAGCGCTCGAGGCTGAGCAGGGGGATCCCCAGGCCGAAGAACAGGAAGAAGAACCCACGCGAGAGCGGGTACTGCGTCAGGTACGCGACGATCCCCACCAGCGCGGCCAGCGCGAACGAGGCGCGCATCACGCGCCGGTACTCGGTCATGCCGGTGCCGACCTGCCTGGGCGAGTAGCCACCGAAGAGCGCGATCGTGACCAGCCAGGCGACGACGAGCGCCCCGCCGAGGGGGGCGACCAGGGCGACCACGTCGGCCGCCTCGGCGAACACGGTGAGCGCGACGCGCAGGCTGAGCGCGAGGTAGGCGGCGAGCGCGATGGCCGCGGCGTCCGCCAGGACGAGGAGCAGTGACTGGGGCGGCGGGGCGGAACGACGGGATCGGGCCTCAGCGCCCGGGTCGTCGACCTGGCCTGAGCGCACCCCCGTAGCGGTGAGCGACATTGAACTTCCCCCCAAGAAACCGCTGAGCGCGCTCACGGTACTCTCAGGGTGGGCGCCGCGTCCAGTCGGTGGCAACCGTGGCCACCCGGGGGGGACGTCCCGCCCGCCTCAGCGGGCGAGGTCGGCCACGGCGGCCCGGAGGCGGGCGATGAAGCGGTCCTCGGAGAAGGCGTCCACGTGCTGCAGGATCGCCGGCACGTCCCAGGCGGACCCCCGGTGGGCCGCGACGGCGTCCCGGATCGCCTCGGGGGTCGCCTGGGGGAAGAACGCCCCGTTCACGCCGGGCGCGATGGTGTCGAGGTAGCCTCCGGCGTGCAACGCGAGGCAGGGCTTCCCGAAGGCGCCGGCTTCCAGGGGGGTGAGGCCGAAATCCTCGTGGCTGGCGGCGATGAGTGCCCGGCTGTGGGCGTACGCCCAGCGCAGTTCGGTGTCCGAGAGGCCCTCGAAGAGGCGCACGTTGGGCGGCAGGGTGGGGCGCAACTCGGCGCCGAGGGGGCCGCGTCCGATGATCACGAGCTTGTCGGGCAGGCCGCGGAACGCCTCGACCACCTGCTGGACGTTCTTGTAGGGCATCAGCCGCGAGACGACCTGGTACCAGCCCTCGTCGACCCAGTCCTGCAGCGACGCGACGGGCGCCCGGTCGCCCTCGGCCCGGACGCCAGCGGGCGGGGGGACGACCTCGGCGTCGATGCCGTACACGTCGCGGATGCGCTGGCGGATCACGCTGGAGTTGCACAGATACCGGTCGGCGCTGCGGGCGGCCCGCTGGTCCCAGCGGATGAGGGCGGGCCTCAGGGCGCGCAGCGCCAACCTGGCGGGCGAGAGGACGGGGGCGTCGCCGAGGTACTGCTCGCTGAGGTACAGGAACCGGGCGGGGGAGTGGCAGTACACGAGCTTGCGGCCGGTGGTGGGGAACCCGTGGGCCCAGCCGGTGCTGGAGGCGACGACCACGTCGGCGTCGATCCGCAGGCTGTTGGTCGACACGGCCAGGAGCGGCAGGGCCTTGCGGTGGTCGCGGCGCAGGAAGCCGACCCGGTTGAGGCCGGACGTGATGATGCGGGCGTCCCGGAACTCGGGGAAGGTGCCGTCGGGGTCGTAGAGGTTGGTGTACAGCGGGGCGTCCGGGAAGGCCTTGAGCAGCGACAGCACCACCCGCTCGGCGCCGCCGCGCTGGGTGAGGTAGTCGTGGGCGAGGGCGACGCGGGGGCGGGTCACGCCGCACCCCCGACGCGGACTCCGAGGCCGGCGAGCAGGGCGGCGAGGCGGCGGCGTCCGGCCTCGGGGGAGTACTCGCGCCGCCAGCGGTCGCGGGCGGCGTCCAGGTGGGCGGGGGACGCCTCGGCGAGGGCCCGCTCGATGGTGTCGGCGAGGCTGGCGGGGTCGCCGGCGCGGGCGATCCACGGGTACCCCGGCCCGGCGACCTCGGGCAGGGCGCCGGCGTCGGTCACCACGAACGGCACCCGCGCCGACTGGGCCTCGGTGACGACGAGCCCGAAGGGTTCGGCCCACACCGACGGGAAGACCGCGAGGTCGATGGCGGCGAAGAAGTCGGAACGTCCGATCCAGCCGGGGCGCTCGACCAGGGGCGCGACGCGGTCGAGGGCGTCCCGGACGCGCAGGGCGTCGGCCTCGTCGACGAACCGGGATTCCCCGGCGAGCAGCAGCCGGTACCGCCCCGGGGTGCGGCGGTCGAGCAGCGCCAGCGCCCGGGCGAGCACGTCGACCCCCTTGTCGGTGGAGTGTCGGCCGAGGTAGCCGAGGGTGACGGCGTCCGGGTCGCGGTGGTGCGACCCGGACGGCAGGACGACCTCGGCGCACCAGTTGGGCAGGGGGGTGCTGCCGGGCACGTCGGCCGCCATCGTGCGCGAGGGGACGACCACCCGCCGCGCGCCGACGCGGGCGAGGAGGGCGGCCACGCGCTGGGCGCGGCCGCGGGGGAGTTGGTGCAGGTGGACGACGCGATCGGGGTGTCCCGCGGTCGCGAGGGCGGGCACGAGGCCGTTGCACCAGAGCAGCCCGCTGCGTTCGGCGGCGTCCCAGGCGCGCAGTCCGCGGGCGTAGGCGGACCGGGTGGTGGCCCTGATCGCGACCGCGGCGAACCCGGCGGCGCGGGCGGCGTCCAGCAGTTCGGACGGTCCGGTGGGGGCCACCACGGTGACGGCGAGCCCGAGGTCCCCGGCCGCCTCGGCGAGCGCGAGCAGCATCACCTCGCCGCCGGCGATGTCGCCGTTGTTGGTGGCCAGGGTGAGGGAGGTCGGCACGGCTCGCACACTACCCTCACACCAGGCCCGTGTGCCGTCCGCGCCTTGCCGGGAGGTCCCCCGGGCCGCTAACGTTAGTCGAGGAAGCATTCTGCCTTGAGAAGGAGTCACTATGACTGAGACCGACACGGCGTCGCCCCAGCGGCCGGTCTCGCGACGCGCGCTCGCGGCAGGTGTCGCCTGGAGCGCCCCGGCCGTCTGGCTGACCGCCGCCGCGCCGGCCATGGCCGCCTCGCCCGACTACAAGTTGGTCTTCACCGAAGCGCTCTACAGCGGCGCCAACGGCAAGTGGGAGTTCAGCGTCTCGATCCAGAACTTCACTGCGATCGAACCTACTGTCGCAGAAGTGAAGATCACCGCGCCGTTCGGCTGGACGTTCACGTTCGACCCGAACAAGACGGTCAAGCCAGGCGCCACGATAACAGTTCAATCAAGCAAGATGCTTTGGGACGGCAAGACTTCAGACCAGAGCAGAGGGCGCTGGGGCGCCGGGCCCTGCACCACGGGGGCGATTGCTGGCTACTGCAAGACCGCTACCTGCAATGCCTCGACTGACACCTGTACTTGTTCGCCGGGGTGCACCTGTCACGGGCCGTGTGCCATCTTCGCCATGCAAGGTCCGTACTCCATCACGGTTACATTCACCTACAAAGTCAACAACGTCACGCAAACGTGGACAGTGACCAGGTCGTTCCCCTACCCGACAACGTGTGGCAACTCGAACTCGAGTTGCGACGGGCTCCTGGCCAACTATCCCTGATTGAGGTGGAGTTGTCGCTCAGACTGGGGCTTCCCGGATTCGACGCTGTCGAGATTGCCGCAGGAGGAGTACCCGAGCGACTGCAAGGACCCCGCACCGGGTCCTCATCGTGTCAGGTTGCCCCCGGAGAGGTGCTGTTCGCCGTGGAGGGTCTCGGCCGGTTCAGGGTGCGTGACGGCGAACGGGTCATCGTTGATTCCGACCCGCACGCCACCCCCGACGAGGTCGACGGCCTGTTGCTGGGCTCGGTGACGGTGGCGCTGGCGTGGCAGCGTGGCCTGCTGGTGCTGCACGGGGCCGCGGTCGCGATCGACGGGCAGGCGGTGCTGTTCGTCGGGCCCCCGGGCTGCGGCAAGTCGTCGCTGGCGGTCGCGCTGGTGGGGCTCGGCCACCCGCTCGTCACCGACGACGTGTGCGCCGTGGCGTTCGACCCCGAGGGCGTCCCGACCGTCCAGCCCGGAACACCCTTCGTGCGCGTGTGGAGCGACGTGCTGCCGACCCTCGGGCTTGACCCCGGCGCCCTGCGCCGCATCGACACCCGGGCGACCGACCCCGCCGGGCGCCAGAAGTACTTCGTCGACGCCGCGCAGCCCGCGACGCAGCCGCTGCCTCTGGCCCGGATCTACCAGGTCCTCCCCGGCAAGGATGCGACCCTCAGCATCACGCCCGTGAACCCGTCGCTGCGGCTCAGCACGCTGGTCAGCGCCACCTACCACCGCGAGATCGGCGACGAGATCGGTGGCCGCGACGCCTACTTCGAACGGATCACGGCGCTGGCCCGCACCACCCCGCTGTTCCGGCTACGCCGCCCGGCCGACGCGACACGGCTGCGTGAGGTCGCCCGGACGGTCGAGGTCGACGTCCGTGGGGCTAAGCCGTGATCAGCCGCCGCTCGATCGTGCAGGCCCGCGCCGACGTGCGCCGGGAGGATCTCGGCGGAGAGTCCGCCCTGATGGACGCCGCCGGCTCCGTCTACGGCATCGACGGCGTCGGCGCAGCCGTCTGGGCCGAGATCGCCGCGCCCGCCGTGGTCGGCCGCGTGATCAGGAACATCGCCGACGCCTACGGCGTTGAGCAACGGACGGCCGAGCCGGGCGTGCTGGCGTTCCTCGCCCAGATGGGCCGGTTCGGCCTGCTCGACATCATCCTTGACTGAAGTGGGAAAGCGATCGTGCCCGAAGCCCTCATCCTGACGCCCATGCTGCTGGCCGCTGTGCTGGTGGCCAGCGGTGTCGCCAAGCTGCGCGACCCCGGTTCCGGACGCGCCGCGTTCGACGCGTTGCGCGTGCCCCCCGCCCTCGCGCAGCCCTGGATCGTCGCGGCCGTTCCCTACGCCGAGCTCGCGCTCGCGGTCGGACTGTTGCTCACCCAGGGCTGGGTGCTGCTGGGGGTGACGCTGGCGACGGTCGGGCTGTTCGCGGCCTACTGGATCCTCATCGCCCGCGCCGTCGCCGCAGGCGGCGAGGTCTCCTGCAACTGCTTCGGCGCGGCCGCCTCGGGCCGGGTCAGCCGTTGGACGCTGCTCCGCAACTCGCTGCTACTGCTGGTCGCGGTGCTGGCCGTCGTCGACGCCACGATGATCCGCGACGTCGTGCTCGCGCGGATCGGGGCCCTGGACGCCGAGGCCGCGTGGTGGCTGGTGGGCGCAGTCGTGTCCGCCGCCGTCGTCGGCCTCGTGCTCCACGAGCCGGCCGGGCGAACCCCGGCAGCCGTCGCGCCCGCTGCTGGGAACGCGTCCGACGCGCAGGCATCGCAGGCGCCCGCGACCCCCGACGAGCCGTACGAACGGCGTCCGATCCCCGACGTGACGCTGGTCGACGGGACCGGCGAGCGGGTGTCCCTGCGCGACCTCCCCCGCGACCGTGCCGTGTTTCTGATCTGGCTCAGCTTCACGTGCGCCGCGTGCGCCGACGTGTTCGAACAGCTGCCCGGGTGGGCGGCGCGGGTGCCCCATCTCGAGTTCCGGCCGGTGGTGGGTCACCTGCCCCAGTTGGCCGATCGGGTCCCCGCCCTGGCGGCCAGCGGGTTGGAAGACCCGGGCGCCTACGTCCAGGCGGTCCTCGGGCAAACGGCCGTGCCGATGGGGGTGCTGCTCGGCACCGACGGGCTGCTGGCCGGCGGGCCGTTCCTGGGGTTGTCGGAACTGGCCGAGGTCGTCGACGAGCTGGCCGAACGGTTCGCCGAGGCCGGCGTGCCCGCCGAACCGCGCGCACTCACCGCCTGAGCGTGCGGCGCGCCCAGGCGGCCAGCGCGTGGACGCCGGCTCGGGACCGGCGCAGGTATTCCGCGAGAACCTCGGCGCGGGTCGGGCGCCGCTGCAGGCGCATCGCGAGGTGGTCGGTGTTCACCAGCAGCGCTCTCGCGAGCACCCGGACGCGGGCGGCGAGGGTGGGTGCCGCCTTCAGCCGGGCCCGCCACTCGCCGAGCCGGCCCGCATCACTGGGCTCGGCGAACGACTGCCACAGGTCGTGGCTGGGGTGGTCGGCGTAGGCGTCGAGATCGCCGGTCGCGGCCGCCAGCGCCACCTCGGCGTGAAGATCGGCTGCCAATCCACGCAGGTGCTCGCGCTCGGCGGGGGCCGCCAAGGCCCACAGCAGAACGACGTCGGGATGGTCCAGGCCGCCGCTCCGCGCCCCGTGCAGGATCAGCAGCAGCCGCTGCGCGTCGACCGACGGAACGGGGCACTCCCGATGGGCGATCGTCGACCGCTGACGGTGCTGCCACAGCCACGCGAACCCCTCGTCGGGGGGCAGTTCGATGCCCGGGAACCAGCGGTGCACGTCGACGTAGCCGAGCTGCTCGTGCCACAGGGTCGCCGCGTGCTCGAACGCCGAGCCGGTCTCGAACCGGGTCCTGACCGCCCAGCCGTGCCGCCTCAGGGCTGCCAGCAGGCGCGGGGCGTGCCCGGGGCGGACCAGCACGTCGGCGTCGGTGCTGAGCCGGGGTTCGGCAGGGACGCCACCGGCCGCGCGACGGGGGACCGCCTCACCCCCCACCGGCGGACGCAGGCTGGGGTCGATGGCGGGCCCCTTGACGTGCAGCAGGTCGGCGCCGACGGCGTCCGCGATCGCCTGCACGGCGGCGTGCGCGAAGTGCACGCGCACGGCCACCGGCATCGGCGGGCCCGTTTCGATCACCGGTCCACAGTACTGTCGGGTTCCGCAGTCAAGGCGATCGCCGGTATCGTCGCGGGGATGCCTCTGAACCGGGATACGAGCCTCGACCTTGCTCGCGGCCTCGCGATGATGGCCGTGGTGCTGTCCCACGTGCTCAGGGGGCTGTTTGCGGCTGGCCTGGTCGACCCCGGCTTGGCCTGGGCCGGGTGGCTCGACCGGGGTCTGTACCTGATGCACTCGCCGCTGTTCGCCGTCGTCACCGGCCTGTTGCTGGCCCACAGCGTCGATCGGGACGGCGATGCCGCGTACCTGCGTAGACGCCTGGTGCTGGTGGGATGGCTCTACCTCGTGTGGGCCCTCCTCCAGGGGGCGGCCGAGGTGTTGACCTCGCCGATCAAGAACGTGCCGGTCACGTGGGGTGACGTGTTCGCGCTCTGGAGGCCGTTGGGCCACCTGTGGTTCCTACCCTGGCTCGCGCTGGCAACGCTCGTCGTCGTGCTGATCGCGCCGTGGCGTCCGGGGCCTTTCCACGCCGTCGCCCTGGTGGTGGGCTCGTCCGTCAGCCTGGCTGCCTGGGGTTGGGAGCTCGACTTCGCCGTGGCCCGGGGTTGGGCGCTCATCGTGTTCTTCCTCGCTGGCGCGGCCCTCACGAGCCGGCGGTTCACCGCGTCGACGACGCGCCTGCCCCCGTGGTCGGTGGCCCTCGTCGGCCTTGCTGGGCTCGGCGTCTGGGTCGTGGCTGCCTCGGTGCCGTGGGTCACGACACCGACGATCGTCGACGGTGGCAGAACGCCGGCGTCCGTGGCCCTCGGTGCGGGGGGCTCGCTCGGGGCCCTCATCGGCGTGTTGGCGGTCTCGGTGGTGGTGGCGAGACAGCCTTCGTTGAGTGGCTGGTTGGCTACCCTGGGCCGCCTGTCACTGCAGGTCTACCTCGCTCACATTCTCTTCACGGCGGGCACCCGCATCGTGCTGGTCCGTCTCGGGATCGTTGACGTGGGCGTCCATCTGACCGTCGGGGTGGCAGCTGGTGTGGTGGGACCGCTGCTGCTCGAGCGAGCGACGAGGCCGGTCCCGTGGCTGTTCGCCCCGCCGTCCGGTTGGCGACACGTGGAGCGGGTGTGGGACGATAGAGGGCCCCCAGCATCGGGTGGGCGTCCGAGAGAAGGACGAGGGACACCGTGACTCTGCAAGACCTGTGGCGGCTCATCAAGCACAACGTGCTGGTGCTCGTGGCGGCCACCTTCATCGGCGTCTTGCTGGCCGCCGGGTATTCCCTGACGCAGCCCCGCCTGTACGCGGCCACCTCGACCGGCTACGTGGTGGCGACGCCCGCTGCGGCGTCCGGTGCTGCCCCGGGCACCGACCCTGCGGTGCAGAAGGCAAACACCTACATTCCCATCGTGCAGAGCCGCGGTGTCGCCGAGCGCATCGCGAAAGAGCTGCAACTGAGCGAGAGCAGCAGTTCGATCGGCGCCAGCCTGTCGGCGTGGGTGGTCCCCGACTCGTTGCTGCTGAAGATCACCGCGGTGTCCACCTCACCCGAGCGCGCCCGGGCGGTGGCGGACGCCGCGATCCGCGCCACGTCGGCCGAGGCTGCGCGACTCGACACCATGGCCCTGGACGGCACCTCCTCGGGCAATTCCGAGATCGGGTTGGTGCTCATCGAAGCTGCTGTCACCCCCTCCACCCCGGTGTCGCCAGACTGGCGGCGCAACTTGTTGGCGGGGCTCGGCGGTGGTCTGCTCGTCGGCCTCGCGATCGGGTTCGTGCGCCGCGCACTCGACAACCGCGTGCGCCACTCCGACGAGGTCGAGTCGTTGACCGGGGCCGGCGTGCTCGGCGTCATCCCGATCACGTCGTCGCTGGCCGGCAAGGCCGGCGACGGCGACCTGGGCATCGCGTCCGAGGCGCTCCGGCAACTGCGCACCAACCTCCGCTTCGTCAACGTCGACCAGCCTCCCCGCAGCATCGTCGTCACGTCGGCGAACCCGGGCGAGGGCAAGTCGACCGTGTCGTCCGCCCTGGCCCGCCTGCTGGCGGAGTCGGGTCAGCCCACGATCCTGGTCGACGCCGACCTGCGGCGTCCGGCCCAGGCGAAGCTGTTCGAGCGCGACGGGCTGGTCGGCCTCACCCAGGTGCTGGCCGGCGACCTGCCGGCGGCGTCCGCGCTGGAGGAGTCGGGCACCGACGGGCTGCAGTTGTTGCTCGCGGGCCGGATTCCGCCGAACCCCAGCGAGTTGGTGGGGTCGCAGCGCATGCACCGCCTGATCGAGGAGCTGTCCCAGGAGCACACGGTCATCATCGACGCCCCGCCGCTGCTGCCGGTCACGGACGCCGGCCTGCTCACCGCCGCCAGCGACGGCGCGATCCTCGTGCTGAAGGTCGGCAAGACCTACAAGGAGCAGGTGGCGCTGGCCGTGCGCATGCTCGGCCGCGTGGGGGGCAAGATGCTGGGGTCGGTGATGAACATGGCGCCGGAGCGGGGCCTCGGGTCGGTCATCTACGGCTACGGCTACGGCAACTACAAGCAGTCGTACTACTACTACGCCGAGGACGGGTCGAAGCGGGCGCGTCGCTCGGCCAGCGGCGGCTACGTGAGCCGGTCCAAGGCCGCCGGCAAGCGGGGCAAATAGGCGCCGGCGGCGCCAGCGGGAAGGTCGGACTTTTCGCGCAGCACCTGGTTGAGGGCGATGCCCAGCGCGAGGCCCCACACGTTGGTGAGCATCACCTCGCCCAGCTTCCAGGCGCAGATCAGCACGACGATGGTCGCCGCCTGCGCGTAGCGGGACTGCAGGCCGCGGTCAGTGCCGTTGAAGGGGCGAAGCCCGAACCACACTGTGATCGCCACGATGCCGATCAGCCACAGCCAGCCGCCCTCGACGTGCAGGGTGTCGAAGGAGTTGTGGAAGTACCACGTCCGGCCGTTGATCATCACGTAAGCTTCGCCCAAGCCCAGACCCTGCGGCGGCGTGATGGCCACCTTGTCGGCCACGGCCGCGTCGATGCGGCCGCGCAACAGGTCGGAGCCCCACCGGTTGGCGAAGTCCCCGGCCTGCGCGAAGTTCTCCTCGATCCAGGGCAGGGTCAGCACGATCCCGCCCGCCGCGAGCCAGCGCACCCACGCGGGCCGCGTGGCGACCAGGGCGAGCCACAGGACGCCGAACGCGTACGCCGTGATGGAGGTGCGCGACCCCGATAACCAGATGAACCCGAGGCTGGTGAGCACAAGGAAGGCCTGGCCCCAGCGGGAGCGGGCCTGGGAGAGCACGAGCACCCCCACGGCGGCGTAGGTGAGGCCGGCCTTGTTCTTGTCGCCGAGCCAACCGGTCAGCGCCCCGCCGTAGGCGTCCGGGGTGATGCCGGCGTAGAAGGCCGCGGCGTTGACGAAGAGCGCCAGCATGAGGCCCTTGAGGATCGACGGCAGGTGCAGCCGACCCTCGGCCAGCATGAGGACGAGGGCCAGCACGGCGGCGATCCGGATGATGCGGCGGGTCCAGTCGGCGGCGTAGTAGCTGTCCGGGGTCACGTACGACACGACGCTGATGTAGACGAGCAGCAGGCCGAAGGCCCACAGCACCCAGTTGGTCCGGCCGAACTGCAGGACGGGCCGCCGGGTGAAGCCCAGCAGGCTGAGACCGGCAACCCCCAGCAGCGAGAACGGGAAGCCCAGGCCCGGGATCGGGACGCCGTCGACGACCAGGAGGGCGGCCAGACCCGCCTCGAGCATCCGGGTGGTGCCGACCTCGCTGGCGAGGCCCTCGGGTTCGACGGTTGCCCGACGTGGGGTGGGGTCGAGGAAGCGGTTCATCTCAGCGCCCGATCGTAGACGGCCGCGACGCCGGCGGCCATCGCCGGCCGCGTCGGCCACTCGGGCGGCAGGCTCGGACGCGACGCCGGCTGGGTCGCCTGAGCCAGGATCGCGTCGCGGACGGCTGCCGCGTCGTCGGCGGGCACCAGGCAGCGTGCGGGGAGGATCTCGGGGTTGCCGCCCACCGGGGTGGCCACGACGCCGACGCCGGCGACGCAGGCGTCCAGGAGCGTGTAGGAGCAGTTCTCCCAGACCGACAGCTGCACCAGCACGTCGGTGTCGGCGAGCAGGGCGCCGGCGTCCACGTGGCCGGGGAAGCGCACCGCGTCGGCGACGCCCAGCCGGGTGGCCCCGGCCTGCAGGTCGGCGAGCAAGGGGCCGGTACCGGCGACGGTGAGCCGGGCGTCCGGACGCCCGCGCAGCACCAGGGCGAAGGCGTCGAGCAGGCGGTCGATCCGCTTCTCAGGAGACAGCCGGGCGAGGGACGCGACGCGCAGGGTCTCGACGGGCACGACCGGCGGGGTCTCGACAGGCTCGACCAGCGCCGGCGTGGGGTCGACGCCGTTGCGGATCACCGTGATCGGACGCCGCGGGCGCCAGGCGGCCTGCATGGCCGCGCGGGTGGCGTCCGACACGGCGATCAGGGCGTCGAAGGCGCGCAGCCGCGTCCGGTGGGCCAGGGCCATGGCGCGCGCCTTGGCCGCGGAGCCGTGGTAGACGCCTGCGTCGCCGGCGATGCCGTGCTCGGTGCTGACCAGGCGCACCGGCAGGCCGCGGGTCGCGAGCGCGGCGGCGATGTCGGCGTAGGCCAGGTGGCTGTGCACGACCGCGGGCCGCAGGGTGCGGATCGTGCGCCGCAGCGAGCGGACGGACGCCGCCACCCCGGCGTCCGGGCCGAACCGGCCGGTGAGGACGGCCGCCCCCCGCGCGCGCAGGGCGTCGGCGAGCGGGCCGGGCGGGCAGAAGAAGACGACCCGCCAGCCGGGGACGCCGACCTCGGCCACGTCGAGCGCGTGCCGGGCCACCCCGCCCAGATCGGGGACGGGGATCACCCACAGGGCGAGCGGCGGCACGGGCACGTCAGAACCACTGCTCCAGCCGGTCGAGGGCGGTCCAGAAGCCCTCGCCGTTGTTGACGTGGCCCATCCAGATCTCGGGGATGAAGCCGACGCCGGGCAGCAGCCGGTCGAGCTGGTCGGCGAGCTCGGGCCAGTCGACCTCGCCGTCGCCGATCTGGGGGCCCTCGCCGTCGACGCCGGAGGCGTCCACGATGTGCAGGTGGTCGACGTACGGGGCCAGGGCCTCGACGTAGGCCGACAGGGGCTGCCGGTAGAAGTTGGCCGACAGCTTGGTGTGGCTGATGTCGAGGGTGAGCCGGGCCCCGAACTTCTCGCAGAAGGCGATCGTGTCCTCGGGCTCGAGGAACAGGTTGTGGTACTGCTGGCCGCCCATCAGCCACGGGAACGGCGGCAGGGTCTGGGCGGTGAGCCGGACGCCGCTGGCGTCGATCCGCTCCAGGGCGGCGCCGATCCGGTCGTAGAGGGCGGGGCGCGCCTCGCGGGGCACGAAGGCGTCCTTGGTGAACCCGCCCATGGTGCAGATGACGACGGGCGGCTGGTCGTCGGTGAACCACTCCTGCAGGTCGCGGGCGATCTGGATCACCTTCTGGGTCTCGACGATCGAGCGCTCCCAGACGGCGTCGTCGTCGCTGGCCAGGTTGATCAGGAAGTCGCCCGCGTACAGGTCGGGGGTGTGCACCGTGTGGCCCATCGGCAGCTTCGCGGTGAAGAAGTCGCGGGGGGCGGCCTCGACGTCCTTGTAGGAGAGGTGGAACTCGAGGAAGTCGGGGGTCGCGGTCTCGATGAGCTTCGCGTGGTCGTGGTAGCGCACGGGGATGCCCCACGGGCGCCGGAACGCGTAGGCGCGGGGCTCGCTGACGGCGTCGGAGAGGTCGCCGGGGTAGAAGAAGTCGCCCGACGCGATGGTCCGCTTGGCCCGGCGGCCGACGAGCTCGTCGAGGTGGTTGGGTTGCAGGCCGCGGCCCGGCGACTTGATGTCGACGGCGTCCGTGGTGATGGTGTCGCCGACGGCGAGGTCACGGGTGGCGATCAGCGACTTCGCCAGGTTGATGCGGTTCATCATCTCGCCGGTGGACACCGAGCGGGGCCCGGCGGAGCCGAGCGCCTGTTCGAGCTCGCGGATGCGGGCGGCCATCTGCGCGAACTCGCCGGGCAGCAGGCTGACCTGGTGGTCGTTGCCCTCGAGCTCCTTGTCGATCGTGAAGTGCTTCTCGACGATCTTCGCGCCGCGGGCGACGGCGGCGAGCGCGATGTGCCAGCCGCGCTCGTGGCCGGAATAGCCGACCGGGCAGTCGCCGAGCTCGGCGAGCCGATCCATGTAGCGCAGGTTGACGTCCTTGAACGGGGCCGGGTAGGTGGACTGGCACTGCAGCAGCGCGAACGGCGCGCCCTGGCCGCGGATCACCTCGATGGCCTCGACGATCTCGGGCTCGGTCGACATGCCGGTGGAGACGATCATCGGACGGTGGTAGGCGGCCACCGCGCGCACCAGCGGGTGGTTGGTGACGTCGGCCGAGGCGATCTTGAACCCGGGGATGCCGTAGTCGGCCAGCACGCGTGCCGAGGGCAGATCCCACGGTGTCACGATCGCGTCGAGGTCGCGCAGCTTGCAGTGGTCGAGCACCTCGATCATCTGGTCGGCCGTGAGGTTGTACTTGGCGAGCAGGTTCATCGTGTACTGCGGGCCCAGGTCCTCGCCGGCGGTGCGGTTCGCGGCGTCGCCGCGGTAGAGGGCGTCCATGTCGCGCAGCTGGAACTTGACGAGGTCGGCCCCGGAGTCGGCGGCGAGGTCGACCAGCTCCTTGGCCAGGTCGACCGAGCCCTGGTGGTTGTTGCCGATCTCGGCGATGAGGAGCGCGGGGGAGCCGTCGCCGATCGTGTGCCGGCCGATGACCAGCGGCTGGCGGCCCTGGGTGGCGATGGCAACCATGCGGCCGCGCTCGTCGACGACGGGGATCCGGTCGATGCCCTTGCGGAACCGGGCGGCGATCTCGGGCGTCGGCGTCCCCTCCTGCACCGAGGTCACCGAGGGGTTGGCGGCGCGGCTGACGGGGGCGTTCAGGTCGGCGTCCGGGTGGGACAGCAGCCAGCGGCGGAAGTCGCCGTCGGACAGCGCGCCCCGCAGGTGGCCGTGCTCGTCGACGCTGAAGACGATGCGGGCCTCGTTGGCGGTGATCTTCTGCAGCGCGGTCAGGACGGAATCCTCGCCGAACACCACGTACGGCGTGACGTTGCTATCGATGATCACGGTTTCCCCCCCAGAGGCAGACTGGCTGAACCATCGTCCCACGGAGGTGATTTCGAAGTCGAACGGGTCCACAGCGTTGTGGCGCAACCGGTCCCGCCTGTGGGCCAGAGCGCCGCGGACGTCCTCCAACAGGCGTTCATGTGCGAAAATCCCACACATAGACAAGGTACAGCTGGGTGTTCGGCTGGCCCAGGCACGCGAACTCGCGGGGATGACGCAAGACAGTGTGGCGCGGGCCGTCGGTCTGGACCGCTCGGCGATCGTTCATCTGGAGAAGGGCGAGCGCAACCTGCGTGTGCCGGAACTGGTGCGCATTGCGGAGGTGCTGGGTCGACCGTTGTCCTTCTTCGTGGATCCGCCCGTGGCTGCGGTGGTGAGCCGTCGTCAGGCGACCCACACCGCTCACCAGTCGACCGGCCTGCTCGACGCCGACCTCGCCCAGTTCGCCGGCGACGTGCGAACCCTGGCCGAGTCGGGCCTGATCGTGCCCGCCGGTCGTCCGGCGGACGCGCACGTCCCGCGCACCGTCGATCAGGCCGAGCCGGCGGCGGAGCGTTTCCGCAAGTCGCTTTGGCAGGGCCGCGAGCCGCTTCCGGACCTGGCCCGGGCCTGTGAACGGCTCGGCCTGTTCGTCTTCGTCGCCGAGCTCACCGAAGGCGGCCCCGACGGCGGCTGCGTCGAGTTCGACACCCGGGCGGGGGTGGCCGGCGCGGCGGTCATCAACGGGGACGCCGAGCCGGGGCGCCGACGGATGACCCTGGCGCACGAGCTGGGGCACTGGCTGTTCGGCGACGCCTTCGACGTGGACGCCACGCTCGACACCGAGAAGAAGATCAACGCGTTCGCGATCCACTTCCTGGCCCCGCGGGCCGGGGTCCGGGACGTCTGGGCCCAGCACTCTGCCTGGAGCGTGCGTGACCGCGCCCCTCTGTGTCAACCTTAGATAAGGCACCAGGAAGGTCCTGATCAGTGCCGTGAAGGGGGCGGGGAGGAGTGATCCCTGATGACGGCAGCACTGACGATGGCTCGGCAGGTGGGGCAAGCTGGGCCTACGGGAGAGGTTC
>JAAYTZ010000072.1 GCA_012517965.1 Propionibacterium sp. | reverse complement strand
TCTCGTCGATCTCGTCGACGACACCCAAGCCGACCTTGCAGAGGTGGGGCTGGCCCCCGGCGAGGTACGCGCGCTGGTGGTGCTGGCCGGACGCGGCGGCCTCGACGCCGGTGTGCAGGGCGTCCGCATCGTCGGCGAGCGCGACGTGCTGCGCTGCATCGCCTCGCACGGGAACCGCCTCACCCCGGCCCAGGTCGACACGGTGCTAGCCCGCGCCTTGACGTTCTTCCCCCAGGCGTCCGCGCCCGCCCCGGTGATCACCACCCTCGCCGAACCGGTCTTGCCGGCCGTCGCGCCGGTGGAGCAGGAGGCGTTGCTGAGTCCCGAGGAGATCAACGACGCCCTCCTGCAGGGCATTCTGGCCCAGCCGATCGAGGAGTGGATGGCGTTCCTGCACCCGCAGCAGGCCAAGCTCGTTCGGCGTTCGTTCGGCGGCCCATCACGGATCCGGGGACCCGCCGGCACGGGGAAGACTGTCGTCGGTCTGCACCGGGCCGCTCACCTGGCGAGGACCCGCCCCGGACGGGTCCTCGTGACGACGTTCGTGCGGACCCTGCCTGAGGTGCTGCGGGAGTTGCTGAAGCGTCTGGCCCCCGAGGTCGTCGATCGCGTCGACTTCACCGGCGTCCATGCTTTCGCCCGCGGACTCCTGCAGGAACGCGGCGTGTCGTTCCGGCTCGACCCCGCCGCGAGCGGCGAGGCGTTCGCGGTCGCGTGGGACAAGGTCGGCGTCCACTCGCCGCTGGGCGCCAGCCGCATCAACCGGCGCTACTGGGACGAGGAGATCCAGTACGTCCTCAAGGGCCGGGGCATCACCACGTTTGAGGCCTACGCCGACCTCAACCGAGCCGGGCGCCGCCACCGACTGAGCCTCACCAGTAGGCAGGCGGTCTGGGATCTGTACCAGGCCTACGACACCGAACTCCGCCGACGTCACGTGCACGACTACGCCGATCTGATTCTGCTCGCCGAGGCCGAGTTGCGCCGCGATCCCCTGGGCGACGTGTACTCGGCCGTCATCGTGGACGAAGCCCAGGACCTGTCCTGCGCGATGATTCGGCTGCTGCACTCCCTCGTCGGGAACGCACCCGACGGGCTGACCCTCATCGGAGATGGGCAACAGTCGATCTACCCCGGTGGTTTCACCCTCGCCGAAGCCGGTCTCTCGGTGGCCAACCGCGGCGTCGTGCTCGACATCAACTACCGCAACACCGCCCAGATCGTGGCCTTCGCGCAACGCCTCGTGGCCGGCGACGAATACGCCGACATCGAAGGCGTCATCGCCCGCGGCGACGTACCGGCCAGCGTGCCCCGCTCCGGCCCCGAACCGGCTATCTCCCACTACGGCACCTGGCAGGAACTCAACGAGTTGATGGTCGACCGCATCACTGAAGTCACTAAACAGATCGGCACCGGCGTCGGGGACGTCGCCGTATTGTGCATCACCCGACGCGCCGCCACCGCCGCCGCATCGGTCCTGCAACGCTGCGGCCTCCCCGTGGTGAAACTCGAGGACTACGACGGCACCCCTGTCGACGCAGTGAAGGTCGGCACGATCAAACGCGCCAAGGGCTTGGAGTTCAAACAGGTACTCATCCCCGACATCCGCCCCATCCACACGACTACGACACCCCCCACCGACGACACCGAACACGAACGCTGGGACCTCACCCGACGCGAGCTCTACGTCGCCATGACACGCGCTCGTGACGGACTCTGGGTAGGAATCAGCCGCTAACCTCAAAATTTCGTCCCGCGGGTTGGGGTTGTTGGGACGGCTTGAGGATCACCGTCTCGGAGTGATTTTGCCGGGTGGGTGTGACAGTTTCCCGGAGGCGGCTCCGGTGGGCGGGGGTTTCCACGGTTCCCGTTGGTGTTTGGGCTTGTCGGGGTGGGAGTGGGCGGTTTGGTCAGGTGCTGTCCAAGACGACCAGGGTGGTGAGGGCGCTGGTGAGCAGCGTGACCCAGGGGTGGTGGCGGGCGTAGCGGAGCCAGACTCGTCGTCCGCCTCGGGCGAGGGCGGCGGGGATGGTGTAGAGCCGGTGCCGGAGGCGTTTGGGTTCCCAGCGGCGGGCGTCGTGGTCGGGTAGGGCGAGGAGTTGCAGCCAGGCGGTCAACTCGCAGGCCAACTGCACCAGGGCGCACCAGAGTTGGTTCTGGGCGAAGCCGTGCAGGGGCAGGTTCCTCAGGCCGGTGTCCTTGGCGAGCCGGATCCGGTCTTCGCAGCGGGCCCGGCGCCGGTGCCGTAACTCCAGGTCGGCGAGTTGGCCGGCGCGGGTGTTGGTGGCGAACGCGGTGATCCGGTGCCCGTCGACGTCGGTGATCCGTAGTTGGGCGCCAGGGTGGGGCCGTTCTTTGCGGCAGATGACCCGCATGTCGGGGGGCCAGCCTTCAAGGTTGAGCAGGTCGGTGAGTTCGGCCACCCAGGCCCCGTCCCGGACGTCACCGTCGGCGTCGTAGGCGGGGGTCCACACCTTCGCCGTGATCTTCTCGATCACCTCACCCACATCGCTGGGCAGGGTGAACCCGGCCGAGTACTGCACCCGCTGCCCGGTGAGCCAGCTCAGCAGGTCGTGGCTGTACCCGGCCCCATCGACCCTGACCAGCACCGTTTTGCCGGGGCGGCGACTCCTCATCCCGGGTAGTTGTTGGAACGCTTGCCGGAGCACCGTGATGTGATCGGCGGCCTTGTTCGAGCCGGCGTTGCCCGGCCGCAGCAGGATCGTCAACGGTTCCCCGGTGCCGGCCGGGCCATGGTCGACGAACACACACAACGGGTGGAACCCGTACCCCTTCTTGAACGTCGGTTTGGCGTGCTCCTTGTCCGAGTGCGCGGTCACGAGGGTGGCGTCCACATCGATGACCAACGGCTGCTTCACACCGACGGCATGGTGGGGGGCGTGGTCGCCGGCCAACGCCCACACCCGGGCCCGCGCCTCGGCACGCGCCTGGTCGATCGCTTTCAACACCGCCGGGGCGTCCGCGGCCAGCGTGGCGATCAACCTCGAGATCGTCGGATCGGACGCCACCCGGCCGTACACGGCCGGCTCGGCACGCAACAATCCGACATCGGCCAGGCAGTCCCCACCCAACGCGAGACTGATGGCCAGATCGGACACGATCTTGCCCGGGTCGTGGACCGCCAACGGTTTCCGCCACGGCAGCAACGCCCGCGACAACCCCGCCGCCAACCCCGACACGAGCGCCGTCCGGGTGAGCAACATGCCCCCGGCCTGCCCCACCAACCGGGTGCCGTCGGTGTCATGACGAGGCTGCGGATACACGGCGGTACGCTTCACGTTGGAGGTGCTCCCTCGGCTGGGTGAGACAGGACATCAGCAATCCCATTCTCCCAAGCCAGGAGCACCTTCACCGCTTAAACTCGCCGCCAACCCCCAAATGCCATGAAAGCGGCAGGCTAACGCTCACGCCCTCACGCCGCGCTACCGACCAACAGGTCCTGTTCTGCCCCACGGCCAGGGTGATCTCACCGAACCGGTGGTCGGGGGCTGTCGATGGCGGCACCGTACGCTTCCGGCATGGCGTACGAGCAGAAGACCCGCCCGAGTGACGAGCCCGTCTTGGAGTTCCTGCGCTCGGTGGAACCGGCTCGCCGCCGCGCCCAGGGGCTCCAGCTCCTCCACATCTTCCGTGAGGAGACTGGGGCTGAGCCTCGCCTGTGGGGGCGGTCGATCGTCGGCTTCGGCCATGACCGCTTCACGTACGCCACGGGCCACTCCGGCGAGATGATGCGGGTGGGGTTCAGCCCGCGCAAGGCGGCCCTGACGCTGTATGGGCTGACGTTGTACGGCAGCAACGCGGACCTGCTGGACAGGCTCGGCAAGCACCGCGTTGGCAAGGGCTGCCTGTATGTGACCAAGCTCGAGGACGTGGATCTCGACGTTCTGTGTCAGTTGATCCGACGCGGCTGGAGCGACGTCGACACCTTCACCGAAAGCCATCCCCAGGCCCTGGTGGAGCCGGTCGAGCCGACCCGGCAGCCGTCCCGCTGACCCCAACCTCCCCATCGCACGACGCGCGTGTGTTCCTAGTGGTGAGTGAGGGTGATGCGTGTGTCGCTGCCGAGGTGGAGTTCGACGTGGCCGCCGATGGGGAAGGTGATCAAGGGGTTTGTGTGGCCGAAGTCGACGTTGGCCACGATGGGTTTGCCGGCCAGTGGTGGCACGGTGGCGACGATGGCTTCGAGGTCGTCGCGGGCCATACCGCTGGCGATCTGGAACCGGCCGATCACCAGCCCACGGACGGTGTCGGCGTCGGGGAGTTGGAGCAGCGAGTGCAGGTCCCGGCGGAACTCGACGGGGTTGGTCAGTTCATCGTCTTCCAGGAACAGGACGGCATCCCGGATGCTCGGCATCCAGGGGGTTCCCTGCAGCAGGTTCAGCGTGCCCAGGTTGCCGCCCACGATCTGCGCTTCCGCGGCGCCGGGTTGGAGGGGCCACCAGCCATCGGAGGGGAGTTGGGTGCGGTGGTCTTGATCGGCGTACCACGCGTCGTCGGTGAACCACGGTGACGGCTTGAGGTCGACCGGTTCGTGGGTCATCAGCACTTGCTGGAACCAGGAGCTGGTGGTGTCGCCGAGGTGACGCATGCCGAAGGTGGACCAGTGGGGGCCGGAGTAGGTGACCAGTCCGGTGCGGGCGAGGATCGCGTTCTGCAGCGCGGTGATGTCGGAGTAGCCGCACAGGATCTTCGGGTTGGCGCCGATCAGGTCGAAGTCCAGATGGGGGAGCAGTTCGTTGCTGTTGTAACCGCCGATGACGGTGAGGATCCCGGCCACGCTCGGGTCGACGAAGGCGGCGTGGAGGTCGGCGACCCGCGAAGCGATCGACGAGGAGTGGTATCGGTCGGTCTCGTCGACGTTATCGGCATAGCTGACCGTCAGACCGAGTTCAGCCAAGCGACGTTCAGCGATCGCCGCGTTGTCGTTGCCGGCACTGACAATGGCTCGGGAACGGGCCGGTGCGATCACCCGCACATGCGACCCGCTGCGGAGCTTCGCAGGAAATTGGACCACCACCCAGGCAGCCTAGATCGACGGCCTGGTCTTGCGCCGTGGGGTGTCTCAGGGTCTTCGATACACGCCTCGTTCGACCCGCTCAAGGTCGTTGTAGGTGACCGCATGGTTTCCCGGAGAGTTGGCGCACATTCGGCTGGTGACGTGGGTGCGGATGGTCGACTCGGCGTAGACGGATCCTCGCCGGCGAAGCTCGTCAAGGAGTGCGTCGACTGTGAAGGTGCCATCCGACCGCACCACGGCCGGGATCGTACTGAGAATCTCGTCGCGGGCTGTTCCCATGCGGCCAGCGTGGTCCGTGCCAGCCGAGGAATCAAGGTCGCTGATGTCGACGCTTGTCCTTTTCCGTAGTCAGGCGCGTGACGGCGTCTGGTAGGGGGGTGGGGGCGTGGTGGCCAGGGGCCGGGGGCGTCCTCAGGTGGTCTGCGTGCCGAGCAGTGCGGCGACTTCTCGGTCGGGGCTGACGTGCCTGTTGTAGAGGGGGCTGCAGGGGGTGCGGGAGAGTGTGAGGGACAACGCGAGCAGGTCTGGCTCGCTGCCCTTGTCGCGGTGGGCGTCGGCGAGGAAGGCGAACTCGTTCATCGATCCGACCAGGCTTCGACTGGCGGTGGTGGCCAGACGGGTGTGCTTGGTGGCGGCGACTTCGTCGGCGACCACTGACGCGGGGAGGTGGTGGGCGGTCAGGAGGCGGGCGAGTTCGTCGGGGAAGCGTGCCAGGAAGGTGGCGGCGGGGGCGAGTGGCATCAGCAGGGGCAGCAGGGTGCGTTCGTTGACGAGCAGGACGACCTGGCGGGGCCGCCAGGGCAGGTAGGTGGCGTACCAATCTCCGAGGAGGGTGGTCGAGCCGGGGGCGTCCGGGCTGGGCGGCCCGAGCCGTTGGAGCAGTTTGCGGGTGGCGCGCACGATCACCATGGACGTCATCCTGCACTGTGCTTGTGTCGGCACACGCCCGGGGTCCGGCGCTGCTGGCGGTGACGCATGGCACAGCCGGCATCCGAGCCCCTCTTTCTGGGCGCGGTGTCGGGGTCGGAGAATGCTGGGGTGGATCGTGATGGGTTGCGTGGCGCCCTCTATCGCGCTGACGTGGATGCTTTGATGAGCGTGCTGGTGTCGGGTCGTGATTGGCCGGTGGACGCGCTGCAACTGCTGGGGGACGCCGTGCTCGCGGTCGTCGGCGAGGGTAGGCAGGAGGTCGAGCCGGCGGCCCGCCGCTGCGTGGACGAGTTGCGGGATCGTGACTGGGTGGGTGATGCCGAACTCGCCGCTGAGATCGAGGCGGCGTTCGGCTGGGGGCCGGCCCCGTTGCTGCGTCGGCTGCCGGTTGATCTTGAGGAACTGGCCGGCGTGTTGGAGGGCGACCCGGTGCGGGGTGGGGGTCGGATCGATCTGCGTACCGGCGAGGTGTGGCCGCAGGCGGTGTGGGACGACCTCGAGGAGGCCGGCGACGACGAGGTCGAGGAAGCCGACGACGACGAGGAGCGCTGGTTGTGGGTCGACGGCGAGGGGTCCCGGGCGGGGTACCGCGACCTGGAGTTGTTCATCGACCGGGTGGAGGAATCGCGTCTGGCGGATCGGCTCATGAGGTCGATCCAGGGTCGGGGGGCGTTTCGCCGGTTCAAGGACGTGCTTGCGGACTGGCCGGACCTGCTGGAGGGCTGGTACGGGTTCACCGACGAACGCCACCGCGGGCGAGCGCGGGCCTGGCTGTCCGCCGAAGGCTATCGCCCCGACCCGAACCGCACGGAGCCCTGAACGTTCTGCCTGCCTGCCCGGCCGCTGTTCGTCAGCGGCGGGGGCCGGGGCGGGGGCGGGTGGTGGGCACCGGCTCGGGTGGGCGACTGGTGTGCTCGACCACGGGGCGGGTGGCCGGCGCTGGTGGTGTTTCAGCGGACGGAGCGGGGTGGCGGGCCTGGTCGAGGCGGCGGTAGAGGGCGCGGATCTGGTCGTGGGCGGCTTGGGCGGCGGCGCGGGGGTCGTGGTTGAACGCGGTGATGTGGTCTTTGAGGGCGAGGCGGACGTGGACGGCGGGGTTGCCGGTGGCGGTGGTGAGGGCGGTTTCGCCGACGGTCCAGTGTTCGGGGGGTTGGGCGGCGATGACGCGGAGGGCGGGGTCGAGCGCGAGCTGCTGGGGGAGGTCGGTGAGGCGCCGCAGGAGGAGTTCGTGGGCGAGGAGTCCGGCTTGGTCGAGGGCGTCGACGAGGTGGTCGCCGTGGTGTTGGGCGACGAGGTCGGCCGGGTCGCAGCCGGCGGGTAGTTGGGCGTGGCGGGGCACGATCCGGTAGGGGACGAGTTGCCAGTAGTCGCGTTCGGTGGCGGCTGTGCCGGCGGGGTCGTTGTCGGTGGCGATGATGGGTGGGCGGCCGAGGGTGTGGAGTTGTCGGGCTTGTTCGTCGGTGAGGGCGGTGCCGAGGGGGGCGACGCCGAGGTAGCGGCCTTGGCTGGCGAGGGTGACGGCGACGGCGTCCATCGGGCCTTCGACGATGACGGGGGTGCCGCCGTCGGGGAGGAGCCGGTGGGGCAGGAACAGTTGGCCGCTCTTGTGGAACAGGGCGGTGTCGGGGGTGTTGAGGTACTTGGGGGTCTTGGGGTCGTGGTCGCGGGTGGGGTTGCGGCGGCCGACGAACCCGAGGATGAGCCCGTCGGGGTTGGTGATGGGGAAGACGACGCGGTCGCGGAACCGGTCGATGAGGCGTCCGGCACTGGTGGTGACGGTGAGACCGGCGGCCGCGAGTTCGGCGTCGGTGACGCCGTGGCGGCGGAGGTGGTCGATGAGGCCGGTCCAGCCGTCGGGGGCGTAGCCGGGCCGGTGGACGGGGTCGCCACTCAGGTCGACCCCGAACCGGCCGGTGAGGTACTCCCGGGCCCAGGATGTGGCGTACCGGGCGGTGAAGAAGTCGGCGGCCAGGGCGTTGATCTGGGCCAGCCGGTCGGGTCCGGCGGGGCTGTCGTGCCAGGCGTCGCGGCGGTCGAGTTGCTCGCGGATCTGGACGGCAGTGGGTTCGGGGGCGGGCAGGCTGGCGCGGATCAGGGCTTCGAGGCCGAGGTCCAGGTCGTCCCACGGGTCGGCGTCCACGCGGGCAGCCGGCTGGTCTGCGGGGTCGGGTTCGGTGGGGGTGTAGCCGTCGTAGAGGTCCTCGGGTGGGGTGGGGTCGGCGGGGTCGGCGGGCACGGTGTCGTCGGTGTGGCTGCTGGGGTCGGTGGCGACGCTGATCCGCCAGGTGAGGGCTTGGGCGGCGTCGACGGTGCCGGCGGGCTGCTCGGGGCGGGCTTCGGCGAGCAGGGCCGGCAGCGTCCAGCCGCGTTGCAGGCCGTCTTCGATGGCGTGGACCAGGGCGGTCCAGTAGGGCGAGTCCTGCAGTTCGCGGGCCAGGGGGACGCCGACGTGATCGGCGAGGGCGGTGGTCCAGTCGGTAGGGATTCGGGTGTCGACGTCGAGGCTGCGGAGGGTGGGCGGGGTGAGATGTCGGTTGATCCGCCACCACAGGGCGCCGGCGGCGTGGTCCTCGGGCAGGGGACCCTCGGCGGCGGCGTGGCGGACGAGCCGGTGGGCGTCCAGACCGGCGCCGGACAGCTGGGCCAGGAGCCGGGCGAGGGTGGGGGTGTAGGGGTCGTGGTCGATCAGCGGCGACAGGCCGCGCAGCAGCGGCGCCCACTCCAGCAGCGCGGGGTTGCGGTCTTCGCCGACGCGCCGGTCCAGGGCCCGCTGGACGCGTCCGGCGGCGGCTGAGGGTTGCCATGGGCCGGTGGGTCGCAGGTCGGCGTCCGGGACGCCGTGGGCGGCCCGCCACACGGCGACGTCGGCCAGGGTGCTGGGGGTGGGGTCGGTGAGGCTGCCGGTCAACCAGCCCGGCCGGTCGGGGCTGCGGCGGGCGGTGTCGGCGACGTGCTCGGCGAGGTCGGTGACGAGTTGGGCGCGGCGGCGCAGGTAGGGACCCCAGTCGGGGTGGTCGGCGAGCCGGTGGGGGAGTCGGTTGAGCCACGGCAGGGGTCCGCCGGTGAGGTGTCCGTCGAGCCGCCACGCCAGGACGGAGGCGGGGTCGTGGGCGCCGTCCAGCGGCCGGCTCTGCCAGGCGTGGACGAGTTGGGTGATGGGTTCGCGGCCGTCGGCGGCGAGGATCGCCAGTTGGGTGCGCAGCGCGGGCCATTCGGGTTCGCTGGTGAGGCCGGGCAGGACGGCGTCGGCCTTGCGGTCGAGGTCGGCGAGCCCGGCCGCGCCGGCGAGGGTTTCGGCGGCGACGCCGAGGGCGTCGGCGTAGCGGTGGGCGGCGTCGTAGAGCCGCGGCCCGGGGGCCTGGGCCAGCCGCTGCTGGGTGCTGGCCGACAAGGGGGCTTCGTCGCGGGCGAGGATGGTTTCCAGGACGTCGGTGGGGGTGTCGGGGATCAGCGTTTCGGGGCGCAGGGTGGTGTGTTCGGAGCCGTCGCCGACGACTTCGAGGTAGACGTGGTTGGCGTGTCGGCCGCGGGTCAGCATCGTGTACAGCGATTGGCGGGCCAGGCCGGCGTCGGCGAGCCCGTGGACGGTGTCGACGCTGACGCCTTGGGCGGTGTGGATGGTGCAGGCGTAGCCGAGTTCGACCGCGCCGGCGACGTAGTCGGCGGGCAGGGTGACGAGCAACCGGTGTCGGGTGTGCCGGACCCGGAGGCCGCCGGTGGCGGTGACGGCCTCGACGGTCCAGCGGTCGCCGTTCTTGACCCAGTCGGTGGCCGACACCCGGAGCCGGCGGTCGTTGCTGCGGGTGATGATCGTGTCGCCGACACTGGCGTGGTTGCCGTCGGCCAACGCCACCTCGTCGGTGGCGGGGTGGCCGTCGAGGCGGTGGTGGCGGGCGCGGCGGTTGAGGTCGGCGACCTGGTCGCGGGTGGGGGCCAGCATGATGCTGTCTTGGCCGTCGCGGCGGTCGTCGGTCCAGGCGGTGAACAGGTGCTCGGTGAGGGTGGCTTGGTCGCCGACGTGGACGCGGCCGCGGTCGAGGTAGAAGCCGAGCGCTTCGGGGCGTCCGTCACGCAGCGCGAGCGATGCGGTGGCCTCGGCGGGGTCGACGAACCGCACCAGGTCCCGTAGCCGCAGGACGCCGTGGACGGCTTCGATGTCGCGCAGGACGCCGCCGGCGCCGATGGCCGCCAACTGTTGGTCGTCGCCGATCAGCCGGACCGACGCGCCGCGGTCGATCAGCCAGCCAACGGCCCGGTCCAGGCCGATCGTGTCGGCCATGCCGGCCTCGTCGATCACGACCAGCGTGGCGGGGCCGATGGCGGTGACCCAGTCCGGTGCGGGGCCGCGGTGGTCGAGGTGCCAGACCAGTTTGGCCAGGGTGTCGGTGTGGGTGTCGATCTGGGCCCGGAGTTGGTCGGCGGCGGCCGCCGAGGGGGCCAGGCCGATCAGGGTGCCGCCGGCCTCGGTCCAGGCCCGCGCCAGGGCCGCCATGGCGGTGGTCTTGCCGGACCCGGCGGGGGCGATCGCGACCTGGAGCCGCGCCCCGGAGGTGGCCATTCGCCGCACCAGTTCGGCCTGGCCAGGGTTCAGTTGGACGCCGTTGGCGGCGGTCTCGAGGAGGGCCAACTCGACCGCGGTGTCGGGGACAGCGAACCCGTCGTGACGGCCGGCGGCCGCGACCAGCCGCTGCTCGGCGTCCAGCACCGCCGCCGAGGTGAACAGCCGCGCCCCGGCCACCGAGTAGACCGAGGCGCCGTCGGCGCGGCGCAGCACCCGCGGATCAGCGACCGGGTCGTTGGTGGGGCCGGTGACCGGCACCGAATGGTCGTCGAGCGCCCGGCGCACCAGCTGCTCGACGACCTGGTCGAGGTGGGCGTGGGGGACCTCCGCGGTGCGGGCCTGCCGGTAGGCCTCGGCGCGCACATGCCAGGACTGCCACGTCGACCGGGACCCCGCCAGGGTGGCGACCAGGCCGGCGGCGGTCCGCTCCAGCCAGGCCTCATCCAGGACGGGTGGACGCCGCGTCCGCCACCGGTCCTGGTCGGGGTGCAGGGCGCGGCCGATCATGCGCTGCAGGCCGTCGGGTCCGCCGCACACCTGGAGCGCCTCGGCGCGCCAGGTGGCGCGCTGTTCGGCCAGGGTGCGGGGGCCGTGTTTGGCGTCGCGGGTGTCCAGGGTGGCCTGCTGCGCCAGGGCGATCTGCTCGACCGGGGTGGGTGGGCGTCCGTGCCGGGACTGGAACTCCGCCGCCAGGTCGCCGCGGCGGGTTTCGATGGCCTGCCGCCGCGACGACCACCGCTCCAGCAGCCCGGGGTGGACGCCGTCTATCTCGCGGACCGGACGCCGGCCGGGTTCGGCGTCCGGGCGGGCCGTGAACCGGACGCCGAGGTCTTCGGCGAGGCGGCGTTCCAGGCTGGTGTTGTACACCTCGGAGGCGGTCACGTTGGCCTTGAACAACACCCGGCCGTCGATCGCCAACCAGCGCCCCTGCAGGGTCTGCACCTTGTTCGCGACGGCGACGTGGGTGTGCAGGTCGGGGTCGCCGGCGCGGGAGTCGCGGTGGGTGAACGCCGCCCCGATCAGGCCGCGCACCTCGACCTGGCGGACGCCGCCGTCGCCGAGCCGGGTGAACAGCGCCTCGCGTTCCAGGAACGCCAACGCGTCGCCCACCGCGGCCTGGTGGGCGCGTTCGATCCGGGCTGCGGTCGCCGGGTCGGCGACGGCCCACAACGCCGACACCGACTTCACCGGGGAGAACGTCAGGTCGAACCCGGCCACCGCCGTCGTGGCCTGCCGCGACAGCCGCGCCAACTGGCCGGCCAACTCGCGCTCGTCCAACGGCTCGCGGCCGTGCTCGGCGACGACCCACTCCCGCGCCACCGCGGTCCGCAGCTGCGCGCGGACGTCGAGCGCCACCGGCGCGTCGGCCGGCCGGCCCACAGTCCGGTTGTGGGCCTCGATCCGGCGGGCCACCTCGACCCGGAACGGCGTCACGTCGTCGTAGAGCCGGAACGGACGCCCCAACGCGATCGCCCGCTCATAGCCGGCCTGGCTGCCCGGCCCCTGGAACCGCTGCGCGATCACCGACGCCAACGGGTGGTAACCGCAGCCGAACAAGGCCCGCATCTGCTCGGCGGTCACCTCATCGCCGACCTCGAGACCGTCCAGACCGACCAGCCCGGAACCCACCCAACGGCCGGGAACCTCGCCGCGCTCGGTGTAGTAGGACGCCAGCGACGGGCGCGCGTCCTGCGTGGAGTCGTGGCGGGCCACCTGCCGGGTCAGGTACTCATACCCCGACCCCGCCGTGATCTTGTGCAACGACATCGCCACACCAACAGGAGGCCCCCGAGCAGGCGGTTCGCGGCCACCGCCCTAGTCAGCCCCGGGACACCCGAGCCTCAATCCGCATGCATGAGGTGTGTCGGATCTGGACAGCGCGGTTTTCGGCGATCCGAAGGACGGGTCGTCGTCGTCGATCGAGGCCTGCGGGGGGCGGCGGACGGGGTCGGCGCTCGGGTCGCGGGGGAGCGCTGCCTCGAGGACTGGGGGCCGTGTTGGCCGCGAAGTGCCTTGGGTGGGGCCTCCTGTAGGTAGAGAGCGATCCCGACGGCGAGGAGTGGGCGGTATGGCCAGCGCGGCGAAGGTGAAGGCCCGCCAGGACCTGGTGCGGTTCAAGAACCAGCTCCGGCAGCAGGCCAGGGAGCGGGAGCAGCGCATCGAGGCGTCCGCCTTGACGGTGCTGGTGCAGCTGGCCCGACGCGCTGACGCTGAGGTGGCGGCCGGTCGGGCGATCGAGGACCTGCACGCCGAGGGCCTGAAGGCCAGCGAGATCGCCGCCTGGTGCGGCGGCCTCACCGTGTCCGAGCTCAACCGGCTGCGGGCCGCCGCCCGCAACGCCGGCGTCGACCCTGCCTCGGACGCCGTCGGCGTCCGTTCGGCCGCCGCTGCCGTCGATCTCGACCCGGACGCCGTCGGTTCGGCCGACGCACCAACGGCGTCCGCCGACTGAGAAGGCGAGGAGGCGGTCATGGGCCGGTGCCGGTGGGTGTTCGCCGGGTCGATGATCGCCCCGGTGCTGTTCAGCAGCTACGGGTGGCTGTGCTGCTTGGTGTTGGCCCCGCTGGTCTTGGCATTGGTCGTGGCGGCGGCGCTGCTGCTGGGGGCGCTGCGGCACGCGACGCCGGTGTTCGGCTGGAGGCACGGCGTCCGGCCGGCGACCGACGAGGAGCGGGACGCCGTCTGGGAGGCGCTGGTGCCGGCGCGGTCGCTGCGGGGACGCGGCCAGCCCACGGTCTGGGTGCTTCGCCGGGGCGGCCGGCACGCCAGCCGGGTGACCGCCCCCACGAGAAGAGCGCTGGCCGTCACCGAGCCGATGCTGGTCGGGCTGCTGGACCGGCAGGTCGATCCGTCGGAGTTCACCGCTGCCGCGTTGCACGCCCTCGGCGCCCGCCGCCTGCGTGACCGGGTCGGCGCGGAGGTGGTCGAGCTGTTCTGCCTGCCCTGGGCCGTCCCGGCGGCCGTGGTCGACCAGCTGGTCGTCCGGTGGGGCGGGGTGCGGCTGATCCGCTTCTTGTGGCAGGCCCGGTTCGTGACCGCCGGGATCGCGATCGTGCAGCAGACCCAGGCGGGCCGACCGGGTACCGCCGTCGGTGTCGCGGCCGTCTTGGCGCTGACCTACCTGCATCCGTGGTGCCGAGCCCGCTGGGCTGCCTGCCTGCTGCGTGCCGGCGACGACCGGGTCACCGGCGAGGGCTTGGGCCCGACCTACGCCGGGATGCTGCGCCGCTCACCCGCCACCGGGTTGGCCGCCCAACACCGGCTGGCCCGCCTCGAGAGCGGGGCGACCGCGACCAGGTGACCGCTGGTCGGCCAACCCTCATGTCGTCCGGTCACGATGGTGGGCGGAGCCGGGTGGCGGTGGTGAGGATCTCGGTGGCGGCGCCGTCCTCGACGATCACGTCGCGGCCCCACCAGGTGCGGTCGGGTTGGCGTTGCCAGGCGGCCAGCAGCGCCGGCACCCAGTGGCCGTCGTCGGTGCGGAACTCGACCCACCGTCCGTGCGGGCAGGGGCGGACGACACGGGCGTCCGGCCCGGCGGAGAGCCGGTCACCCAGGCTGCCCCACGGCGAGTGGATCCGCGTCGACATGCCTGCACGCTACGCGGCGGCCCCGACAACCCAGGCCCACCCGGCCAGGGTGGCCTGGTTGGCCGCGAACCCGGCCCGGCGGGGCCTCCTGACAGTGAGAGGGGCCCTCACCCCCTCGACGGACCCGTGCAGCGAGGAGAGCCGATCGTGACCGTGCCCCCTGTCAGCCAGCCCACCGCCCCCGACCCGGTGGTGATCGACCCGGTGTGGTTCGGGTCCTGGAACGCCCCGAACACCGCGATCAACCACCCCGACCCCTACCGGGTGGTGCCGCGCCTGCAGCCCAGCCGCGACGTCGCCCCTGCCGATCGACCCGGCTACCGCGCCGGCTACGCCCACGTGGTGTTCGCCACCCCCGACCCCGAACCCGGCGGCGAGCCGGAGGACACGCTGCTGACCCGGGCGGTCATGACGCTGCGGCGCCGCACCCAGCCTGTTGTCACCTTCGCCCCGGTGGTCGACCCCGACCACCCCGACCGGGCCTTCCCCGCCACCGACCACGAGCTGATCGACGGGCACCCGCAGCGCCTCAGCGGGGAGTCGGCCTTCCTGAACCGGTGCGCCGCCTCACCGTGGGTGTCCGACGAGGCCCTCAGCGTGCTGCACGAACTGCACCAGGACCTGCTCACCGAGCAACTCGCGCTGGCGCGCCTCGAAGCCGAACAGACCGCCCTCACGTACCCCGCCCCGACCGGTGACGGGACGACGGCGTCCGACCGGGCCCGACAGATCCGGCTGGCCGAACTGGAACCGCTGCTCGAGGAGGCCCGCACCGACGTGCGGTACGTGACCGGCGCGTTCCAGCGCCTGGCCCAGCAGGTCACCGACCAGGTCGCCGCGGCCCGTGACCGGCTGGTCGACCCGACCGGCCACCAGTTCCCCGGACTGGCCGGACCCGACACCATCTGGTCGCCCATCACGGACGCCGAACGCGCCGCCCTGCTCGACTACGCCCGCCTCTACCCCCTCGCCGTCCAGTACGTGGCCGCCCACCACACCTTCGAGGAGAAACTCGCGGTCGTGCGGGCCCTGGCCGACACCGACCCCGACGCCCCCGGGTTCGACCCGACCCGGCACCGCCGCGCCGTCGGTGACGCCGACACCGACCTCCTCGAGGCTCGGCGACGCCTCGACCGCGCCGAGGACGCCATCACGACCGTCGGCGGCGACGTCGACCCCTACGAGGGCGACCCCCACCGGGCCGTGTTCACCGGCGCCGGCCAACGCATCGTCATCCCCCGCGGCGTCGACGGCGACGCGGCGCTACACCGCACCCCGCCCGGGTCGGACGCCGCCGGCTCGGCCCTGCAGCGCGCCCAGCGGCTGTCCCACGATCCCGTTCACCAGCGAGCGACGAGCCCGCACCCGACGGTGACCCGATGACCCTGGACGCCGACGCCTCCGACGCCGCTGTGCCCGCCGGGCCGCGGGTCTGGTTCCTCACCGGCGAGGAGGTGGCCGCCACCCGGACCAAGCTCGCCAAGCTGCACCAGCGCGCCGCAGCGAAGGGGTTCACCGGCCGGATCGACCTGACCGCGGTCCCGGCGACCCGCCACTACCACTCGGCCGGCGGGCTGGACGTCACCGAGCACGGGTTCGACGTCACCCTCACCGGCGAACCGCCCCGCTACGGCGGCTGGCGGTTCGTAGCCGCCGTGGACCACACCGACGGCGGCACCATCCTGCGCTACCCGCCCGGTGCTGACCCGACCGTCGCGAACGACCAGGTGCGACCGGGGGAGTGCGACCACTGCCACACCCACCGGCCGCGCCGCTCCACCGTGCTGGTCGCCCACGACGACACCGGCCAACTGCTCCAGGTCGGCCGGTCCTGCCTCAAG
>JAAYTZ010000071.1 GCA_012517965.1 Propionibacterium sp. | reverse complement strand
CGGCGTCGCGGGCGCGGGCCTGGGCGTCGGTGTCGCGCGGCATGGCTTTGGCGGCCGCGAGCTGGGCGGACGCCGCGGCCGACTGGGCGTCGGCGGCCGCGACCTGGGCCTTGGCCCGGTCGACGGCGGCCTGCAGGGCCGTCCCGTCGAGGGTGGCCAGCACGTCGCCCTGCGCGACCTGTTGGCCGTCGGTCACCCTGACGGACGCGAGCACGCCGACGGCCGGCGGGTAGACGGGGACGCGGGTGGCGGCGGTCACGGTGCCGGGGGCGCTGATCGTGACCGACAGGTTCTGGACGCCGGCCCGGGCGGTCGTGACCGTCGGCCGGGCGCCCTGCTGGGACACCAGGAGGCCGGCGACCACGGCGCCGACGGTGGCGAGGACGACGATGGCCGCGATGATCCGGCCCTTGTGCTTCATCGGGTGCTCCTGGTGGTGGGGACGGGCGCCGGTTCGCGGTGGAGCGCGGCGCGGAGGGGGGCGTGCAGGTGCTCGGCGAGCGAGCGGTCGAACGGGACGGCGAAGCTGCCGGGGGGTGCGCCGAGGACGCGCTCGGCCGCGGTCATCAGGGCGGTGGTGCCGGTGACCAGGGTGTCCGCGAAGCGCTCGGGGGAGTCGTGGGTGAGGGCGCGGTCGACGATGCGGGCGGAGGAATCGAGCCAGAGGGACAGCACGACGTCGGTCAGGGCTGCGGCGTCGGCGTCCTCGACGTCGAAGGAGCCGTCGGCGAGGCCGAGGGCGATCGCGGGCCGGAAGAGGTGGCGGGCCTGGTCGTGCCACGCGTCGAACAGGCGGTGGCGCAGTTCGCCGTTCTCGGGCTTGAACAGCAGGGGGACGAAGGTGAGCGCGTCGTCCAGGCGGGCGGTCTTCCAGGCCGAGGCGTGGGTCAGGAGGTGCCGGAACCGCTCGGCGCCGGTGCCGGTCAGGCCGGACGCCGCGGCGTCCAGGTCTTCGAACAGGGCGTCGACGAAGCGCTGGACGAGGGCCGCCAGCATGTCGGTCTTGGCGGCGAAGTGGTAGTAGAACGTGCCCTTGGCGACGCCGGCGTCGCGGGTGAGTTGCTCGATCGAGAGGGCGTCGTAGCCGACGGTGACGCAGAGCCGCTGCGCGGCGTCCAGGAGTTCGTCGCGGCGCTCGTGGGGTGGTTTGGACACGCGGGCCACGGCCCCCACGATACGACTGACTGACCGTCAGTCAAGGGGGGACGCCCGAGGCTCCGGACGGCCGGCGGCCAGGCGGAGGAGACGGCGTCCGCTCAGGAGGCACAGGACGCTCCACGGGACGAGGGAGGCCAGGGCGAGGGTGGTCCCGACGAGCCCGAAGGGTGAGGGCACGAGCATGAGGATCGCGGCGGCGAGCGCCCACCAGGCGGCCGCGCGCGGCAGGGCGTCCGAACGGCGCAGCAGCCAGAAGAAGAGGAACAGCACCGCCGCGCCCAGCCAGTAGTAGGTCAGGAACGCGGTGCCCTTCCAGCCGGCCAGGAGGGCCTCCCCGGCCGCCTGGAGCGTCGCGCGGGCCGCCGGGTCGGCGCGGAGGTGCGCCTGGGCCAGGGTGAGCAGCTCGACGGCGGGGTTGGAGGCGAGGTAGGCGGCCATCTGCAGCGTGCCCAGCCCGACGGCCAGCACCACCACCGAGCGGGACACGGGCAGCAGGGCCGCCCCTAACCCGAGGTAGAAGAGCCAGACGAGCAGGTTGTTCACGATGTAGAGCGCGTCGAGCGAGATCAGCCCGAGGGCCGGGTTCCGGACCATCAGGTCGAAGACCTCGGTGACGGTGTGGACCGGGGGCCAGAGGGCGAAAACGACGATCTGGACGACGATGAGGGCGACCGAGCCGAGCGCCCCCCAGCCACCCCAGGAGAGCAGGCCGGCCCAGGGGTGGGGTGGGGGCGGTGGCTTCGAGGAGGGGGGCATGCGGGCTCCCGTGGTGGAGGGGACGACGCCGGGCGCGGCTGCGGCCGACGGGGTCACTGTAGGGCGATCCGCGCACGCTCGGCTGAATGTGAACATGTGAACGAATAGGTGGCTGAGAGGGCTCGTCGCGGAGGGGTTTCGGTGTGGAAGTGTCGGTGGGGGTTCGTAGCGTGGTGGGTGTGGGTGAGGGGTTGGGGTTCGAGCGGTTGGGGGCCGGCGCGTTGCTGGCCGTGCTCGACGCGGCGCTGGACGCCCTGACCGACCAGGGTGACCGGCCGGCCGGCGACGCCGAGCGACTGGAGTTGCTGGCCGGCTCGGTGCGGGTCTCGGCGAGGCTGCACGCCTGGCAGGCCCGGCTCGCCGCCGAGGTGGACGCCGCCGAGTCGGCCTGGCACGAGCACGGCACCTCGACCGCGACCTGGCTCGCCGACGTGGCCCGCCTCACCCGCGCCGAGGCCGGCCGGCTGGTCGCGGCGGGCCAGCGGCTGGACCGGTTCGAGGTCGTCGGGGCGTCCGCCCGAGCGGGGGCGGTGCTGCCCGGCCAGGCCGACGCCATCACCGGGGTGCTGGAGCACCTGCCCGACACCCTGCCCGGCGACGCGCTGGTCCGGGCCCAGGAACTGATGGTGGGCTTCGCCGCCACCCACAACGCGACCGAACTCCGCCGGCTGTCGGGGCACCTGCTGGAGGTGCTCGCCCCCGAGGTGGCCGAGGAACTGGAGTCGGCCCGGGTGGAGCGGGAGTACCGGCAGGCCATGCGGGGCCGGTCGCTGTCGTTCCACCCCGACGGCCACGGCTCGGTGCTGCTGCGCGGCAGCCTGCCGACGGTGCACGCCGAGGGGTTCATGGCGATCATCGACGCCTACGCCGCCGCGGGCCAGCGGGGGCTCGACGCGCTCGACCCCGAGGCCGAGTACGTGACGCAGCCCATGCGGCGGGCCGACGCGTTGATCGCGATGGTCGCCCAGCACCAGCGCGGTGCGGCCGCCCCCGCCCACGGCGGCGACCGGCCCCGGGTCGTGGTCACGACGTCGTACGACAGGCTCCTCGCCCGGGCGCTCGAGGGCGGCGGCGAGGCGGCCGCCGGCCTGCTGGAGGGCGGTGAACCGGTTCCGCCGTCGGTGCTGCGGCAGTGGTTGTGCGACGCCGACCTCATGCCCGCCGTCCTCGGCGGGGCGGGGGAGGTGCTCGACATCGGTCGCACCCGGCGCCTGGTCACCCCGGCCCTCCGAGCGGCGCTCGCCGTGCGCGACGGCGGGTGCGTCTTCCCCGGTTGCGACAAGCCCCCCGACGGGTGTCAGGCCCACCACATCGTCCCGTGGTGGTGCGGGGGTGCGACCTCGCTCTCGAACCTGGTGCTGGTGTGCCCCCACCACCACGGCATCGTCGAGCCCGGTCACGACCCCACCGCGGACCGCTGGCGGGTCCGCCTCGGCGGCGGTGGGCTGCCCGAGGTCGTGCCGCCGCGCCGCGTCGACCCCGGTCAACGGCCGCGCGTCCATGCGCGGTTCCGGACTTCCAGGCGCCAGTGAGGGGGTTCTCGTGGGTCAGAGGGCGGCGATGATCTCGGCGAGTGCGGTGCGGGTGCCGTCCTCGGCCCGCAGTCGCTCGGCGGCCCGGCGCGTGGGCTCGGCGAACGTGCGCGCCGTCGCGATCGCCGCGGCCACTGCGTCGGCGGTGAGCCGGTGGGGGTCCAGCGGCGGGCCGGCGAGGCCGACGCGCTGCAACTGGGCGGCCCAGAACGGCTGGTCGCCGAAGAACGGCGCGACGATCGACGGCACCCCGGCCCGGACGGCGGCGTGGACCGTGCCCGCCCCGCCGTGGTGGAGGGCGGCGGCCGCGTGGGGGAGCACGGCGGCGAGCGGGACGGCGTCCACCGCCAGGGCGTCGCCGCGGTCGCCGGCCGAGGCGGACGGCCGCAACCCGCCCCAGCCGGTCACGAGCAGCGCGCGCAGCCCCGCCGCCCGGGCCCCACCCAGGATCGCCCCCGCCCGGGCCGACGCGTCGCCGGCCGTCGTCGAGCCGAAGCCCGCGTACAGGAAGGGCCGGGGGTCGGCGAGGAACTCCGCGACCCGGGGTGACACCCCGTGCGCGGGCGGACTGGTGGGTGCGGGTGCGGGTACGGGTGGGCTGGTTGTGGGTGGGCTGGTGGGTGTGGGCGTGAGGGGCGCGTGCCAGTCGCCGGTCAGGCGGGTGGTGGCCGGCCAGTCCGCGGGCCGTGGCACCAGGGTCGGGCTGAACGCCGCCAGGGTGGCGGCGGGGGCGGGCAGGACGCCCGCCACGCCCAGGCGCCGCCGCGCGGCCCGGACGTCGCCGGCGAACATCGCCCCGGCGAGCCCCACGGCCCGGAAGGTCAGCCGGTTGAGCCACGGACCCAGCGAGCGGGCCGCGACGCCGGCCGCCGGGAACTCCGCGGTCGGGGTCACCGTCGGCGTCAGTTCGGCCACGAACCAGGGGACGCCGAGGCGCGCCGCCGCCACGGGGGCCGTGAGCACCTTCGGGTGCGCCACGATCGCCTGGGGCCGCCAGTCGACCGCCACGTCGGCCGCGGCCGCCAGCGCCCGGGCCATCGCCGGACGGATGCGCTCGCGGAAGGCCCGGGCCGCGGCGAGTCCGCCGTCCAGGCTGTCCGCGAGGTCGGCGAAGCTGATGCCCAGCGACACGGTGTCCAGACCGGTCGTGTCGACGTCGGGCGCCTCGGGCAGGGCGACGCGCACCTCGTGGCCGGCGTCCCGGGCGGCGCGCGCCAGCCACAGGAACGGCTCCACGTCGCCGCGGCTGCCCAGGGTCGCCAGCAGCAGCCGCTTGGGCCGCTCCGCGTCCGGGTGGGGGTCGACCATGGGGCTCTCCCTTCCGGGGTCTCGGCGCGCTACGACCCCGCGCCGGCCAGCATCGCCGCCCGGGCGCGCTGGGCGCCGGGCCGCTCGGTCAGGTCGGCGGCCAGGGCGTCGAGCCGCGCGCGGGC
This sequence comes from Propionibacterium sp., assembly GCA_012517965.1. Lineage (GTDB taxonomy): Bacteria > Actinomycetota > Actinomycetes > Propionibacteriales > Propionibacteriaceae > Propioniciclava. The sequence continues at coordinate 18,506 of JAAYTZ010000071.1, read as the reverse complement.
GTCCGGCTCGAGGGCCAGCAGCGCCGCGGCGGCGTGCCGCAGTTCGGCCGGCGAGGCGGCGTTGGGGTCCAGGGTGAGCCCGAAGCCGGCGTCCTCGAGGGCGGCCGCCCCGGCGAACTGGTCGGTGGACAGCGGCACCAGCAGCAGCGGGACCCCCGCCGTCAGCGCCTCGGTCACCGAGTTGTTGCCGCCGTGCGACACGGCCAGCGCCGAGTGCCGCAGCAGGGTGACCTGCGGCAGCACGGCCCGGACCAGCCAGGACGCCGGGATCGGCCCGAGTTCGCCGACCGGTGTCGAACCGGCGGCCAGCGCCACCCGGACGTCCAGGCCGCGCAGCGCCTCGGCGATCCGCGCCAGCAGGTCGCCGCGCACCGACAGGAAGCTGCCCAGGCTCACGTACACGACCGGCTCGTCGCCGGCGGCCAGCCAGGCGTCGACCTCGGCGTCCGGCGCCTCGTCGCGGACCGCCGACCCCAGGAAGGCGTGCGGCCCCAGCAGCGCGGTGCGGGCCGGCGGGTGCAGCTCCCCGGGGTAGTTGAGCAGCAGGACGTCGCCGGTCTCGGCGAAGGCGTCCCTGCTGGCCGGGGCGCCCGGATCGAGGGCGTGCAGGGTGGCGTTCCAGTCGGCGGTGAACCGGTCCCGGACGCCCTCGCACACCCGGCGCAGCTCGGCCAGGGCGGCCGGGTCGGGATGGAAGGCGCGGGGCCAGGCCGGCGGGTCGCCGTAGACCTCGTCGCCCACGGTGAGCGCCGACGGGTGCCCGAGCACGACGTCGCCGTGCCGGACGCCCCCGCCGACCAGCGCCAGCCGGGCGCTGAACGCCAGGTGGTCGACGATGACCTGGTCGGGGCGCACCCGGTCCACGACGTCCTGGACGGCCCGGGCGGTGTTCAGGGGGTCCCACAGCAGGTCGTCGCCGCGGGCGCGCGCCTGGAACAGCAGGGTCTCGACGGCCCCGCGCCGGGTGGCGTCGAAGAAGCCGCGCAGCGCGTCGTCCTCGCCCTTCGGCTGGTCCTCGGCGCGGATCACGCCGGGGTTCGAGCCCCGGCCGAGCTGCAGGTATTCCCGCTCGAACCCGAACTGCCGCACGATGGCGTCCGTCGCGGGGCCGGTGGCGACGACGACCCGCTCGCCGGCGTCCCGCCAGGCGGTGGCGAGCGTGGCCAGCGGGAACAGGTGCGAGGCGTAGTCAGGACTGATGACCAGCAGGGTCACGGGCGACCTCCCGGTAGATGGCGGCCAGCGCGGACGCCATGGTGGTGATGCTGAACCGCTCCGCGACCAGGGCCTGGGCCTTGGCGGCCCGCCCCTCGGCCCCCGGTGCGCCGGCCAGGTCGAGGGCGGACGCCACGGCCGCGGCCAGGGCCTCCGGGTCGGTGGTGTCGACGAGGACGCCGGTGACGCCGTCCTCGACGTAGGTGGCCGGCCCCCCGGCCAGGGGGGCGACCACGACGAGCCCGGACGCCATCGCCTCCAGGATCGCGATGCCGAACTCCTCCTTGAGGCTGGCCGACACGTACACCCCGCCCGGTGCGCACAGGCCGGGCCGGCCGTGGCGGACGGCCGCCAGCCAGGCGACGACCTCGGGGTTGGGCCGGTGCCCGGCCAACAGCAGCCCGCGGCCGGGCCCGTCGGCGCGGGGGACGACGGCGTCGATCCGGTCGAGTTGCTCGGCCTCGTCGTCGCTCGGCGAGGCCAGGTCGCCGCCGACGACCAGCAGGTTGCAGCGATCGGCCAGCCGGTCCGTCCAGGCCCCGGCCAGGGTCGCCATCCCCTTGACCCGGTGGAGCCGCCCCACCGTGATCGCCAGCGGCAGGCCGCGGCGCTCGGGGGGCAGGGCGGCCAGGACGGCGTCCAGGTCGGCGAGGGACGCCGCGGTCGCCCGCGACGCAGGGACGCCGGCCGCGGCGGCCGCCACCTCGCGGTCCGCCAGGGCGTGGGGCGCTAGTTCGATGCCCTCGGGGACCACCGAGATCGGGCGGCCCGGCCGCTCGGGATCGAGGCCCAGCAGGTCGCGCAGGTCGTCGGCCAGCCGCGGCCGCGGGAACACCACCAGGTGGGCGGCGCCGGCGGCGAGGTCGGCGAGCAGGCGCACCCGGAAGTAGAGGTGCTCGACGAGGTCGGCGGCGCCGAACGTCGCCCGCGTCAGGGTGCCGGCCGCGTCGCGGGCCGCGATGAGGGCGTGCGGGTCGGGGGCGACGGTGACCACGGTCGGCAGCCCCAGGTCGGCCGCGGCCTGGGCGGCCGCCCACGAGCCGACGTCGGCCATCCGCAGGTGCACCAGGTCGGCGCCGCCCTCGGCCAGCAGCCGCCGGATCTCCCGGCGGGCCGCGGCCCGCAGCGGCCAGGCGTCCCGCATGTGCAGCACCGGCCCGGGCAGCGGCACGGGCAGGTAGTGGTGGCCGGGGGCGGCGAGAGCGGCGCCCGCGGCGTCCCCGCCCCGGGAGAGGGTCAGGACGCGCTCGATGCCGTCCTCGCGCAGCAGCGCGTCGCCGAGGTGCACGAGCAGGGTGGCGACGCCGCCGGTGTCGCCCTCGCCGGCGTGCAGCAGTCGGCCGTCGATGTCGGCGTGCAGGAACAGTTGCGCGACGGTGAGGCCCTCGCCCGGACGCCGCGGCCGCCGTCCCTGCCCCGGGGCCGCCCCCGCGCCGGCCGCGGTCGCCGGCTGGACGCCCCACGCCTCCAGGGTGGCTTCGGCGAGCGTCCCGGTGAACTCCCCGGCCTCGGCCAGCCGCGTCAGCAACGGCACCGCCTGCCGCACGATCGGCGCGGCGCCGAGCGCCCAAGCCGCGTGCTCCCGCAGGTGGCCGACGCGCGAGGTCAGCAGGGGGACGACGAGCTCGGCGGCCACCGCGCGGTCGGCGACCGCGGCCGCGTGGACCGCGGCGATCGCGGTGAGCTGGTCGGCGCCGTCGGCCAGCGCGGCGGCGAGCAGGGGGGCGGCGTGGGGCCCGTCCTGCCGGGCCGCGGCGGCGAGGGCGGGGGCCGCGTGGAGGGCGGCGAGCAGGGTGGGGGCGTCGCGGACGGCGTCCAGGGCGGCGCGGGTGGCCGTTGCGTCCCGGATCATGGCCCCAACCTACCCGCGGGACCGGCACGGCGGCCGATGGAGGCCCGGAGAGCGGGTGGGTACCGTGGAGCCGTGAGCGCAGCGATCGTGACCTGCCCCTCCTGCGGGGCCAAGAACCGGGTGCCCGCCGCAGCCGCCGGCACCCCCCGGTGTGCGAAGTGCAAGACCGACCTGCCCTGGGTGGCGGCGGCGACGGACGCCGACTTCGACGCCGTCGCCGACTCGTCGAAGGTGGCCGTGGTGGTCGACCTGTGGGCGCCGTGGTGCGGACCCTGCCGCCAGGTGAGCCCGCTGCTGGAGCAGCTGGCCGCCGAGCGCGCCGGGCGCCTCAAGCTGGTCAAGGTCAACGTGGACGAGAACCCGCGCACCCAGGCGCGGTTCGGCGTCCAGGCCATCCCGACGCTGCTGCTGTTCGTGGGCGGCAAGCAGGTGGGCGTCCAGCGCGGCGCCCTGCCGCTGCCGCAGCTGCGGGCCTGGGTGGACGCCCACGCCTGAGGCGTCCGGGCGGCCGAATTGGCTGACCTCTCGGTCACGAAATCCGTCCGCCGGGAGCGTCGGGTTTCCTTCGCCGGTGGTCCGTGCCGCACACTGGGGGGAAGGGCTGTGCGGGGCGACCGCCTTGCGGCCGCGCTCGACCGAGGGAGATGGTGTGACCGACGGACGTGGAACGCGACTTCTGCGCGCCGTCCTCCCGCTGGCCCTCGTGGCGTTGCTCGCGGGGTGCAGTGCGGTTCCTTCCCTACCGGGGGCATCGCCGGCCCCGTCGGCGTCCGCCACCGCCCCGACCGTCACCCCGACCGTGATGCCGTCGGGCGCGTTCAGCAAGCCGTCGAAGGGCGGCCCGACCCTGGGGCCGGTGGGCGACGGGCCGCTGGCGGGGAAGGTGATCGTCGTCGACCCCGGCCACAACGGCGCCTTCAACCCCGCCTACCACAACGCCCGGGTCAGCAGCGCGATCGGCGGCACCAAGTGCATGGAGAGCGGCACCGAGTCCGACGAGAAACCGGCCTTCGGCGAACACGAGCTCAACTGGCAGGTGTCGCAGTTCGTCGTGACGCGGCTGCTCGCCGAGGGCGCCACCGTCATCCTCACCCGGCCCGACGACGAGGGCGTCGGGCCGTGCAACCCCGAGCGCGCCGAGATCGCCAACCGCGCGGGCGCCGACTTCTTCCTGTCCGTCCACGGCGACGGGGAGCGGTTGGGACGCAACGGCATCGCCGACCCGCAGGGCTTCCACGTGCAGATCGAGAAGCGGATCGTCGGCGGCGCCGCCCTCTACGACCGCAGCCTGGCGGCCGCCGAGAACATGATCCGGCAGCTCACGGCGATGACCGAGGAGCCGCTCAGCAACTACGTTCCCCGTCAGCCGCCGGGCATCTGGCAGCGGACCGGCGAACTGGCCGTCCTGGCCGGCCTCGAGACGACGCCGGGCGTGCTGGTCGAGGTGGGCAACATGAAGAACCCGGCGAACCTCGCCCGCCTCAAGGACCCCGCCACCCAGGACGCCCTCGCCGCCGCCATGGTCGCCGCGATCGAGGACACCCTGCTCAAGCCCGAGTTCCAGACCCCGACCTCGAAGCCGACGCCCACGCCGACGGCGACCCCCAGCGGGTCGGCGTCGGCGAGCCCATCGGCGTCCGAGTCGCCGACCGCGACCGCCAGCACTCCAGGAGAGACCCCGTGACCCAGGCCCCCCGATCGACCCTGCGCCGCGTCTCCCGCCTCGCCGCCCCCGCCGCCGTGGCCCTGGTCCTCGTCGGCTGCGCCGGCGGCGGAACCGCGCCGACGCTCGCCCCGCGGCTACAGGCGCAGACGACGTCGGGGCAGACGCCCGCCTTCACCCCGGCCGCGAACCCGACGATCGTGGCGCCCGGCGCCTACGACAAGCCCAGCACCGGCGGGGTGACGCTCGCGCCCACCGCCAGCGGCAAGCTCGACGGGAAGGTCATCGCGCTCGACCCGGGCCACAACACGGTGCCGATCCGGTCGATCAACCAGAAGAGCGTCAAGTACTACGGCGCCGGCTGGCGTCCGTGCCAGAACGAGGGCAGCACCGGCCTCGACAAGAAGACCCCCGAGGCCACCATCGTCTGGCAGATCACCCAGTACGCGGTGCCGATCCTGCGCGAGCAGGGGGCGACCGTCGTGCTGTCCCGGCCCGACGACAACGGCACCGGCCCGTGCAACGACGAGCGGGCCGAGATCGCTAACCGGGCGAACGCCGACCTGCTCATCTCGATCCACGGCGACGGCAACGAGAACCAGAAGAACCGCGGCTTCCACGTCATCTACAGCAAGACGATGGCCGGCGGTGAGGCGGTGGCGGCCGCGTCCAAGAAGGCCGCGACGATCATGGTCGGCGACCTGAGGGCCAACACGCGCATCCCGACGTCGAACTACGTCGGCTCCGCCCTCGACGGCACCTACGAGAACAGCGACACCCTCGGCGTCCTCAACACGATGAGGACCGGCCCGGCGATCCTCGTCGAGATCGGCAACATCATCCAGACCGACGACTGGGCCATCATGTCCAGCCCCGAGGGCCAGGAGGAGATCGCGCGGGCGCTCGCCATCGGGGCCGCCGACATCGTGCTGAGCGCCGTCGACGCCCCCGAGACGCCCAGCGGGTCGGCGTCCGGGTCGCCTTCCGGGTCGGCGTCGAAGTCGCCGTCGCCCTCGGCGTCGAAGTCCTAGCCCGGTGCCCGGGCGTGGGGGCCGAACCGGGCCGGCTGGCCGACCGCTGGCCGCCGCCCTGGCCGCCGCCCTCGCCCTCGCCGGCGGGCTGAGCGGGTGCGCCGTGCGGCCCGTCGGCGTCCCGTCGGCCCCCGGCACCGCCGCCGGCACGCCGGTCACGGCCTCCCCGAGCACGGACGCCGTCACGCCCACCGCGGTCCCCGCCGGCGACGCGCTCGCGGGGCTGGTGGCCGCGCCGGGGGCGTCCGAACGGCCCAGCCGGGGCGGGGCGGTGCTCGCGCCGACGGCGTCCGGAGTGCTGGACGGGCGGACGATCCTGGTCGATCCGGGGCACAACGGGGTCGTGGTCCCCGCGATCAACGACCGGCTGGTGCCGGCCGGCAACGGCCGCACCAAGGCGTGCAACACCTCCGGCACCGAGGCCCGCGACGGCACCGCCGAGCATGCGGTGAACTGGGCGGTCGGCGTCCGGCTGGTCGGCCTGCTGCGCGCCCGCGGCGCGACGGTGTTCCTGAGCCGGATCGACGACGGCGGCGTCGGACCCTGCGTGGACGAGCGGGCGGCGATCGCCAACCGGGGCGGGGTCGATCTGGTGCTGTCGATCCACGGGGACGGCGCCGAACTCGCCCACGGCCGCGGCTTCCACGTCATCGTGTCGTCGACGATGGCGGGCGGGGCCGACCTCGCCGAGCGGTCGGCCACCGCCGCGGGCCTGCTGGTCGCCGAACTCGACCGGTGGGGCGGCCTCCCGCGCTCGACGTACGTGGGCGGGGGCACCGGGATCGACCGGCGCACCGACATCGCGGGCCTCAATCTGCTGGTCCGATCCCCCGGGGTGCTGCTCGAGATGGGCAACCTGCGCAGCGCCGACGACTGGGCGGTGCTGAAGACGGACGCCGCCCGCGACGCGCTGGCGGCCGCGCTGGCGGCCACCGCCGAGCGGGTCCTGGCCCCCTGACCGCCCCCGCGTCGCGCGGTGGTGGCGTGGCGCGCGGTGGTGGCGTGGCGCGCCGGGCGAGGCGGCCGCAGCCGAAACTGTCGGGGGCGTGTGGTCTGATGGGGGCATGCCCACCCGAGCCGCCAAGATCGCCGCCGCCGTCGCCGTTGTCGCCCTCGTGGGGGGTGGCGGCGGGTTCCTGGTCTGGCAGCAGGGCGAAGCCGGCCGCCAGCAACGGGCGCTCGCCGAGCGGGTGGCCGCCGCGCTCGCGAACGCCGCCCCCGACCCGGCCGACTTCCACGCCACCCCCGGCGTGGCGCCCGCCGAGGAGTTCCGCATCGTCACGTCGGGCATGGGTGGCCTCAAACCGGCGGTGTCCGTCGCGGCGGTGACGCCGGGAACGACGGCCGACTACGCGAACGCCACCCTGCGGTACGTGTGGACGCCGACGCCCGCGCAGGAGCCGTGGTCCTACGAGGTGTCCCTGCCGCTGCAGCGCACCGCCGACGGGTGGAAGGCGGGCTGGTCGGCGTCCGTGGTCGCGCCCGGTCTGGCCGACACCGAGCGCCTGCTGCTCAACCGGCTGCAGCCGACCCGGGGTGCGATCCTCGGGCAGGGTGGGGCGCAGCTCGCGTTCGTGCAGCCGGCTTTCCGGGTCGGGATCGACAAGTCCCGCCTGGACGCCGCCGCCCTCGACCCCGCCGCCCGCCAGCTCGCGACCCTGCTCACCGAGGCGGGGGTCCCGGTGGACCCGGACGCCTACGCGCGGCGGGTCGCCGCCGCCGGCACGAAGGCGTTCGTGGAGGCGGCGCTGCTCCGGGCGCAGGACCCGGCGCAGGCCGCCGCGGCCGAGCAGGTGCGCTCCCTGCCGGGGGTGCTCGCGCAGCCGGTCAACCGGGCCCTCGGCATCACGTCGACGTTCCTGCGGCCGATCCTGGGCCAGGTCGGCGAGGCGACACCCGAGCTGATCGCGGCCCATCCGGGCGAGGTGGTGGCCGGCGACTTCGTCGGCACCGGGGGCCTGCAACTGGCCCGCGACGACGTGCTGCGGGGCTCGGCGGGCTACGTCGTCCAGGCGGTGCTCCGCGAGGGACGGCAGGCCCGCGACCTCAAGCGGTTGGCGGCCACCCCGGGCCGCGACGTCGAGACGACGATCGACCTGCGGCTGCAGACGGCGGCGGAGGCCGTGCTGGCAGGCACCGGTCCGGCGTCGGCGCTGGTGGCGATCCGGCCGTCGGACGGCGCCCTGGTCGCGGTCGCGTCCGGGCCGGGGGCGTCCGGGGTGGCGTCGACGGCGACGCAGGGGCTGTACCCGCCGGGGTCGACCTTCAAGACGGTGACCGCCCTGGCGATGCTGCGCACGGGGCTGACGCCGGCCGCGACCGTCTCCTGTCCGGCGTCCCTCACCGTCGACGGGTACACCTTCGACAACTACGACGGCTACCCGGTCGACAAGCTCGGCGAGGTGCCGCTGACCACGGCGTTCGCCCAGTCGTGCAACACGGCCTTCCTGGGGCAGCGCGACCGGATCGGCCCCGAGGCGCTGGCGTCGGCCGCCGACGCCCTCGGGCTCACCGCCACCCCCCGGCTGGTGGTGTCCGCGTCGCTGGGCCGGGTGCCGACGGACGCCGCGGGCGCGACCGAGCATGCGGCGTCCCTGATCGGGCAGGGCAAGGTGCTGGCCAGCCCTCTGGGCATGGCGACGGTGGCGGCCTCCATCGCGAAGGGGGCGGTCGTGCGGCCCCGTCTGGTCGTCGGCGAGCCCGTCGACGACCAGGCCCCCGCCCGGCCGCTCACCGAGCAGGAGGCGACCCAGCTGCGGGCCCTGATGCGGGCCGTCGTCACCGAGGGCGGGGCCCGCGAGGCGCTGGCGGGGACGCCGGGCGGGGAGATCCTCGCCAAGACCGGCACCGCGACCTACAACCCGCAGCCGGGCGAGAAGGGGTACCGCACGTGGATCCTGGGCGTCCAGGGCGACCTCGCGGTCGCCGTGTTCGTCGCCGACGGCGCCTCCGGCGCCCAGACCGCCGGGCCGCTGCTGAAGGACTTCCTCACCCGGGTCGCCGCCGGCTGAGCGGGCCGGGGGCCGGTGCGCTTTACTGGGCGCATGCTGCTGAGCGGACCCCTGCGTGTCCTGATCGCCGACGCGTTCGAGGTGTCGGGCGTGGCCGCCCTCGAGGAGCTGGGCTGCGCGGTGACGGTGTCGCCGAAGCTCGCCGGCGACACCCTGATCGCCGCGATGACCGAGGCCCAGCCCGATGTCCTGATCGTGCGGTCCACGAAGGTGACCGAGCCGGTCGTGCTGGCCGGCGGGGCCGCGCTGCGGCTCATCATCCGGGCGGGCGCCGGCTACGACAACATCGACGTCCCGGCGGCCTCGCGGCGCGGCATCTACGTGGCGACCTGCCCGGGCCAGAACGCGGTCGCGGTGGCCGAGTTGGCGTTCGGCCTGATCGCCGCGCTCGACCGGCGCATCCCCGACAACGTGGCGTCGTTGCGCTCCGGCGCGTGGGAGAAGGGCGAGTACAGCAAGGCGCGCGGACTCTACGGGCGCACCCTCGGCGTCATCGGCCTGGGCAGCATCGCCACCGAGCTGGTGCGGCGGGCGCAGGCGTTCGGCATGCGGATCGTCGCCTGGTCGCGCAGCCTCACCGACGCGACGGCGGCCGAGTTGGGCGTGACGCGGCTGGGCTCGCCGGAGGAGGTCGCGGCCGCCGCCGACGTCGTCAGCGTGCACCTGGCGCTCAACGACGCGACCCGGGGGTTCATCGGCCGGTCGTTCTTCGAGGCGATGCGTCCCGGGGCGTCCTTCATCAACACGTCCCGCTCCGAGATCGTGGACGCCGCCGCGCTCCGGGACGCCGTGCTCACCAAGCACCTGCGGGTGGGGCTGGACGTCTGGCCGGACGAGCCCTCCGGTTCGGCGGCCGAGTTCCACTCCGAACTGGCGGGCCTGCCGGGCGTCATCGGCACCGCCCACATCGGGGCGTCCACCGAGCAGGCCCAGCAGGCCATCGCGGCCGAGGCGGTGCGGATCGTGCGGGAGTTCGCCGCCGGGCACGAGGTGCCCAACGTCGTCAACATGACCCGCGAGCGCGCCACCCCGGCGGCGTGCCGGCTGACCGTCCGCCACGCGAACGCGACGGGCGTGCTCGCCGCGGTGCTGGGGGCCATCGACGCCGCCGGCCTCGAGGTGCACGAGATGGCGAACAACGTGTTCGACGGCGACGAGGCCGCCATCGTGCGCATCGAGCTGCACCAGCTGCCCGACCCCGCCCTGGTGGACCACCTGCGCACGCTGCCGCACGTGTTCAGCGTGATCGTGCGTCGGCTGTAGCCGGCGCCCGGGCGTGACCACCGGGCTAGAATTGGGGCCTCCGGCGGAGGGATTCTGCGATGCGCTCAGTTCGCCGGCCCGCGGTGGCGGGTCTGTTCTACCCGGGTGATCCGCGCGTGCTCGCGGAGACGGTCGACTCCTTCCTCGCGGCGGGTGCGCCGCTGGAGGCGATCCCGAAGGCGCTGGTGGCGCCGCATGCCGGCTACGTCTACTCCGGCGGGATCGCCGGGCTGGCGTACGCGACGCTGGCCCCGGCCCGCGACCGCATCACCCGGGTGGTGCTGCTCGGGCCCGTCCACCGGGTGCCGGTGCGCGGACTGGCCCTGCCCGGCTGCGCCGCCCTGGCCACGCCGCTCGGCGAGATTCCGGTGGACGCCGCGGCCGCCGCCGGCCTCGACCGCGTCGTGACCAGGCCGGACGTGCACGCCGAGGAGCACAGCCTCGAGGTGCAGCTGCCGTTCCTGCAGCGGGCCCTCGGGGACTTCGCGGTGGTGCCGCTGGCGGTCGGCGACGCGTCGGCGGGCGAGGTCGCCGCCGTCCTGGACGCCCTGTGGGGCGGCCCCGAGACGCTGATCGTCGTGTCGTCCGACCTCAGCCACTACCACCCGTACGCCGTGGCCAAGGCCCGGGACGCCGCCACCATCGAGGCCGTCCTCGACCTGGCCGGCCCGATCGCCCACCAGCAGGCCTGCGGAGCCACCCCCCTCAACGGGCTGCTGGCGGCGGCGCCCCGGCACGGGCTCACGCCGGTGCTGCTGGGCGCCTGCAACTCCGGTGACACCGCCGGCGACCGCGGCCGCGTGGTGGGCTACGCCTCGTTCGCGTTCGTGGAGGAGTCATGATCCCCGCCGACGCCGGCGCGGTGCTGGTGCCGCTGGCCCGGTTCGCGATCGAGGACCGGCTCGGGCTGACCCGCGGCCGGGCCGCGCCGACGGCGTCCTGGCTCGGGGAGCCCGGCGCGACGTTCGTGACCCTCACCAAGCACGGCGAGCTGCGGGGGTGCATCGGCTCCCTGGAGGCCTGGCGCGGCGTCGGCGAGGACGTGGCGTCCAACGCGCGGGCGGCCGCCTTCCGCGACCCGCGGTTCCCGCCGGTCCGGGCCGACGAGGTGGCCGACCTGCGGGTCGAGGTGTCGCTGCTGTCGCCGGCCACCCCGCTCACGTTCGTCGACGAGGCGGACGCCGTCGCCCAGCTCCGGCCGGGGGTCGACGGCGTGATCCTGTCCGCGGCCGGCCGGCGGGGGACCTTCCTGCCGCAGGTGTGGGAGCAGCTGCCCGAACCGGGGCTGTTTCTCGCTCATCTCAAGCGCAAGGCGGGGCTGCCGGCGTCCTACTGGGGTCCGGACGTGCGGCTCGAGCGATACACGGTGACCAAATGGACCGAATAGCGGAGCTGGGCGGCGCGCATCCCGCGCGCTACGGCGAACCCACCGACGACGGGCGGGTGCGCTGCACCCTGTGCCCGCGCCACTGCACGATGGCCGACGGGCAGCGGGGCTTCTGCTTCGTGCGGGCCAACCAGGGCGGGCGCCTCGTGCTGACCACCTACGGGCGGAGCTCGGGGTTCTGCATCGACCCCATCGAGAAGAAGCCGCTCAACCACTTCTACCCCGGGACGCCGGTGCTGTCGTTCGGCACGGCGGGCTGCAACCTGGCCTGCAAGTTCTGCCAGAACTGGGACATCAGCAAGGCCCGGGAGCTGGATCGGCTGCAGGACACCGCGCTGCCGGAGACCATCGCCGACGCGGCGGTCGCGGTGGGGGCGACGTCGGTCGCCTACACCTACAACGAGCCGCTGATCTTCGCCGAGTACGCGATCGACACGGCGCTGGCCTGCCGCGCGCGCGGCGTCCGGAACGTGGCGGTGAGCAACGGCTACTGCGACGACGCCGTGCGGCGGGACTTCTACGGGGTGATGGACGCCGCCAACATCGACCTCAAGGGGTTCACCGACGACTTCTACCGGTCGCTGACCGGCGGCTCGCTGCAGCCCGTGCTGGACACCCTCACCTATCTCGTGCACGAGACCGACGTGTGGCTGGAGATCACCACCCTGGTGATCCCCGGGCACAACGACTCGGACGCCGAACTGCGGGACCTGTCGACGTGGGTGTTCCGGGAACTCGGGCCCGACGTGCCGCTGCACTTCTCGGCGTTCCACCCCGACTACCGCCTGCGCGACGTGCCGCCCACGCCGCCCGCCACGCTGCGGCGCGCCCGGGCGATCGCCCGCGACGCCGGCCTGCGGTACGTCTACGTGGGCAACGTGCACGACGTCGAGGGGGGCACGACGTTCTGCCCGTCCTGCGGCGCCACGGTGATCGCGCGCGACTGGTACGAGATCCTCACCTACGCCCTGGACGCCCGGGGCCGCTGCGCCGCCTGCGGGACGGCGATCGCCGGCCGGTTCGCGGCGGCTGCGGGCCACTTCGGTCCGCAGCGCCGTCCGGTGCGGCTGAGCTCCTGACCGCGGACGCCCCCGGGCCGGCCGCGAGCGGCTCGATGGGGCGTCGCCGGCGTGGTCGTCAGGGTGCGCGATCAGGAGGGCGGCTGCTGCGGGCCGGCGGCTGCTGGGGGCCGCCCGGGCCGTAGCCGTACTGGAACCGGGGAGCGCCCGGCGCGCCCGGACCTGGTGGCGCGCCCGGGCCGGACAGCGGGCCCGGCGAGGGCAGCTGGGTCGGCGTCCAGGTCGAGGGGGGCGGGGCCGCCGCCGGCCAGGCCGGCTGGCCCGGCCCGGGGGGCGGCGGCCACCCCCGGGCGCCCCCGGCGAGCTGGAGGCGGCGCTGCTGGTCGATGTACATCACGGTGGTGTAGATCATCAGCGCGGGGGCGAGCAGACCTTCCAGCACCGCGATCAGCAACAGGTACACCACCGAGAGGGCGGCACCGACGCCGCTGGCGAGCGAGGAGCGGCTGGAGGCCAGCTCGCCGGTCAGGGCACCGAACACCCCCACGACGATCCACAGCACGACGCTGGCGGCGAGCGCGGCCAGGAGGTACCAGCCGAGCGTGCGCCAGAACTCGTTGCGGGTCAGCCGCCACGAGTTGCCGAGGGCGGCGAACCCGTCCCGGCCCTCGATGGCCAGCCCCTGGTTGAAGTAGAGCCACCGGGTGGACAGGTACAGCGAGCCCAGGCTGAGCGCCAGGCTGAGCAGCATCGTCGCCAGCGCGGCGCCGACGAGGCGATCGCCCGCGGTGTTCGACGGCCCCGCCGTGATCCCCAGCAGCGGCACGAACAGCAGGGCGGAGAGTGCGCCTCCGGCGACCACCGCGGCCACCAGCAACACCAGCGTGCGGCCCACGATGCCGCGCGTGCCGGCGTTGAGGGCCGCGAAGTCGGGGCGGCGGCCGAGGGCCGTCTCGTGCGCCAGCAGCGTGATCAGGCCGTTGGCCTTGATCTGGATGACGAACGCGACGAACGCCGTCACCAGCATGACCAGCGCCCCGACCGCGAGCGCGCCGGCCACCTGGCTGCCGCTCGGATACCTGCCGTAGCCGAAGCCGAAGCCGAGCGACGACAGGATCGCCCCGCCTCCCAGCGCCAGGCCCGCGATCAGCACCACGGCGATGAGCAGGCCCGGCACGAACGCGAGCGCGACGAAGAAGCCGAACCGGCGCTTCAGGATCTCCACGGTGGCCCCCATGGCCTGACCGACGGTCAGGGGGCTTGGGGGCAGGGCGGTCGGCTGGGGCGGGGGAGGCAGCGGATGGGGCGAAGGTGCCATCGGGGTGGTCATGCGCGGCATCCTACGGACGCCCTCCGACAATTCCGCCGCCGTCCGCGCAGGGGGGTCGGGGGCCGGGCTCGCCCAGCTTGATCAGCGTCACCCCGGCGAGGATCAGCAGCGCCCCCAGCACCTGCGTCCACCTGGGGACCTGCCCCAGCAGCAGCCAGGCGTAGCCGAAGGCCAGCACCACCTCCGACAGCCCGACGAAGGACGCCAGCCGCGACCCCAGGCGCCGCGACGCGGCGATGCCGGCGCTGTACGCGAGGGCGCCGGCGACGAGGCCCAGCGCCAGCAGGGCGCCCCAGGCCGGCACCGCGGCTCCGCCGTACCCGACGGTGGCCGCCCCGGCGGCCAGCGGAAGCACCCCGGCCAACCCCAGGACCCCCAGCAGGGCGCCCCCCGTCACCAGCCCGTCGCCGGCCAGCACGATCGGCGGCAGCCCGGTGTCCGGGCGGGCCGACAGCAGGAAGAACGCGGCCGCACCGATCGTGCCGCTCGCCGCCCACAGCACCCCCACCAGGTCGAGCGGCTCGGGGGTGGTGATCCCCAGCACGAGCAGCAGCCCGGTCATCGCCACGACGCTGCCGGCCACCATCAGCCGGGTCGGGGTCTGCCGGTGCCTCAGCCACCACCAGCCCAGCACCACGAGGGGCGACACGTACTCGATGAGCAGGGCGGGCCCGACGGGCAGCCGCTGCACGGCGAAGAAGAAGCAGGTCTGGGGCAGCGCGACCGCCAGCAGGCCGTACAGCCCGATGACGCCGGCGTTGGCGCGCAGCAGCGTCCACCGGCCGCGGAGCGCGCGGACCGTCGGCAGGAGCAGCGCCAGCGCCCCGATCGTGATCCGGAGGGTGACCGCCAGCGCCGGCGTCCAACCGGCCGTGATCAGGCCCGACGCCAGCGTCCCGGAGAACCCGAACGAGGCCGCCGACACCAGGGCCCAGGCGAGACCGATCCCGAAGCCGGGCCGCCGCGGCGCCAGCCGGGTCGCGGCCCGCCCGCCGTCGGTGACTGTCACCCCGGCAGCGTATCCAGGGGCGGCCGCGGCTGTCGGTGAGGGCGGGTAGCGTCGGGAGCGTCCGCCGATCCCAGGGAGGTCCCGTGCGCCCCGTCCTGCTCCTCACGCTGCTGGCCCTCCTCGCGGGCTGCGCGGCGACGCCGGCGGCGTCCCCGTCCGCCTCGATCGCGACGGTGCCGGCGGCCCGTGCGGCCGAACTGCAGCGCACGGCGGTCGCCCTCACCGAGGCCATGGAGCGGGGCGACTACGCGTCCACGGTCGCGCTGGCCGGGGACACCATCCGGGGCAAGGTCAGCGAGCAGCTCCTGGCGGACGCCTTCGCGCAGGTCGTGCCGCGGGTCGGCGCCTACCAGGGCATCACCGGGTCGTTCGCCGCCGCCCTGCCCAGCGGAGACGTCGTCTACGTGGTCGCCCGGCACGCGAACGCGTCGCTGCGGGTCCTGTTCTCGTTCGAGCCCGGCGGCCAGAAGCTCAACGGCATCCACCTCAACCCGGCCACGGACGCCGAGATCGCGAAGGCGTCCGGCACCCCGGTGCCCACGCCGACCTACCCGCCGACCGGCCCCCACAGCACGGACGCCGCCGTGACCGTCGGCGTCCACGGCCTGCCGGGGGTGTTGACGATCCCGGCGGCGGCCGAGAAGCGGCCCATCGCGGTGCTGTTCCTGTGGGGGTCCGGCCCGCAGGACCGCGACGAGACCATCGGTGCCGCCGGCAACAAGCCCTTCCGCGACCTCGCGGACGCCCTCGCCGCGCAGGGCATCACCAGCCTCCGGTTCGACAAGCGCACCAAGGCCGCCCCGGAGACCTTCACCGCCGCGGCCACCCTCGAGGACGAGTACTTCGCGGACGGCCGCGCGGCGATCGCGTTGCTGCGGGAGCGGCCCGAGTCGGCGGGCCACCGGATCTTCGTCGTGGGGCACAGCCTGGGTGCGATGGTGCTGCCGGCGGTGCTGGCGGCCGACCCCGAACTGGCCGGCGGGGTGTCCCTGGCCGGCAGCCCCCGGTCGCTGTTCGACATCATCCACGACCAGACCGTGGCCGCCGTGGCGGCGTCCGACCAGAGCGCCGAGGCGAAGGCGGCCGTGATCGCCCAGAGCCGGCAGGTCAACGACGCATTGAAGAGGGTCACCGATCCCGCCGCCGCCCTGCCCCCCGAGGCGGCGTCCGTCTACACCGCGTCGTACGTGGCGAGCCTGAACCGGCTCGACCAGGGCTCCGTCGCCCGCCGCCTGACCGTGCCCCTGTTGTTCTGCCAGGGGGACGCCGACCGGCAGATCGACCCCGAGGCCGACTTCGGCGCCTGGCAGACCCTGCTGGCGGGTCGGCCGAATGTCGCGTTCGCCCGCTATCCCGGCCTCAACCACCTTTTCATGCCGACCAGCGGGCTCCCGGTTCCCGCCGACTACGACCCGCCCGCCACCGTCGCGCCGCAGGTCGGCGCCGACATCGCCGCCTGGCTGATCGCCCACGCCGGCTGACCGCCGGAGGAGAGGGCCGACGCGGCCGGGGCGCCCGGGGGCGCTGGGGGGCGCTGGGGCCCGCGCCCGCGGTGCCGCAGCCGCGGGAGGCTCGCGCCCCGCGGGGCCAGGGGGCAGGATGGCGTCCATGGAGACGAGGTTCGACCGGCTCGACGTGCCCGCTGCCGAGGGGTCGGCGGTCGCTTACCTGGCCCGGCCGGTGACGGGCGCGCACCCGGCGGTGCTGCTCATTCCGGACGTGTTAGGGCTGCGACCGCAGATCCGGGCCATGGCCGAGCGCGTCGCGTCGTGGGGGTACGTCGTGCTCGCCCCCAACCTCGTCTACCGGGAGCACCCGGGGGTGCCGCTCTCGGACGCCGACCTGACCGACCCCGACGCGTTCGCGGACGCCGTCACGGCCCTCCTGGAGTGGACGTTGGCCGTCTCGCGGGAGGACACGGCCGCGGACGCGGCCGTCTGGCTGGACTGGCTGGCCGCGCAGGAGTTCGTCACCGGGGACCGCGTCGGCCTCACCGGCTACTGCCGGGGCGGTTTCCTCGCCCTGTGGTTGGCGGAGGCCCTGGGGGAGCGGGTGGCCGCGGTCGGGGTGTTCCACGCCGGCGGCCTCGTCAGCGACGACCCGCACTCGCTGCACCGGGGGGTGGGTGCGATCCGCGGCGAGGTGCTGCTGCGCCACGCCGACCATGATCCCGGCATGCCGCCGGCCGCGATGGCCGCCCTCGCCACCGCCCTGGAGGGGGCGGGCGTGCGCTTCGACCAGGCGGTCTACCTGGACGCCCCGCACGGCTACACGATGGCCGACACCTTCCGCTACGACGAGGACGCCGCCGAACTGCACTTCGAGGAACTGCGAGAATTGCTCGACCGGGCCTTGTGACGGCCCACCCGAGAGGAACGCCATGATCAAGCACGTCGTCTGCTGGACGTTCGCCGACACCGCCGAGGGCCGCGACAAGAGCGAGAACGTCGACCTCGTCTGCGCGGCGCTGTCCCGCTGCGCGACGCTGCCGGGCGTGACCGGGTTCCGGCTGATCCGGCCGCAGGAGGGATTGGAGGCGTCCTTCGACCTCATGCTGGAGTCCGAGTTCACCGACGTGGACGCCCTGCGGGCCTACGCCACCCATCCGCTGCACGTCGAGGCGGGCGCACTCATCGCCAAGACCCGCACCGGCCGCTGGGCGATGGACTTCGATCCAGACGCCGGGTGAGCCGAGGCCGAGCTCCGTCGGCGCGGCCGGGCCCGGCAGTGGTGCCCGGCAGCGCGGTCTGGCAGCGCGGTCAGGCAGCGCGGGGATCCGGCACGTGGAGGCCGAAGGTGTTGCCCTCGGTGTCGAGGAAGTAGCCCTGCCAGGCCATCCCGGTCAGGGCGTACTTCGGCAGCGCCACCCGCCCGCCGGCCGCCAGGATGCGTTCGGCGACGGCGTCGAAGTCGTCGGCCTCGATGGTGCAGACGAACGCGTTCGTTCCCTGCTCCGGCGCCGGGGCGGCCGCGGGACGTGGGAGCAGTCCGCCGTTGATGCCGGGGTCGGGGTCTTCGCCGGTGATCACGCCCCAGTAGGGCGCGTCGACGACGGGGGAGTAGTCCTGGAACCGCCAGCCGAAAACCGCGCTGTAGAACGTCATGGCGCGCTGGAGGTCGTCCGCCTGGATCTCGAAGTGCACGACTCGGTACATGGCCCGGTCCACCTTCCGTGGGGCGTGGGGCGCGGTTGCGCCGCTGCCGATTGTCTCGGACGCCGAGGGCTCAGGGAAGGCGCTGGCCGTGGGTCCAGAGTCCGGCGCCGAGGCCGGGGCCCAGCGCGGGGTCTGCGCCGGGGAGGGGGACGAGGGCGATGCGCCCGTCGGCGTCCGGCCGCTCGCCGGGCTGGCCGCGCAGCAGGTCGGGCTTCCGTCCGCGGTCGTAGCCGGCGACGACCACGAGCCCGCGGTCGTCGAGGCAGCGGTGGGCGACCCCGGCCGGGATGACCACGACGTCTCCGGGAGCTACGTCCACGACCGTCCCCGAGTCTCCGCCGAGTAACAGCGTTGCGCTGCCCTCGACCACCCCGAGTGCCTCGTGGGCCGTCGAGTGGTAGTGGTGGTAGGCGAACACGCTGCCCCGCCAGCCGCCCGTCCAGCCGTTCGCGGCGAAGAGTCGGACGAACAGGGACCCCGGATCGGGCGCGGGGCCAAGCCCGGGTTCGGTCCGTGGTTCGGGCGCGGGTTCAGGCTCCGGTTCGGTCCGTGGTTCGGGCGCGGGTTCAGG
>JAAYTZ010000070.1 GCA_012517965.1 Propionibacterium sp. | reverse complement strand
GTCGCGGCGGCCGCCGCGGCGCTGGCCGGGGCCGCCGCGGGCCGCGCCGGCCGCAAGGAGGTCCTCGACCCCCAGCGCCCCGTCGGGCACCTGCTCGAGGTGTCGGCCGATCGGCTCGACCTCACCCCCGGGTGGGCCGACCTCCAGGTCCAGGTGTGGACCGTGCTGGCGTCCGGGCAGGTCGAGCCCGCGGCCGCCCAGGTGAGGCTCGAACCCCCCGTGGGCGTCGAGGCGTCCGCGCTCACCGGCGCTGCACCGCTGCGGGTCCGGCTCACGCAGGTCGGCCCGGTCGCGCCCGGGGCGTCCGTCGGCGTGACGGCCGCCACCGCCGACGGCGGCAGCGGCACCCGGCTGCCCCTGATCGTCGCTCCGCCGGTCGAACTGGTGGTGACCACGGTGCCCGCCGGGGCCACGCTGCGCCCCCAGGGGGGCCGCGCGATCCTGGTGCGCGCCGAGCTGCGGCTGCCGCCGGGGGCGTCCGCCGATCTCGAACCGGTGCGGGCCACGATCGCCTTCGATCCGCCGGCCGCCGGCGACTGGCTCGACGCCGGGCAGCCCCGCGACGTGCCGGGCGGCAAGGAGTTGCCCGTCGCGCTGTCCAGCCCCGACCCGATCCGGACGCCGACGCCGCCGGACTCCGTCGTGGTCACCGCCCGCGCCGTCGCGTTCGGGCGGCCGCTGGTGGGGTCGGTGACGATCCCCGTCGACCGCCCCCCGGTGCTCGACCTGCGCCCCGACACCCTCGAGATCGCCGCGGGCAGCGGCACCGTGACCGATGTCCTCGCCTGGGTCGCGGAACCCGGCCCCGGCCCGTGGACGTTCGGCGCCCACTGGCGCGAGGGCGACCGCCCCGTGGCCCGGTTCGAGGTGCGCCCGCAGACGGCGTCCAGCGCGCTGATCCGGGTCACCGAGGACGCCGCCCGCCTGCCCGACGCGGGGCTCGCCGAGGAGGCGGCCACGCTCGTCGTCACCGCGGCCGCCGACGGGTGGGACGCCCTCGCGCGGCACCTGCGGCTCGTCGTCGCCCGGGAGGGGCTGTTCCTCGACCCGGTGAGCCACGACGCCGACGGCGTGGTGCACGTGGACGCCACCGGCACCGGCCGGCCCACCGAGGTCGACGTGCGGGTCTACGTGCGCGACCCGGCCGGCCGGATCGTCCTCGACGCGGGCCGCTCGGCCGACGTGACGTGGACGCCCGCCGGCCCCGACGGCTCTCCGGGCCGGGCCGCCCTGGGGTTCCCCGAGTTCTCGATCGAGTTCACGGGGATGCGCCCCAGTAACCGCCCCGCCGCCACCTACCGGCTCGTGATGGGCCGCAGCCTGCCGACGTCCGGCAACCCGCTCCCGGCCACCCTGGACGCCGTCGCCGCCGGTAACGACGCGGCCACCTTCACGGCCACGCTCGCGCTGCTGCTCGACGGCGTGGACATGTCGCCGTTCTCGCCGGCGTGGCAGGAGGAGCAGGCCGAGTGCCTGCGGATCATCGACGCCTACGCCCCCCGCGACCGGCAGGCCCAGTTGCGCGCCCTCGTCTACGAGCGCGGGCCGAAGGTCGGCGCGGAGACGCTGCACGAACTGCGGCGCAAGATCTGGGCGCTCGCCGAGAACGCGCTCCGCGCCGAAGCGGAGGACTACCTCACCACGGCGTGGACGCTGGAGCAGGCCGAGGGCGTCCTGGACTGGGCTTCGTGGTGCGGCGACATCGCCCTCGCGGTGGTCTCCGGGCGCATCACCGGGACCGCGGCCGGCATCGCGGTCGGCCTGCTCAAGCCCGTCCTGGTGTCGGCGATCACCGCCTACCTCGAGGGGCGCAGCCTGGACGAGTGGGCGTCCGAGCAGGTCAAGCTCGCCGTGTCGGTCGCCGAGGGCCAGTTCACCGACCCCGACTTCCTGGAGAAGATCTCCGGCGCCCACAAGGCGAAGATCTGGGCGGTGTTCATCGCCTACACCTTCTGCAAGGAGTGGTACCTCGACCCCGAGCACCGCATCCGCGAGGCCGCGCTCAACACCGTCCGGATGCTGCGCGACCAGGCGCTGATCCACTTCCTGCGGAAGGCGACGGGGACGCTGCCACAGACCCCGCCGCCCGAGGAGGCCGCGCAGCCCGCCAAGAAGCCGGCACAGAAGCCGGTACAGAAGCCGGGGGAGGCCGAGGCTCCCGAGCAGAAGCCGGACGCCGCCGCTCCGGCCCGCCCCGGCACCGCCAAGAGCCGCGCGGACGCGATGGCCGCCGAGATCCGGGCCCGGACGGCGTCCGGTCGGCCGCTGGAGCGCGGGACCATCCTGGAGATCCTGCGAGACCCGGACGCGATGCGCGTCCTCAAGGCCGAGCACCCGGACCTGTGGCAGGCCTACACCGAGCAGCGGCAGCGGATCTACGACGCCCACGACGCTCGGCTGAAGGAGTGGATCGCCGCCCACCCGGAGACGTTCCCGCAGATCCCGGGGCGGACGGTCGAGGTGGAGTTCTTCGGCACCAAGACCGGCGTCGACCGCGACTACCGGGTCGGCTACACCCACCTCGACGTCAGCGTGAAGCCGCCGCGCAAGGTGTTCATCGAGATCAAGAAGGAGTTGTGGACGGAGGCGTCCCAGCGGATCTTCGCCGAGGAGACCGGCGGGCCGACCGACCCGAAGGGGGCGGCCCGCTGGGCCAGGGACCACCAGCAACTGGGGACCGACCAGTACCACGCCGAGGCCGCGGTCGACATGGCCGACCAGCTGCGGGTGTGGAACCCGAACGCCGGCGAGTTCGGCCCGGACGGCAAGCCGAAGGGCGCCTGGGAACAGGTGCAGGTGGAGCCGCGCGTCAAGATGGTGGAGGACGGCCAGGGGACGCTCCTCGACCCCGACGGGCTCGGCAAGACCTACGAGACCAAGGTCGCCGAGGCCTACCACGAGGGCAACCTGCTCGACGCCTACACCCAGGCCGGCAAGGCCGTCCACACGCTGGAGGCCGTCCGGAAGGGCTACGCCGATCAGAACTACGACATCAGGGACCTGCCCCCGAAGGTCCGGGAGGGCCTCGAGGTGATCAAGCGGGTCAAGGCCAAGAAGACCGGGCCCGCCGACCTCGACGCGGCCGAGGCGGAGTCGCTGCTGCGCGACCTCGACTTCGAGGGGCTGACCGACCTGATGGAGAAGGTGTCCGGTTCCTTCGGCGCGCTGAGGTGGGCGCGGCCGCGCTGAGGGTGGCGGCGCGGGGGCGTCCGGACGGGTTCAGGGCTGCGGGGTCGCCAGCGTCCGCAGGAACGCGGCGTCGGCCGCGTAGGCGGCCGCGTGCTCGAGCAGTTCGGGGTTCTTGGTCTTCTTGGCCTGGCTCCGGGTGAAGGTGGCCAACTCGTCCAGCCGGGCGACGACGGTGCGCAGGATCTCGGCGGTCGAGGC
Organism: Propionibacterium sp.; assembly: GCA_012517965.1. Classification (GTDB taxonomy): domain Bacteria; phylum Actinomycetota; class Actinomycetes; order Propionibacteriales; family Propionibacteriaceae; genus Propioniciclava. The sequence goes on along the minus strand of JAAYTZ010000070.1, from coordinate 7,484 downwards.
GTCCGACCCGTAGGTGTCGCGCAACAGCCGCAGCCGGGCCATCAGGTCCTTCGAGGTCTTCGGGGCGTCGGGGTTGGTGGGGCCGACGAGGGGCACCATGCGGTAGGCGAGGTAGGCCAGGTCCCACAGGCGCGGGCCGGGGGAGGCGAAGTCCCAGTCGATGATGCCGATCAGTTGGTGGTCCTTGAAGACCATGTTGTAGGGGGCGAAGTCGTTGTGGCAGACGACCTCGGCCGGCTGGTGCCGCGGTGCCCGCCACACATACTCGGGCCGGTCGAAGCCGACGGTGAGGTCGTGCAACTGGCGCAGCCACCGCGCCGCGGTGACCAGCACCTCCTCGTCGTAGACCCACTCGGGAAGCGGAAGCGTCGGCACCTTGCCCTTGAGGTACGACACCGTCTCGCGGCCGTCCTCGTGCCAGCCGCGGGGCTCGGGGCACCACGTCACGCCGGAGTCGCGCAGGTGGGCGAGGAGCTTCTGCACGGTGCCGGTCCACGGACCGGACTCGCGCAACACGTCCGCGCCCCGTCGCGCGACGGGGGTGACGGTGCTCTTGAGGGGCTTCTCGGCAGGACCGCTCACGTGGGCACTCTACCGGGCCGCCGCCGCCAGCAGCGCCCGGTGGAACGGCGCCTCCCGGGTGAGTTCCGGATGGAACGACAGCCCGAGCATGGTTCCCTGCCGGACGCCGACCACCGCGTCGCCGCGGCGGGCGATCACCTCGACGCCCGGGCCGACGCGCTCGACCCGTGGGGCCCGGATGAACGCGACCCTGGCCGGCCCGAGCGTCGTGTCGAGGTCGACCTCGGCCGAGTCCACCTGGGAGCCGAAGGCGTTGCGGCGCACGTCCACGTCGAGGACGCCCAGCGACCGCTGCCCCGGGGCGGGGTCGAGCACGGTCCGGGCGAGGAGCACCAGGCCGGCACAGGTGCCGAGCGTCGGCACGCCGGCGGCCACGGCGTCCCGGAGGGGCTCGAAGAGCCCGAAGACGCGCAGCAGCCGGTCGATCGTGGACGACTCCCCGCCGGGCAGCACCAGGGCGTCCACCCGAAGGCCGTCGGGGCCGGCCAGATCCTCGGGACGCCGCAGGTACGCCACGGACGCCCCGAGCCCCAGCAGCACCTCGGTGTGCTCCCGGACGCCGCCCTGCAGCGCCAGGACGCCGACGCGCGGCGCGCCCGGGCGGACGGCGGAGCCGGACGCCGCGAGAGCGTCCGGCGTCCAGATGGAACCTTTGACCGGCGGGCGGCCGGCGGCCGGGGCGGGGCGCTCGGCCACCGTCGTCACCAGCCGCGCTCCGCGAGGCGGTGCGGGGCGGGGACGTCGGCGACGTTGATGCCCACCATCGCCTCGCCGAGCCCGCGCGACACCTCGGCGATCACGGCCGGGTCGTTGAACGCGGCGGTGGCCTTGACGATCGCGGCGGCGCGGGCGGCCGGGTTGCCGGACTTGAAGATGCCCGAGCCGACGAAGACCCCGTCGGCGCCGAGCTGCATCATCATCGCGGCGTCGGCGGGGGTGGCGACGCCGCCGGCGACGAACAGCACGACCGGGAGCTGCCCGGTCTCGGCGACCTCGCGCACCAGCTCGTAGGGCGCCTGCAGGTTCTTGGCGGCGACGTAGAGCTCCTCGGGGTCGGAGTGCCAGGTGGCCTGGAGCTGGGCGATCTCGCGCCGGATCGTCCGAAGGTGCTTGGTCGCCTCGGACACGTCGCCGCTGCCGGCCTCGCCCTTGGAGCGGATCATCGCCGCCCCCTCGGTGATGCGGCGCAGCGCCTCGCCCAGGTTGGTCGCCCCGCAGACGAACGGCACGGTGAAGGCGTGCTTGTCGATGTGGTTGACGTAGTCGGCGGGGGAGAGCACCTCGGACTCGTCGATGTAGTCGACCTTCAGGTGCTGCAGCACCTGGGCCTCGACGAAGTGGCCGATGCGGGCCTTCGCCATGACGGGGATCGAGACGGCCTCGATGATGCCGGCGATCAGGTCGGGGTCGCTCATGCGGGCGACGCCGCCCTGCGCACGGATGTCGGCGGGCACCCGCTCGAGGGCCATCACGGCGACGGCGCCGGCGTCCTCGGCGATGCGCGCCTGCTCGGGGGTGACGACGTCCATGATGACGCCGCCCTTCAGCATGTCGGCCAGCCCGCGCTTGACGAGCGGGGTGCCGGTGGTCTGGTTCGTGGTCACGGGACACCAGGCTGCCCGCGTAAGTGGTCCGGTTCCAGAGCCAGAAACGGCTGCATACTGGTGGACCAGTAGCGGTGCTCGCACACTGATGACACCTCGTCATCAGGGTGCGAGCGGCGGGAAGGGAGGACGCGTGCGCACCGCCCGCGAGGTGACGCTGCCGCTCCACGTCGACCGAGCGGCCGCCGAGCCGCTGCCAGCCCAGCTGGTGGCCCAGCTGCGCGGGCTGCTCGCGAGCGGCGTGCTGCGCCCGGGCGACGACCTGCCGAGCACGCGGGCGCTCGCCGCCCACCTGGGTGTCGCGCGCGGAACCGTCGTCACCGCGTACGAGCAGCTGCTCGCCGAGGGCTGGTTCTCCGGCGCGGCCGGCCGGTCGACGACGGTCAACCCGCGCCTGCACGAGGTGCACCCTCGCCTCCCGGTGGCCGGGGAGGCCGCCGACCCACGCGCCGCCCGCGCGGCGACGGCCGCCCCCGCGCCCACCACGTCTGCGGCCGGACGCCCCCGCCCCCCGCTCGACCTGCGCCCCGGCCAGCCCACCCAGACCGGGGTCGTGGGGCCGGCGTGGCGCTCCGCCTGGCGCCGCGCGGCGGACGCCCCCGTCGAGGTGCCCCTGCCGCCGCTGGGCTGGCCGCCGTTGCGCGCCGCGATCGCCGACCACCTGCGCCGCATGCGTGCCGTCGTGCGGGACCCGGCCGAGATCGTCGTGACCGCGGGCGTCCGCGAGGGCCTCGCCCTGCTGCTCATGGCCACCGGGGCCCGCACCGTCGGCGTCGAGGAGCCCGGCTACCCCTCCCTGCGGCGCGTGCTGACGGCGTTCGGCGCCCGGCCCGTCCCGCTGCCGGCGGACGCCCAGGGTCTCGTCACGGCGTCGCTGCCCGCCGCCGCGCCGCAGGCGGTGATCGTCACGCCCAGCCACCAGTACCCCCTCGGGGGCTCGTTGCCGGTCGACCGGCGGCTGCAGCTGCTCGACTGGGCCGCCGCGCACGGGACGCTGGTCGTCGAGGACGACTACGACTCCGAGCTGCGCTACACCTCGGCCCCGCTGCCCGCGCTCACCTCCCTGGATCACCGCGGCGGCGTCGCCCTGCTGGGCACCTTCGCGAAGACGCTGACCCCGGCCGTGGCGGTCGGCTTCGTGGTGGTGCCCCCGGCCCTGCTCGGCGCCGTGGAGGCCGTGCGCGGCGGGCTCGGTCAGCCGGTGAGCCTCGTCACCCAGCGGGCGCTCGCCCACTACCTCGACTCCGGCGCGCTCATGCGGCACACCCAGCGGATGCGGCACCTGTACCGCCGCCGCCGCGCCCAGGTCGTGCGCGCGCTGCGGGCGGTCCCCGGCGCCCGGGTGTACCCGATGGACGGCGGCCTGCACGCCGTCGTCGAGCACGAGCGCGACGAGCCCGAGGTGCTCGCGGCGCTCGCCGCGCGGGGCGTCCTGGTGGCGGCCCTGTCCGACTACTGGGCGGGCGGGGGATCCCGGCGCGGCCTGGTCTTCGGCTTCGGCGGGGTCTCGGACGCCGACCTGGCCGCCGCGCTCACCGCGATCGCGGCCGTCCTGGCCGAGGGGGCGTGATGGCGGCTCTCTACACTCGTGGTATGCACGCCGGGGCACTGATCGCGGGACGGTACCGCCTGAGCCACCTGATCGGCGCCGGGTCGATGGGTCAGGTCTGGCGCGCGACCGACGAGCGCCTGCGCCGCGACGTGGCCGTCAAGGTGGTCGACCTCACGCAGGCGACCGGCCCGGTGACGGCCGGCCGCTTCGAGCGCGAGGTCGTGGCGACCGCGCAACTCAACCACCCGGCGATCGTCACCACCTTCGACGGCGGCACCGACGGCGACCTGGCCTACCTCGTGATGGAACTGCTCGACGGAGTGTCCCTCGCGGCCCTGCTGCACCGCGGGCCGCTTCCGGTGCGGGAGGCGGTTCGGATCGGTGGCGAGGTGGCCCGGGCCCTGGAGGCGACGCACCTCATCGGCATCGTCCACCGCGACATCAAGCCCGGCAACGTCATGGTCACCCGCACCGGCCACGTCAAGGTGCTCGACTTCGGCATCGCGCGGCTGACCGCCGAGACGGCCGCCGAGCAGGCGACCCGGGACGTCCTCGGCACCGCCGCCTACATGTCGCCCGAGCAGGCGAAGGGCGAGCCGGTCGGGGCCGCGTCCGACGTGTACTCCCTGGGCTGCCTGCTGGTCGCGATGGTCACCGGGCGCCCACCGTTCGTCGGACCCAACTCGGTGGCGATCGCGCAGCAGCAGGTGAGCGCCGCGCCGCCGCGGCTGCGCCAGCTGCGGCCCGGCGTGCCCCAGCCGCTGGACGCCCTTGTGGCGGCGATGCTCGCGAAGGACCCGGCGGCACGCCCCACGGCCGCCGACGTCGCCCGTTCCCTCGCCGGCCTCGCCGTGCCCCCCGAGCCCACGGCCGTCCTGCCGCCCGCCCCGTCCGGGACGGCCGTCCTGCCCCCGGTGACCGCCGTGCTGCCCCCGGCCACGGCGGTCCTGCCGCCCGGCGCCGGTCCGGCACCGGCCCCGGTGGCCTCGGCGCGGCTCCGCGACGTGTCCGCCGACCCCGGCGGCGGCCCGCACCCGCCGCAGCGGCCGCGGTGGTTCCGCCGCGGGGTGCGCTGGGTGCTGCTGGCGATGGGCGGCCTGGTCGTCGTCCTGGGGGTGGTGCTCGCCGGAAACCGGCTGCTGGGCCTCGTCCCCCAGTCCGGCGCCGCCGCCACCCCGACCCGGACGCCGACCACCCGGCCCCCGACGGCCACGCGGCCCACCACGCCGGCCCCCGGCCTCCAGTGGCCGAGCATCCAGCTGCCGACGTTGCCCACCATCCAGGTGCCCAGCCTGCCGTCGGCCGGGGAGGCGGCGCTGCGCGGGGCCGTCGAGGGCGTCAACACCGTCCTGGACTCCTGGGCTCCGGCCGACCCGGCGGCCGTGCAGGCGAAGTCGACCGTCCGCCAGGCGTGGGCGAAGGCGTCCGAGAAGATCCTGGCCGGGCAGAACGCCGAACGGGAGCTGGCCGGCTTCGCGGCGACCGTCGACCGGTTGCACGACAAGGGGTCGATCCCGCAGGGCACCTACGTCGCGCTCACGGTCGCCCTCCAGGCGGTGCGGGTTCTGGTGTAGCTGGCAGGATGGCGCGCATGACCCTGGACGCCGCCAACCCGCTCGCGCACGACTCCGCCCTGCCGTTCGGGCTGCCCGACTTCGCGGCCCTCACCCCGGCGCACTACCCGCCGGCGTTCGTGGCCGGGATGGCCGAGGCGCTGGCCGAGCTGGACGCCCTCGCGGCCGACCCCGACCCGGCCACCGCCGAGAACGTGCTGGACGCCTGGGAGGCGTCCGGCCGGCTGCTCCACCGGGCCCTGACCGCGTTCTACGTCACCAAGGCCGTCGACACCACCGACGAGCTGGACGCCATCGAGGCCGAGTTCGCCCCGAAGCTGGCCCGGCACTCCGACGCGATCTTCCTCAACCGCGCCTACTACGACCGGCTGCGCGCGCTGGCCGACCGGGCCGCGTCCGGGGCGGTCGTGCTGGACGCCGAGCAGCGCTGGCTGCTGGCCGACCTGCTGGCGGCGTTCGTGCGCAACGGCGTGGCCCTCGAGGCCGCCGACCAGGACCGGCTGCGGGACATCAACACCCGCCTCGCCGAGCTGGGCACCCTGTTCGAGCAGGCCAACCTGGCCGCCCGCAACGCCGGGGCGGTGCTCGTCACCGACGAGGCCGAGCTCGACGGGCTGACGCCGGAGGAGGTGGCCGCGCTCCGGCAGGCCGACGGCACGTTCCGGATCGAGCTCGTCAACACCTCCCAGCATCCGCTGCTGGCCAGGCTGACCCGCCGCGACCTGCGACGCCGGATCTTCGAGGCGTCCGTCACCCGCGGCCTCGGGGCCGCGTCGCAGGGGGCGGCGGAGCCGGCCGACACCCGGGACGTCATCGCCGAACTGGCCCGGCTGCGCGCCGAGCGGGCGCTGCTGCTCGGCTACCCGCACCACGCCGCCCTCGTCGTCGAACGCCAGTGCGCCAAGACCACGGACGCCGTCGCCGCCATGCTGGGCCGCCTCGCCCCCGCCGCCCTCGCGCAGGCGCGGCGCGAGGCCGAGGAGCTGCGGGCCCGGTTCGCGGAGCTGTACCCCGGCGAGGAGTTCGCGCCCTGGGACTGGACGTTCGTGGCCGACGTGCTTCGCCGGGAGCGCTTCGACCTCGACCCGGCGACCCTGACGCCGTACCTGACCGTCGACCGGGTGCTGGCCGCGGTGCACGATGCCGCGACCCGGCTCTACGGGATCACCTTCGAGCGGCGGCCCGACCTGCGCGGCCACACCGCGGACGCCGAGGTGTTCGAGGTGCGGGAGGCCGACGGGACGCCGATCGGCCTGTTCCTCATGGACTTCTGGGCCCGGCCCACCAAGCAGGGCGGCGCCTGGATGAACAGCGTCGTGAGGCAGTCGGGGCTGCTCGGGCACCGCCCGGTCGTCACGAACAACTGCAACTTCGCGCCGGGGACGTCGACGATCGACTGGGACGGGGTGATCACGATGTTCCACGAGTTCGGGCACGCCCTGCACGGGCTGCTCGCGTCGTCGCGCTATCCGTCGAAGTCGGGCACCGCGACGCCGCGCGACTTCGTCGAGCTGCCCTCCCAGGTCAACGAGCACTGGGCGTGGGAGCCGGACGCCGTGATCCCGGCCGAGTTCGCCGAGCGGATGCGGGCCGCCGAGGCCTTCGGCCAGGGGTTCCACAACTTCGAGACCTGGTCGGCGATGCTGCTCGACCAGGTATGGCACACCACGCCGCCGGCCGAGCTGCCGGCGTCCGGGGCCGAGGTGGAGGAGTTCGAACACCGCGCCCTGGCGTCGGCGGGGCTGGCCTACGACCTGATCCCGCCCCGGTACCGCTCGCAGTACTTCCAGCACATCTGGGGGCACGGCTACGCGGCCGCGTACTACTCGTACGTGTGGGCGGAGGTCATGGACGCCGACGCGGTGGCCTGGTTCGAGGAGAACGGCGGGGCGACCCGCGCCAACGGGGACCACTTCCGGCGGACGATCCTCGCCCCCGGCGGCTCGGTCGACGCGATGGAGAGCTGGCGGGCGTTCCGGGGCCGCGACCCCGAGATCGGCCCCCTGCTGGCGCGCAAGGGCATCGACCTGGGCCTGACTTACGACATTTAGTGTCGCCTTGCGGCGTCTCTGATCGCGGTGAGCGCTTGTTGGACGTCGTCGGGGAGGGGGTCCTCGGCGGTGAGGGTGTGCTCGCCGGCTTGGATGTGGACGGTGTGGTAGCGGCGCAGGG
>JAAYTZ010000069.1 GCA_012517965.1 Propionibacterium sp. | reverse complement strand
GCGCCTGGCGCGCCGCCGGCCAGCCCGCCTGGACCGGGCCCGAGCGCCGCGGCCAGGCCTACGCCGGCACCGACCGGCAGTGCCGCGGCGCGCTGCTCGCGGTGCTCCGGGACGCCCCCGGCCCGCTCCCCCGCGCCCGGGTCCTGGCGGCCTGGCGCGCGGACGCCGAGCAGGCCGAGCGCGCGCTGGCGTCCCTGATCGCCGACAGGCTCGTCCGGCTCGACTGCGCCGGCGACCTCACCCTCTGATCGCCCCGGACCTCAGCCCCGGTCCGATCGGCCGGGCGGTCGGGCCCCCGGACAGCCGCGCGGCCCCCGCTCGGTGAGCGGGGGCCGCGTGCTCGGTCAGGCGTCAGCCGAAGTTGGCCGCCGGCGGCTCCTTGGGGCCACCGGCCAGCTCCGCCGGCGGGACGTCGGGCAGTTGCGAGTGCGGCTGGCCGACGAACGTGAACGGCAGGTCGGAGCCCTCCGGCGCCACATCCACCACCACGAGCTCGCCCGACCGCAACTCGCCGAACAGGATCTTCTCGGCCAGGATGTCCTCGATGTCGCGCTGGATCGCCCGCCGCAACGGCCGGGCACCGAGCACGGGATCGAAGCCCCGCTTCGCGATCAGGGTCCGCGCCGGCTGCGTGAGCACGACGCCCATGTCCTTGTCCTTGAGGCGACCGTCGATCTCGGCGACCATCAGGTCGACGATGTGCTCGATATCGGCCTGCGTCAACTGGTGGAACACCACGATCTCGTCGACGCGGTTCAGGAACTCGGGGCGGAAGTGCTGCTTCAGCTCGTCCGACACCTTGGCCTTCATCTTTTCGTACGAGCCGCCCTGGTCGGACACATTGCTGAAGCCGAGGTTGACCGACTTGCTGATGTCGCGGGTGCCGAGGTTGGTCGTCATCACGATGACGGTGTTCTTGAAATCGACGACGCGGCCCTGGGCGTCCGTCAACCGGCCCTCGTCCAGGATCTGCAGCAGCGAGTTGAAGATATCCGGATGCGCCTTTTCGATCTCATCGAAAAGGACCACCGAGAACGGCTTGCGCCGCACCTTCTCGGTGAGCTGGCCGCCCTCCTCGTAGCCCACGTACCCGGGCGGGGAGCCGAACATCCGCGACGCCGTGTGCTTCTCGGAGTACTCCGACATGTCGAGGGTGATCAGGGCGTCCTCGTCGCCGAACAGGAACTCGGTGAGCGCCTTCGTGAGCTCGGTCTTCCCGACGCCCGACGGCCCGGCGAAGATGAACGAGCCGGACGGCCGCTTCGGGTCCTTCAACCCGGCGCGGGTGCGGCGGATGGAGCGGCTGAGCGCCTTGACGGCGTCCTCCTGCCCCACGTAGCGCTTGTGGATCTCGTCCTCCATGTGCAGCAGGCGCGCGGACTCCTCCTCGGTCAGCTTGAACACCGGGATGCCGGTGGCCCCGGAGAGCACCTCGGCGATCTCCTCCTCGCCGACCTCGGCCGGGGCGCCGTTGTCGCCCAGCTTCCACTGCTCCTCCTTCGCGGCCCGCGCGGAGAGCAGCTTCTTCTCGTCGTCGCGCAGGCCGGCGGCGCGCTCGAAGTCCTGCGCGTCGATCGCGGCCTCCTTCTCCAGGCGGACCGCGGCGATGCGCTCGTCGAACTCGCGCAGGTCGGGCGGCGCCGTCATGCGCTTGATGCGCAGCCGCGCGCCCGCCTCGTCGATCAGGTCGATCGCCTTGTCGGGCAGGAACCGGTCGGAGATGTACCGGTCGGCCATCTGCGCCGCGGCCGTGATGGCCTCGTCGGTGATCGTGATGCGGTGGTGCGCCTCGTACCGGTCGCGCAGCCCCTTGAGGATGTCGATGGTCAGCGCGATCGACGGCTCCGCCACCTGGATCGGCTGGAAGCGGCGCTCCAGGGCGGCGTCCTTCTCGATGTGCTTGCGGTACTCGTCGAGGGTCGTCGCGCCGATGGTCTGCAGCTCGCCGCGGGCCAGCATGGGCTTCAGAATGGACGCCGCGTCGATCGCCCCCTCGGCGGCGCCGGCCCCGACGAGGGTGTGGATCTCGTCGATGAACAGGATGATGTCGCCGCGGGTCTTGATCTCCTTGAGCACCTTCTTGAGGCGTTCCTCGAAGTCGCCGCGGTACCGCGACCCGGCCACCAGCGCGCCGAGGTCGAGGGTGTAGATCTGCTTGTCCTTCAGGGTCTCGGGGACGTCCCCGCGCACGATCTGCTGGGCGAGACCTTCGACGCAGGCCGACTTGCCGACGCCCGGCTCGCCGATCAGGACCGGGTTGTTCTTGGTGCGGCGGCTCAACACCACCATGACCCGCTCGATCTCCTTCTGCCGGCCGATCACCGGGTCGAGCTTGTTCTCGCGCGCGGCCTGGGTCAGGTTGCGGCCGAACTGGTCGAGGATCGTCTGGTTGCCCTGCTGCGGGCCCTGCTCGGGGGCGCCGGCCGTCGACGGCTTCTGCTCGCCCTGGAACCCCGACAGCAACTGGAGCACCTGGTTGCGGACCCGGTTGAGGTCGGCGCCGAGCTTGATGAGCACCTGGGCGGCCACCCCCTCGCCCTCCCGGATCAGGCCGAGCAGGATGTGCTCGGTGCCGATGTAGGGGTGGTTGAGCTGCAGCGCCTCGCGCATCGACAGCTCGAGCACCTTCTTCGCCCGGGGCGTGAAGGGGATGTGCCCGGTCGGTGCCTGCTGGCCGTGGCCGATGATCTCCTCGACCTGCTCGCGGACGGCCTCCAGCGAGATGCCCAGGGACTCCAGCGCCTTCGCGGCCACCCCCTCGCCCTCGTGGATCAACCCGAGCAGGAGGTGCTCCGTGCCGATGTAGTTGTGATTCAGCATGCGCGCCTCGTCCTGAGCCAGGACGATGACGCGACGAGCCCGGTCAGTGAACCGATCGAACAATGGATTCTCCTTCTCGCGTGCCGCGCACCGGCGAGGGCGACGGCGCAATCAGTCTATTCAACGCGTGGAGAGGCCCCCGTTGTTCCCTGTTCGCCTGTGGCGCAATCCCCCCCACCGGACCCTGACCGGACCCCGACACGCCGGCAGGGGCCGTCCCTTCCGGACGACCCCTGCCCGACGCTCGTCACGCGCTCAGTGGGCGGCCTCGTAGGCGGCGCGGATCTCGGCCGGGACCCGGCCCCGGGTCGACACCTGCAGGCCCTGCTCCTGCGCCCACGCCCGGATGTCGGTGGCGCTGCCCGAGGCGGCCGCGCGCCGGCGTCCGGTCGGGCGAGCGGGCGCAGCGGCGCGCCCGCTGATCTTGCGGCCGGCCGCGACGAAGGGACGCAAGGCGTCGCGCAGCCGCTCCGCATTCTCGGCGGAAAGATCGATCTCGTAGGTGTGTCCGTCGAGCGCGAACGTCACCGTCTCGCTGGCGTCGGAGCCATCGAGATCGTCGGTGAGCACGATGTTGACGCGCTGTGCCATGGGTGGGGCCTCCATCTTCGTTCGTACCGCAATTCTGATGTTGCTGCGATTAACTCCCCCCGCGGGGGACACAGTAACGGAAACACGGCCGCGATTGCATCTCCGCCTCGCCGATTCCCCCATTCCGGGCCGGCAGTTAATCGATCGGGGCGACGATCGGTTATGAAACATCGGGTCCCTTCGAGTCCTCGGCCTCGTCGGTGGGATCGCGCGGAATGCGACAGGAACGTTCGAGGAACCAGCCCGCCATTCCCCACAGGGCTCCCGTGACGGTGGCGAGGATTCCGTGCAGCACCCGCCCCTGGGCCAGCGGCGCCGGCCAGCCACCGAGAGCGACCAGCGCCAGCGCCAGGTAGCCGCCCACCAGCACCGAACCGGCCAGCACCGCCGTCTTCCCGAACAGCAGCCGGGCGACCGCGGCGCGGGCGTCGAGCGCGGCCCGGTCGCGCCGCACCGTGCGGCCCGTGGCCCACGCGAGCCATCCGGTGGCCGCCGCCAGCAGCAGCATCGGCAACCAGGCGGACGCCCCCAGCACCGGCAGCGAGAGCCCGGCCACGCGCAACACCTGGGTGTACAGCCAGCCCGCCCCCGCGCCGGCCGCCACCGCGGCCAGCACCCGACCGGGGGTCGTGGGGCGCTGGGTCGGCTGCGGCTCAGCCATCGGCCCTCCCGGCCGGCTCGGGCCAGCCGTCGATCCGCACCCGCCGGACGCCGCCGGTGCCGACCGTCGCCAGCAGGTCGGCGACCCGACCCCGGCCGGGGAGGCGCGCCTCGGCGTCCGCCTCGAGCCAGGGCACCAGGACGAACGCGCGCTCGTGGGCGCGCGGGTGCGGGAGCGTGAGCCCGGGATCGGTGGAGACGACATCGCCGTGGACGAGGACGTCCAGGTCGAGGGTGCGCGGCCCCCACCGGACGTCGCGCGTGCGGTGGTGGGCGTCCTCGATCGCCCGGCAGAGCCGCAGCAGTTCCAGCGGCGGCAACGTGGTCTCCCCGACGACGACCGCGTTGAGGAAGTCGTCCTGCGGCACGCCGCCCACCGGCGCGGTGCGGTACGGCGACGACACCGCCGTCAGCCGGACGCCGTCGGCGGCGGCCAGGCGCGCCACGGCGTCGATCAGCGTCGCCGCCGCGTCGCCGAGGTTGGCTCCGAGGCCGACCGCGAACCGGTGGACGCCGGCCGTCACGGACGCGTCCGCACGACCGTGACCGCGGCGTCCGCGAACGGGACGCCGATCGGGGCCTCCGGCTTGTGGACGGTGCAGACCACGCCGGAGACCGCCGGGAACCCCAGGCAGAACGCGGCGACCTGCTGGGCGAGGGTCTCGATGAGGTCGACGGGGTCCCCCTCGATCAGGCGCACGACCCCGGCGGCGATCTCGCCGTAGTCGGCCGTGCCGGCCAGGGCGTCGTCGTCGGCCGCGCGGCGGAGCGCCAGCACCAGGTCGACCGAGAAGGGCTGGCCGTCCCGCTTCTCCGCCGGCAGGTAGCCGTGCCGGCCGCGGGCGGTGACCCCCACGAGCCGGATCAGTTCGAGCCCGTCCCCCGACAGGCCGAGCAGCAGGGCGTCCGACGCGCTCACGGGCGCATCCTCTCGACGACGGCGATGGCGTCCCGCTGGCCGCGCACCTCGTGGGTGCGCACGGCCCACAGGCGGCGCTGGGCCGCCAGGACGGTCAGGGCGGCGGTCGCGATGTCGCGTTCGGCGGGGGGCGTCTCGGGCAGCCCGTCGACCAGCCCGGCCAGGAACCGCTTCCGCGACACACCGAGCAGCACCGGGTGGCCCAAGCCCTCGACGGCGTCCAGGTGGCGCAGCAGTTCCCAGTTGTGCTCGGCGGTCTTGGCGAACCCGATGCCCGGGTCGAGCACGAGGCGGTCGGCCGGGATGCCGGCGGCCAGGGCCGCGTCGCGGCGCTCCGCGAGTTCGGCGACGACCTCGGCGACGACGTCGGTGTAGACGGCCCGGTCGGCCATCTCGGTGGCGTGGCCGCGCCAGTGCATCGCGATGTAGCCGCCGCCGAGTTCGGCGACGGTGTCGAGCATCGCGGGGTCGGCCAGCCCCCCGGAGACGTCGTTGACCCAGAGGGCGCCGGCCCGCAGGGACGCCGCCGCCACCTCGGCGCGCGTGGTGTCGACGCTGATGCGGACGCCGTGGCCGGCGAGCGCTCGGACGACGGGGACGACCCGGTCGAGCTCGGTGCCGGCGTCGACCCGCGCGGAACCCGGCCGGGTCGACTCGCCGCCCACGTCGACCAGGTCGGCGCCCTGCGCGACGAGCGCCAGCCCGTGCGCGACCGCCGCCTCCGGGGTGGCCCAGCGACCCCCGTCGGAGAACGAGTCGGGGGTGACGTTGAGGATGCCCATCACCAGGGTGCGGGTCGGCGTCGCCACGGCGCTCACCCCAGCACCAGGCTCAGCGCCTCGGACCGCGTCGCGGGGTTGCGCAGCACGCCCCGCACGGCCGAGGTGACGGTCTTCGACCCGGGCTTGCGGACGCCCCGCATCGTCATGCACTGGTGCTCGCACTCCACGACGACCATGACGCCGGCGGCCTTGAGGTGGGTCACCAGGGCGTCCGCGATCTGGGTGGTGAGCCGCTCCTGGATCTGGGGACGCCGCGCGTAGGCCTCGACCAGGCGGGCCAGCTTCGACAGCCCGGTGACGTGTCCGCCCTTGCCGGGGATGTACGCGACGTGGGCGACCCCGGTGAACGGCAGCAGGTGGTGCTCGCAGACGCTGACCACCTCGATGTCCTTGACCAGCACCAACTCCTGGTGCTGGATGTCGAACGTCGTCTCCAGCAGGGCCGCCGGGTCGGCGTCCAGGCCGGCGAAGAGCTCCTCGGCGGCCCTCGCGACGCGCCGCGGGGTCTCCCGGAGGCCCTCCCGATCGGGGTCCTCGCCGATGGCGCTCAGGAACTCGCGGACGGCGGCCTCGGCGCGCTCGCGGTCGACGGGCATCAGTCGCCCCTCGGGGCCGGTGGCTGCGAGCCCTGGCCGTGGGGCGGCTGGGGCTGCTGGGGCGGCAGCGGGGCCTGCGGCGGCGGGTAGGGCGGGTAGCCCTGCGGCCCCAGCGGCCCGACGGGATAGGGCTGGTGGGGGCCGCCCCAGGGTCCGGCCGGGTACTGCGGCGGCTGCTGACCCCACGGCCCCGCCGGCGGCTGCGGCTGCGGGTACGGCGGCATCGGGCCCGGGTAGTGCTGCGGCGGCGCGACGGGCATCGGCGGGGCCTGCGGCGGCTGGGCGGGCTCGCGGGGCGGCGGGTCGATCGGCGGGACGTCGGACGGCTGCCGGCTCGGCGACCCGGTCCAGGGCTCGCGCTTGGGCCGCTTCTTGAGGGGAACGAAGATCTGGGCGACCTGCTCCTTGTCGAGGGTCTCCTTCTCGAAGAGCTGCCGGACGAGTTCGTCGAGCACCGCCCGGTTCTCGGCGAGGACGTCGAACGCCTCCTGGTGGGCGTTGTTGATCAGGGCCGCCACCTCGGCGTCGATCGCGGCGGCGACCTCCTCCGAGTAGTCGCGGTGCCCGCTCGTCATGCCGGCCTGCAGCCCGAGGAACGGCTCGTCGTTGTCCGACCCGAGCTTCACCGCCCCCAGCCGCTCGGTCATGCCGAACTTGGTCACCATCGCGCGCGCCACCCCGGTGGCCTTCTCGATGTCGTTGGACGCCCCCGTCGTCGGGTCGTGGAACACCAGCTCCTCCGCGGCCCGGCCGCCCAGCATGTACGCGAGCTGGTCGAGCAGCTCGCCGCGGGTCTGGCTGTACTTGTCGGCGTCCGGCATGACCATCGTGTAGCCGAGGGCCCGCCCGCGCGGCAGGATCGTCACCTTCTGCACCGGGTCGTTGCCGGGCATCGCCGCGGCGACCAGCGCGTGGCCGGCCTCGTGGTACGCGGTGATCAGCAGCTCCCGCTCGTTCATGACGCGGGTGCGCTTCTGCGGGCCCGCGATCACGCGGTCGATGGCCTCGTCCAGGTTCGGCTTGGTGATCCAGTGCTGGTTCTGCCGCGCCGTCAGCAGGGCGGCCTCGTTGAGCACGTTGGCCAGATCCGCGCCGGTGAAGCCCGGGGTGCGCTTGGCGACCGACGAGAGGTCGGCGTCCGGGGCCATCGGCTTGTTCTTGGCGTGCACCTGCAGGATCTGCAGGCGACCCTTCATGTCGGGGGCCTCGACGGGGATCTGCCGGTCGAACCGGCCGGGGCGCAGCAGCGCCGGGTCGAGCACGTCGGGCCGGTTGGTCGCGGCGATCAGCACCACGCCGCCGCGCACGTCGAACCCGTCCATCTCGACGAGCAGCTGGTTCAGCGTCTGCTCGCGTTCGTCGTGGCCGCCGCCCATGCCGGCGCCCCGGTGGCGGCCGACGGCGTCGATCTCGTCGATGAAGACGATCGCGGGCGACTTCTCCTTGGCCTGCTCGAACAGGTCGCGCACCCGGGACGCGCCGACGCCGACGAACATCTCGACGAAGTCGGAGCCCGAGATCGAGAAGAACGGGACGCCCGCCTCGCCGGCGACCGCCCGCGCCAGCAGCGTCTTGCCGGTGCCGGGCGGACCGTACAGCAGGACGCCCTTCGGGATCTTGGCCCCGAGCGCGGTGAACTTGGCCGGCTCGGCCAGGAACTCCCGGATCTCCTGCAGCTCCTCGATGGCCTCCTCGCAGCCGGCCACGTCGGCGAAGGTGGTCCGCGGCATGTCCGGCTCGTTGAGGCGCGCCTTGCTCTTCCCGAAGCCGAGCACCCGGTTGCCGCCCTGGGCGTTGCTCAGCAGCCAGAACAGGCCGACGAACAGCAGCAGCGGCAGCAGCCACATGGCCAGCAGGCCCAGGATGCCGCCATCGGGGTTCTCGCCGCGCCACGACTGCAGCGTGCCAGCGGCCTGCCGCTCGTTGAGCCGCTTGATGAGGTCCTGGCTCTGGGTGCCCACCCAGTTCGCCCGGATCTTGGTCTTCGGCACGTCGGCCTTCTCGACCCGGATCTCCTGCTCGCCGTCGATCAGGACGACCTCCGTGAGCGGCTCGTTGCCGTTGATGACGGCGACGACCTCGGAGGTGGGCCTCGTCTGGTAGCCGTTGGCGCCGCTGAGCAACTGGAAACCGACCAGGAACACGACGAAGACGACGATCACCCACACCAGGGGCGTGCGGAGGAGCTTGGCTGGTTTCATCACTGCCTCGGGTCGGCGGAAACGGCACCGCCGACTGTACCGGGTGACCCTACGCGTTCAGCCGGCCGCGGCCGCCGCGCTCACGGCCGGGGCCGCGGGCGTGCCTCAGGCGTAGATGTGCGGGGCCAGGGTGCCGACGTCGCGAAGGTTGCGGTACCGGCCCGCGTAGTCGAGGCCGTAGCCCACGACGAACTCGTCGGGCAGGTCGAAGCCGACGTACCGCGGCACCACCGCGCCCTTGAGGGCCTCCGGCTTGCGGAACATCGTCATGACCTCGAGCGAGGCGGGTCCGCGCGACTGCAGGTTCTGGATGAGGTAGGCGAGCGTCAGCCCGGTGTCGATGATGTCCTCGACGACGAGGACGTGACGGCCCTTGATGTCGACGCTCAGGTCTTTGAGGATGCGGACCACCCCGGACGACTGGGTGCCGGCGCCGTAGCTGGAGACCGCCATCCAGTCCATCTCGCAGTGCGACGCGAGCGCCCGGGAGAAGTCGGCCATCACCATGAGGGCCCCGTTGAGGACGCCGACGAGCAGCGGCTCCTTGCCGGCGTAGTCGGAGTCGATCTGGGCGGCCAGCTCGGCGATCCGCCGCTCGATCTCGGCCTCGGTGAACAGGACCCGGGTAAGGTCGCCGTGGAGTTGCTCAGCCTTCACGGCACGAGCCTAGCAAGGGCGCCCCCGGTCGCCCGCGGGCGGATCGGCGCGCAGCCGTCCGTCGACGCGGCGCACGACCAGCCCCGGCCCGTGCACCGCGCGCTGCCCGTGCCAGTCGGTCACCAGCGCGGTCACGGCGGCCACGTGCGCGGCCGTCACCTCGGACGCCCCGCGCGCCGCCAGCCAGGCGCGCACCACCCGGTCCCGGATCGCCGGCTCCAGGCCCGCCAGGCGGCGGCACGACAGCGTCTCGGACGCCGCGGCGTCCGCCCCCGGCTCCGGGCCGGCGGCCAGGGCGTCCAGGACGTCGGCGTCCCGGCGCAACTGGGCGGCGGTGCGGGCCAGCGCCTCCCGGACGCCGGGGCCCAGCTCGCGCTCCAGGGTGGGCAGCACGACCTCCCGCACCCGCACGCGGGCGAACCGCGGGTCGGCGTTCATCGGGTCGGCCCAGGGCGTCAGGCCCAACTCGGCGCAGGCGGCCGCGGTGACCTCCCGGCCCAGGGTGAGCAGCGGCCGCACGAACACCCCGCGCTCGGCGGCCATGCCCGCCAGCGACCGCGCCCCCGACCCGCGCGCCAGCCCCAGCAGCACCGTCTCCGCCTGGTCGTCGAGGGTGTGGCCCAGCAGCACCCGCTCCCCGGGCCCGGCGGCCGCCGCCAGGGCCGCGTAGCGCACCTCCCGAGCGGACGCCTCCGGCCCGGCCCCGGTGCCGGTCACCGCGACCCGCACCACGCGCGCCGGAAGCGTGAGCGGCGCGGCGTGCGGCACCGGCAGGCTGCGCAGCGCGTCGGCGACGCCGG
>JAAYTZ010000068.1 GCA_012517965.1 Propionibacterium sp. | reverse complement strand
GACGACGCCAACGCGGCCGCGGCCGCCGACGCGGGCCTCACGTACCGTGGCCGCCCCGGGTTCGCGGGCAACCCCGTGGAGAGCCAGCAGATCCTCACCCACGCCCTGTCGCGGGCGAAGTTCGCGCTGGCGTTCTCGAACAAGCACAGCCCGGCGGCCTACACCCACCCGACGAGGGAGTACTTGACCGCCAGGTGGACGATGGCACTGGCTGCAGGGGCGTCCGTGGCGGGGATCGCGCCGCGCTGCCTCGCGACCGATGAACTGCTGTGGGACGGGGCGCTGGTCGAGTTCGAATCGACCGACCGGCAGGAGGGGCTGGAAAGGCTGGCCTCCGCGGTGGCGGCGTGGACGCCGCGGTGTGCTCAGGTCAACCGGGCTGAAGCGCTGCGGAAGCTCGATTGGCGCTGGCGGTTCCGGGAGATCGCAGTTCTGCTCGGTAGACGCGCACCGAGTCTTGACGACGACCTAGCCTTGCTGACTGAGAAGCTCGACGACGCCAGGGCCGAGGTGAGCAACTAGTGTGAGGACAAGGTATCCGCCTCGTCGCGCAAGGTCGCGGCCAACGAGTTCAAGCGGTACCGGGCTCGGGTGCGGATGGCCACGGCGGCCGTGAGTTTCTTCAGCGCCCCTTGGGGTTCGTAGCGGTTACTGGACGGCGCGAAGGGCTGGATAGTGGTGTCGCCAAATCAGCCGGCCAGATTGGGGCGAAGTAGTTTCACGTCGACTTGAGCCGGGCCCTTCCAGTAGCCATAGTCATCGGCGACCCAATGAATCCCGCCGAGCCGCTGGACGAGCCGGACGTACCTCACAGAGGCGGCCCGGGAAACGAGGTACAGCCCCGTCCCCCAGAGATGTCCGTCGTAGTGCCCGACGCGGTAGGGCGTTCCGCTCACCCTCGACACGCCCACGAGTTTGGATGCGAAGGAGAGTTGTGCATGCCGCTCGCCAACGCCCCGCAGGCGGGAGACGCCGGCATCGCTGAAGGGGTCGGCCAGAACGACGAAATCCAAGGTGCGCAGCCTTTGTGAGACCCGCTTGACGATGCGTTCGAAGTCCGACGAGAGCACAGCGTCGTCCTCGGCCACAATCATCAGGTCAGACGGACCTCCTTCAGACTCCGCGAATTGCTTGAGCATTCGGTAATGGCTAACCGCCACGCCGATCTCTCCCGAACGAGGTGGTTTGCCGTAGTACTGTTCGAAAGGCTTGGAGTTGAATACAGACGCGCCCTCACCTCCCGCTCCATTCGTCGCCGCGAAGACCTCAAAACCGGCTCATCACAATCCGGGGTGTAGTCGGGGTCTGAATCCGACGGCCGCGTCACGCTGTCACGCGCGAGGCCTTCGCAGCCGCAGCGTCGGCACCACTGATCCGGTTCCACGACCCGGCAGGCGAGGACCGCGCGGCCAGGCTCCAGCAGTTGGCCGGTGACCTCCAGGCCGAGCTCGTCGAGCCGACAGAACGAGGTCAGGTCAGGGCAGGCGAACCCCGCCACAGGGGTAGCATCAGACACGTCGAGGTCTTCCAGATGGGCAGTGTGAGAACTTCCATCATCGGGAGACCTCGACCCCTACCCGGCCCGACGCGCCGAACAGCCCCCTACACCCTCATCTGTGATGAGCCTCAAAACCTGCACTTGATGGCTGAGAGAAGAATGACGCCAGTCGGTCATCGTTGGGCATTGATAATACGAGCCTTCGAACGATTCGTCGTGAGGGACTCACGGACAACACATCCTTTGTGTCTCAGGGGGGCTGGGGATGAAGGTATTACGAATGGCTGCTCCAGCAATCGTGAGCCCCAGACAAAAGGCGCCGACGATGCTGCGCCATCGCTCCGAATCGCGGGTCGCCATCAACCGAGCCCGTCGTTCACCGGAGACCAGAGGATGGGGTGAAACGGCATCGGACGCCACATCATTGGCTCCCTTTCGGGTTGGGCGTTCGTTTGAGGATGCGATAGTCGAACATCCCCCTGCAGGGCACCCACGTGACCGCCGAGATTGCGCGCGGCGGTGAGCCTCCACGCTTGACGGTCGCCAACCCTACGAATCTCATGCACGCACCCGCCGTTCAGGATCGCTGTTCGTCGTGAAGCCGACCCCGAGTTGAGCCTCCGGAACTCGCCGTAGGAATCGGTAGTGGACGGTGCCGGCGGCGATCCCCAACGCCGACGTCGTGCGCAGCGTCCACCCCGTCCAGTTGGCATGTCGGGGTCGCAGGGAGAACTTGAGGCCCGCCCCGGCACACCGCAGCACCTCAATGAGCCAATGCGGGTAGGGAGACTGCGGCCATACCGCGTAGCGAGTCGCGATCAGGGCATGCGCGAGCGCGCTCCGGAATGTCAGGTGCCGTCGGGTCGCAAGGTCCCATTTGCCGCGATACGCGATCCGCACCGTCAGCGCGACCGGGACCGAGTAGCCACTCCGTCGGAACCTGAAGCCGAGATCGTTGTCCTCGCCCGCCGAGGGCAGCGACTGGTCGAACCCGCCTACACTCAGCATCGCCGCCTTGGTGGCGCCGAAGTTGCCGCCCATCAAGATCGGGAACGCCGCGTTCTCCTGCGCGAAGACCGGCGCCACCCAAGCAGGGTCGTCGCCTATGGCCTGACGGATCCCTGGCAGGCTGCGTTCGAAGGCCGCGTCCTCCAGCGACAGCGCTGAACCGCTCCAGACGGGAGACACGTCGAAGCAGCGCCGGCCGTGGTCGACCCAGAACTCCGAGACGGCGTCGTCCGCATCGCAGAACATCAGCAACTCAGCCGTGCTCTCTCGGACGCCCACGTTTCTGGCGTAGGAAGCACCCTGGAAGTCACCAGCTCGTACGAGCCGCAGCCGGAAAGGCACTCGAGTCGCCCATTCATCAACGATCCCGGTGGTGTTGTCCGTCGAGCGATTGTCGACCACCACGACCTCGAACGGTGGCGCACCTGTTTGGGTCGCGAGCGCCTCAAGTTGCAGGGGGAGAGTGGCCGCAGCGTTATGGCACGGAATGATCACGCTGACGACGGGTTGCGGCGTCGGACCGGTCATGACGTCACCCCGGTCTTGTCCCCCCCTAGCCTCGATGTTTCGCGCTTGGTCCACGTGGTTGTTGGGGCGGGCTGAAACCGTCGTGCAGGTCTGATTCTGCCGGGTGGGTGTGACAGTTTCCCGGGTTGGCGCTCCGGTTGAGCGGGATTTCCACGATCCTTGGGT
>JAAYTZ010000067.1 GCA_012517965.1 Propionibacterium sp. | reverse complement strand
GAGCATGGGCGTACCTTCCCGAACCAGCGCGCCAACGCCGGTCCTTGATCAGAACTGCTTCGGATCTCAGATCATCCCCGGGAAGGTGCGCCCAATCACGTCACCCCGCCGAGGACCATCCACAGGTTCTGATCATTGCTCCGCTTGATGGCGCCACCCTTGCTGTTCAGAACTGATCGCCTCACGCTCAGGAGTTGCTTCCCCGCCGCGCACAGGGCGGCATAGACAGGGCGTGGGATTCGGGAACCGGACGCCGTGCTACCCTCGCGCACCCTGCGGCATGAGAGTGCGTCGACACCATGCTCCAGTTGGAACGTTGGTCAGAGCCGCCGTTTACGCTGGCGACATGACCGCGTTGAGCTCCCTGCCCGTGCGCGAGGTGGTGGGTGAGCCTGACGGCATTGATCGTGGGTGGCCGTTCACGATGGGTCCTGTGGCCCAATTGCTGCGGGACGGGTTGGAGCTGTCGGAGCTGACGATCCTTGTCGGAGAGAACGGTGTGGGGAAGTCGACCATCATCGAAGCAGTCGCGATGGCCTTCGGGCTAAGCCCTGAGGGTGGCAGCACGAACTACCGGCATTCCGACAGGCCGACGGAGTCGCCGCTCCACGAACGGATCCGGCTCGTGCGCGGCATCACCCGTTCACGGTGGGGATACTTCCTGCGCGCCGAGACCATGCACGGACTACTCACGTATCTGGAAGAGAACCCATCGCTCTACCAGCCGGAGATCCAGTACCACGATCGCTCTCACGGTCAGGCGTTCAGTGAGCTGCTCGCCACGAAGCTGGGGCACATGGCCGGACGCGGTGGGTTCCTGGTGCTGGACGAGCCCGAGGCCGGGCTCTCGCTGATTTCTCAGATCAGCCTGGCGACTCAGCTGGCACAGCTTCGCGGCGACGGCATCCAGGTGTTGATGGCCACCCACTCCCCCGTGCTCGCGGCCACACCTCGTGCCCGGATCATCGAACTCGACGAGACCGGATTCGAACTTCGTGACTGGGAGGAGCTGAAGACCGTCGCGCTGTACCGACGATTCCTCTCCGATCCCGGCTTCTTCGGCCTGGCGTAGACCCTCCCGGGGCACCCAGAGCGCACCACAACTTCCTCACCGACTGCGGCTAATTGAGGGCGGTCTTGCTCGGAAGGCCGACGCAGAAGGCTACCCTCGCACACCGCGGCAGATGAGGATGTCCGGTGGAACTCAATACTGCGACCGGCGCGTCGGTGTCTGGTCGGTTAGCCGTCTGTGTCGTGTGGCGGCGTTGCCGTCCAGAACTCCAGCACGCGGCGGCTGAACTCGTCCGGTGCTTCGAGCGGTACCAGGTAGGCGGGACCGTCCACCACCCGCGTCGACCCGTGGGGGAGCAGGGCGGCCGCCGCTCGCATCTGTTGGGGCGACCAGTCCGGGTGAGCTGATCCGGTCATGAACAGCGTCGGAGCCTGCACGGCGGGCAGGACGGGTTTGAGGTCTGCGCGTTTCAGCGAGATCGAGACGATGGCGTTGGCCAGTCCGGCGCGATCGGCGCTGGTGAAGCAGTCGCGGACCAGGGCCACGGCGTCGGGGTCGGTGGCCCGGGTGTGGTCGGACAACAGGGCCTCGACCACCGCGTCCGTCAGGTAGCGGATGGGTCCCAGCAGCCGGTAGAGGACCAGCAGCAGGCTCGTCTGGAGCCGGCTGGCCAGGGGATAGGGGTGGACCGGGGTGCCGGCGGCGACCAGGGTGCGGACCCGGTCCGGATGACCGGCGGCGACCACGATCCCGACGTGCCCTCCCCACGCGTTCCCGACCCAGTCGACCGGACCGTCGACCCCCAGCGCCTGGAGCACCTGGAGGGCCGCTGCGGCGCAGTCTTCCATCGAGTACCGGCGCCCCACGTCGCGGCTCGTGCCGTGGCCCGGGCCGGTCACGAGGATCAGCCTCCGGTCTCGTGACAACGCGGGGATCACGCGCTCCCAGCTGCGTTCGTCGACGAATAGGCTGTGCCACAACACGGCGGTCGGCCGGGGATGCCCGTCGCCGATGACCGTCACCTTGAGGCCGCCGACCCGTGTGGGGATCAAACGTTCGGACATGACAACTCCTTCAGTGTGAGGCGTGGGGGTGCGGCGGCCGTCGGAGGGCGGCCACGGCTACCAGGACGAGGGGCACCTGCCCGACCGTGTAGACGGCGTGGGCCAGGTAGTGATCCAGCGATTGCTCCGGGACGAACGGCAGGATGGGCAGGGGTAGGACCGTCACGATCCCGCCGATCACCAGGTTGAGCAGCGCCCAGCCGAGGATCGCCCACTGCACGGCGCGGGAGCCCCCGCGACGCCAGTAGGCCACCGAGAGCACCAGGGCCACCAGGAGCGGTCCAGTGTTCTCCAGGTCGCTCACCGCCAGCGGGAGCTCGTGGAGGTTGTGGCCGAGCATCGTCACCCAGGACACGCCCAGTGCGAGGCCCACCCGGAGCGGCGAGGGTGCCGACGCGGCGCTCGTTCTCAGGCCACCTCCGACCTCTGTCCGCCGCTGCACCGCGCTCATGGCCCGCTCCTTCCTTGACTGTCCGCGAGAACCACAATACGCTGAACGCTATATTCAATCAATAGTCCGTTCGGTGAATCGTGGTGGGTCCCACCGACGAGGAATGGTGGAAGACATGACGCCCCGGCAGTACTCGATGGAACACCGGGCCGCGCAGGCCGCCCGCACCCGCGAACGCATCCTGGACGCCGCTCTGGCCTGCTACCGGGAACGTGGGATCGGCGCCACCAGCCTCCAGGCCGTGGCCCGCCGGGCCGAGGTGTCCGCCGCGACCGTCCTGAACCACTTCGGCTCCGCCGAGGAACTCGCGCGCGTTGTCGTCGTGCAACTCGCCGAGACCCTCCAAGTACCCGACGACAGCGACTGGCACGAAACAGGACGCGCCCCCCGCGTCCGGCGACTCGTCGGGGAGATGTTCGCCTTCTACGACCGCAGCACGCCCTGGTTCGAGATCTTCCGCGCCGAACTGGACGTCGACCCCGTCCTGCGCGAGGGCGAGGCCGCGTTCTGGAAGGCCATCCAGGACCTGTACCGGCGGGTCTTCGGCGACGCGCTCAACGACCCCCACGTACGCGGCGCGGTGTTCGGCCTCACCCACCCGGCCACGGTGACCGCCCTTCGGGAGTCGGGGCTGACCCCCGAAAGTGGCGCGGACCTCATCGCCGGCACGCTCATCCGCACCCTCGACCAGTGGGAAGGACAACAGCCATGAAGCTCGTCTATCACCTGTGGTACCGCCACGGCACCCCGCCCTGGGTCATCGGACCCCGACCGGAACTCGTCCACCTCGTCACCGACGGCGTCCTGCCACCAGGACGCGCCATCGACCTCGGCTGCGGGGTGGGCGACAACGCCATCTTCCTGGCCCAACACGGCTTCACCGTCACCGGGATCGACTACGCCCCCGCCGCCATCGACCGCGCCCGCGCGAAAGCCCGCGAGGCCAACCTCGACGTCACCTTCGCCGTCGACGACCTCACCCGCCCCCGGCACGCGCAGGGTCCCTTCGACCTGCTGGTCGACTACGGCACCTTCGACGACCTCGACACCCGCGACCGGGACGCCTACGTGCGCGAAGTCACCGCCCTCGCCGCGCCAGGTGCCCGCTTCCTGTTGTGGTGCTTCGAATGGGAACTCCGGCCCTGGGAACGCTTGGCGTACGGCCAGTGACACGTTGGAAGAGTCCCGAAAGGCGAGTCTGGCTGCGCAGAAGTCGGCGGCAGCCGCGGAGGCCGCCAACGAGCAACTCCGGCGGGACAGCGCTGAGCAGACTCGCCCCTACGTCTTCGCCGAGGTGCTCCCAGGCCTCGCTGGGTCCCCCACGTGGGACATCAGGATCTCGAACTCCGGGAAGTCGTCAGCGCGAGAGTTGACCCTGAAGCCAACTTGCTGGCCCGATCGACACGACATGGCCATCCGGTCGCTTCGGGAGTTGTGCGAGACCCCTCGTACGCTCCCACCCGGCTGCTCGATCCGCGCGCTGTGGAGAGTTGGGAATGCCGCCGCCGGCGATTCGGTTGACGGGCCCGCGACGAGAGCGAGGACCACGAGACCGAGTGTGAGAAGCGCCGACGCCGCCGTGCTGACCGCCGAGAGATTGTCGGCCCAGGTCGGGTTCACCATGGCAGGCATCATGGCAGGTGGCGCCGACACGGCGAACCCTGGCGCTGAAGGCGGTCTCGGGTCATCCAATCGGCACCAAGTGCGCTGTCTGGCGTGGGGAACCTCCTGGCGAACTTGCTCATCGGGGCTCCGGCATCTGAAGCGATGGAGCCCTTCTATCCCCCGGCCACGTTGTCCAGGCGTCGCTGCTTGGGGCAAAGTCGGTCGTGCGCTTGGGAACCGGATGACAGGCTACCCTCACGTACTCTGCACCAATTCAGGATGTCCGCCGAGTTGTGGTGGGTGCTCGATCGGATCCTTGGGCTGGGGCCAGTACGCGGCCGTGGGGGGCAGCGGTGCCGCTGGCGTCCTTCGTCAGTCGCGGTCCTTGATGGCGTTGGACCGATCAGGCGCGGTCGGGGTGGCGGTCGGTGTGCTCGCTCAGCCGCGCCAGGGCACGGCGCATTTGGGCGAGGTCGTCGGCCCCCAGCAGGTCGGCCCATTCCCGTTCGACCTCGGCGCCGATGCGGGCGCCTTCCTCGACGAGCGTGCGGCCGGTCGGGGTGATCGTCACCAGGCGGGCGCGGGCGTCCCGGGCGTCCGGCTCGCGGGTCACGTACCCGGCGGTCTCGAGTTGGTCGACCAGGAAACCGACCGACTGTTTGGTGAGGGACGTCGCCGCCGCTAGGTCGACCAGACGGCTCCCGTGCGGCCCGATCCGCTGGAACACCCGCGCTTGGGACGCCGTGATCGGATACCCCTGCTCGCGCAGCGCCTCCAACACCCTCTCCTCCAGGTACCGGTACGGGAGGTAGAGCAACAACCCGGTGTTCATCACGTCGTAGTCAGGGGGCACGAAGATCATCCTTGCACATCGACAGTCTCTCTGACTATCATTCTGGTCAGACACTCTGACCAACCTTGTGAGGGGGTCGCCATGAACACCAACCAGCTGTGGGGTGTCGTCGAGGACCAGCGCCTCCGCGTCGCCGCCTTCCTCGAGCCGCTCACCGACGACGCATGGGCCCACCCGTCACTGTGCGACGGCTGGACGGTCAAGGACGTCGCCGCGCACCTCGCCGTGGTGCCGCACGCCCCGTCCTTGGGGCGGATGCTGCCGATGGTCCTCCGCGCCCGGGGCTCCCTCGACCAGGTCAACCACGACATCGCCTGCCACTACGCCCAACAGCACAGCACGAGCGAACTCGTCGCCGAACTGCGCGACCAGGCGGCGTCGCGCGAACTCCCCAGCGTCACCACCGTGCAGAACCTGGCGATGGACATCGTCGTGCACGGCCAGGACATGGCCCTGCCGCTGCACCGTGACCTGCCCGTACCACCGGACGCCGCCCGCAACGCCCTGCAGCGCGCCTGGTCCATGGGCTGGCCGTTCCACGCCCGCCGGAGGCTGGCCGGCTACCGGCTCACGGCCACGGACGCCGACTGGGCCGCCGGCGACGGCCCCCTCATCGCCGGGACGACCGTGGCGCTTCTCCTGCTCGCCACCGGCCGGGTCAACGCCGCCCTCCCGCTCCTGCACGGCCCCGGCGTCCCCCTGCTCACCTCATCCCCATCCCCACGCTGAGCCGATCAGGCACCCCCGAACAGGGACACACGACAAGACCGCCAACCACCCGCCCCGGAGGAGGCAAGACCCCATGACCACACTCGAATACGTGCTGGCTGCCGTCATCGCGGCGGTCCTGACCATCGTCGGGCTGCTGGAAGCATTCCGGTACCGCGATCCCCGGCTCCACCCGATCTTCCTGATCGAACCCGGCGACCGTGACGCGGTCCGGCTGTGGACCGTGAACGTCGGGTTCTACAACATCACCATGGCCGCCGGCCTCGCGACCGGGCTCATCCTCGTCTCCCGTGGCTACCTCACCGAAGGACGAACCCTGGTGCTGTTCGTCGCCGCCGCCCACGTCTTCCTGGGAGCCGTGCTCTTGGTCTCCGAGCGGCGACTCTGGGCGAGCGCACTCGGCCAGGCAGTCCCCCCAGCCATCCTGCTCGGCCTCATGCTCACCTGAACACCGCCTTCCTCCCAGTAGCCGATCCACCACGGTCGCCCCCTATCCGACACGAACCCACCTGGGCAAACCAAGGGTGCGCGCACCGGGTGCGGCATGAGCGAGTATGACGTCATGCGTTATAGTGGATGAGTGATCAGATCCTTCCGGGACCCGGCAACCGAACGGCTCTGGTCACGACAACGAGTCAAGACCATCGACCCAAGGATCGAACGTGTCGCCCTTCGGAAG
>JAAYTZ010000066.1 GCA_012517965.1 Propionibacterium sp. | reverse complement strand
GAGCATGGGCGTACCTTCCCGAACCAGCGCGCCAACGCCGGTCCTTGATCAGAACTGCTTCGGATCTCAGATCATCCCCGGGAAGGTGCGCCCAATCACGTCACCCCGCCGAGGACCATCCACAGGTTCTGATCATTGCTCGATCCCCTCGAACGTGACGATGGGCTTGGACGCCGACGCCGACGAATTCGCCACGTTCATCCGTTACTCGCGGCCGGCCGACGGCGGCGGGGAGGGCACGGCGTCCCAGGCGTGGCGGCAGGACCCCGACCTGCGCCTGTTGCGCATCCGCGACAACCGCGTCCGTCCCCCACAGCTGAACCCGGCCTGGGGGCCCGACAGCCCCGAGCAGCGGACCGCCGTCCCCGAGGCGTACCTGCTCCCCGACCTCAAGGATCTCGCGTTCAAGGTCAGCGCAGCCTGGGAGCAGGAGTGCGCCGGCGGGGACTGCCTGGCGTCCGGGCAGGGCCGTCAGTTCGTCGACACCCAGAGCTACCCGTTCAACCTCGTGGGGCCCAAGTGCAGCGAGATCGGGATGGACTGCCTGGGTGACACCCAGGACGCCAGCTATCAGTTCCGGCCCGGCCTGACCCTCGACGACGACGAAGTCTGGGCCGTCGTGGGCACCCTGGGCACGGCCACCGGCAACGCCACCTACGTGAGCCTCGGGGTCAACAACATCGCGCTCCGGCTCGGTGCGATCAACGTGGACGGCACGGAACTCGCCGGCAGCGCGGAGGCCTACGCGGTCGCCAACGCGGACAAGCTGTACGTCCACTACTTCACCCGCGACTGCGCAGGGTTGGAGAGCCTGACCCTCGGGCAGTGCACGTCCGTGGCGGACACCCAGTTCGTCGTGCCGCCCGGCGTTCGTGCCGGGCTGGTCGAGCGGGACTATCTGGCGGCCGGGACGCAACGGGGGCCCGACTCTGCCCAACTGTTGCCCTCCATCGCGGTCAAGCTGCAGCGACCGACCGCGTGAATCGGCCCCTGCCCCGGCCCCGACGCGGCGCGCCGGGGCCGGGGCAGCCGAGCCTTGGCCATGTCGTCGAGTCGCCCCGGCTGGGAGAATGGGCCATGAGCAAGGCAGTGTTCATCGACTTCGACGGCACCTACGCCCACCGCGGCGTCGTTCCGGCTGCCCACGTCGAGGCCGTCCGCGGCGCTCGCCGGAACGGCCACCTCGTCGTGCTGTGCACCGGCAGGCCGAAGTCGATGGTGCCCCACCGCATCCTCGAGGCGTTCGACGGTCTGGTCGGCGCCGCCGGCGGTTACGTCGAGATCGGGGGCACGGTGCTGGCAGACACCAGGTTCCCCACGGACCTGGCGTCACGGGTCGTCGCCCTGCTCCTGGCCCACGACGCCGCGTTCATCCTCGAAGCGCCCGAGGCCCTCTACGGTCCGGTCGGGATCAGGGAGCGGTTGCGCGACATCCTCGCCCCGACCCTCGGGTCGGGCGGGCACCAGGCCGCCGTCAACGACATCCTCGACCCGCTTCGAGCCAGTCACGACCTCAGCGGGTACTCGTTCGGGAAGGTGACGATCTTCAGCTCCCCCCGACCGGTCGAGGAGTTGGCCGCACTGATCGGCCCGCTCGTGGGCTCGCTGCCCAACTCGGTCACCGGGCTGAGCGACCACGCCGGGGAGCTCTACCTGCGCGGCGTCAACAAGGCCGTCGGGATGGCCCTCGCGGCCGCTCACCTGGGGATCGACCGCTCCGACGTCATCGGCGTCGGCGACGGCTACAACGACCTCGACATGCTCGCCCATGCCGGGACCGCCGTCGTCGTCGACGGCGCGCCGCCCGAACTGGTGGCCATCGCCGACCACCTCATCGCCCCTCCCGACCGGGCCGGACTCGTGCTCGGCTTCGCCGAACTCGGCCTGACCACCGCGCTGGCGGGCCGCTGAGGGCCTCGGCGTCCCCCCGGCCTTGCCTCTTCGGACCTTCTTCGTCTACCCTGATCGTGAGCAATTGCTCACACAGGGTTGTTACTCTCCTCGAGGCAAAACCTGGAACGGATCCTCCGTTCCGGGTTTTTTTTATGCCCGGGGACCGAGAAGCGTGGAGGATCGGTCATGGCTGTGGCATTCGACACACTAGCCCGCGACATCGTCGCCGGGGTCGGTGGTCCCAACAACATCAAGGGCGCGCGACATTGCGCCACCCGGTTGCGCCTGGAACTGCGCGATGAGGCCAAGGCCCACACCGAGGCCATCAAGGCCCTGCCGGGCGTCGTGACGGTGGTCCAGGCGGGCGGCCAGTACCAGGTCGTCATCGGCAACGACGTGCCGCACGTCTTCGCGGCGATGGGCGACATCCTGGAGCGGGGCGGGGCCGTCGACGAGGCGTCCGACGGGCCGAAGGGCAACCTCCTCGACCGGTTCATCGAACTGGTCTCCTCGATCTTCCACCCCATCCTGTGGCCGCTGTCCGGCGCGGGCCTGTTCAAGGCGTTCCTCACCCTCTTCGCCACCCTCGGCTGGGTGGACAACAAGTCCTCCGGTTACGCGGTGCTCAACGCGGCGTCCGACTCGCTCATCTACTTCCTGCCGATCCTGCTGGCCATCCCGGCCGCCAAACGATTCAAGGCGAACCAGTTCACCGCGGTCGCCATCGCCGGGGCCCTCATTCATCCGAGCGTCCTCGGGCTCAGCACGGTCGAGGGCCCCGTCACCTTCTTCGGCATCCCCCTGGTGCTGATGAGCTACGCCAGCTCCGTCATCCCGATCATCGTGGGCGTCTGGCTGCAGGGCTACCTCGAACGCTTCCTGACGCGGGTCCTTCCGGGCGCCATCCGCAACTTCACGGTGCCCCTGGTCTCGATGCTGGTCATGGTGCCGCTGATCCTGCTCACGGTCGGCCCGGTCACCATCGCGGCGTCCAACGCGATCGCCGGCGGCGTCGACTGGCTGTTCGCCGTGGCCCCGTGGGCCGCCGGCGCCGTCCTGGGCGGCTTCTGGCAGGTGTTCGTGCTGTTCGGGCTGCACTGGGGCCTGATTCCGATCATCGTCCTCCAGTTGAGCAACGGCTACTCGATCATGACCGGCCCGCTGCTGGGCGCCGTCCTCGCCCAGGCCGCTGCGACGCTGGCCGTCCTGCTGCGCACCAAGCACGCCGAGACCAAGGTGCTCGGCGGCCCCGCGACCCTGTCCGGGTTCCTGGCCGGCATCACCGAGCCCGCCATCTACGGCGTCAACCTGCCCCGCAAGCTCCCCTTCTACTTCGGGATCGCCGGTGGCGCCATCGGCGGGGTCTTCGCCGGGCTGGCCGGCGGCGGAACCACCGCGTTCGTGTTCCCCTCCCTCATCGGCATCCCCGCCTTCCTGAGCACCCCCAACCTGCCCCTGTTCTTCCTCGGCGTGGCGATCGCCGTCGCCGTCGGCTTCTTCGGCACCTTCTTCTGGGGCGTCAACGACAAGGCCATGGCGGCCGCCGACGCGCCGGCCGTGGTCGTCGAGACGGACGCCGAGGCCGCACCCGCGGCGTCCGGTCAGGCGCTGACCGCCGGAGTCGAGGTGCCGGTCCTGGCCCCGATGACCGGACGCCTCGTGCCGCTCGCCGACGTGCCCGATCCCGTCTTCGCCAGCGGCAAGATGGGCCAGGGCGTCGGGATCATCCCGACCGACGGCACGGTGCACGCGCCCATCAGCGGCAAGGTGCTGGTGGCGATGGCCTCCGGGCACGCCTACGGCATCCGCAGCCCCGAGGGCATCGAGGTCTTGGTCCACGTCGGCCTCGACACGGTCAACCTCAAGGGCGCCGGCTTCACCCCGAAGGTGCGCAAGGGCGACCAGGTCGAGGCGGGGCAGGTGCTCGCCGAGGTCGACCTCGCCGCCATCGAGGCCGCCGGCTACCCGACCACCACGGTCCTGATCGTGACGAACACCGCCGCGCAGAAGAGCGTGGAACCCGCCGCAGGTGAGACGGTGGAGGCCAACGACACCGCACTCCTCGTCACCCACTGACCTCGAAGGAGACCCACCATGAGCACCACCTTCCCCGAAGGCTTCCTCTGGGGCGGCGCCGTCGCAGCCAACCAGCTCGAAGGCGCCTACCTCGAAGGCGGCAAGCTGCCCTCGATCCAGGACGTCATGCCCCGCGGCATCGCCGCCCCGCCCACCGAGGAGCCCACCCCCGACAACCTCAAGCTCGTCGGCATCGACTTCTACCACCGCTACGAGGCCGACCTCGACCTGTTCGCCGAGATGGGGTTCAAGGTCTTCCGCTTCTCGATCGCCTGGAGCCGTATCTTCCCGCGCGGCGACGAGGAGACGCCCAACGAGGAGGGACTGGCCTTCTACGACCGGCTCATCGACGCCGTCCGGGCCCGCGGCATGGAGCCGCTGGTGACGATCAGCCACTACGAGACCCCGCTCCACCTGGCGAAGACCTACGACGGGTGGGTCGACCGACGCCTGATCGGCTTCTACGAGCGGTACGCCCGCACGTTGTTCGAGCGGTTCGGCGACCGCGTGCGGTACTGGCTGACGTTCAACGAGATCAACGCCGTGCTGCACGCCCCCCTGATGTCCGGGGGCATCTGGACGCCGAAGGACCAGCTCTCCAAGGCGGACCTCTACCAGGCGATCCACCACGAACTGGTCGCGTCGGCGTCGGTCACGCGCATCGCGCACGAACTGAACCCCGAGCTCAAGGTCGGCTGCATGATCATCGCGATCCCCACCTACCCGCTGTCGCCCGACCCGGCCGACGTGTGGGCGGCCCGGCAGAGCGAGCACGAGAACTACACCTTCGGGGACGTCCACTGCCGCGGCGCCTACCCGGGGTACTTCCTGCGGAAGCTGCGCGAGGAAGGGGTGGAGCTCCACATCACCGCCGAGGACACCGAGACGCTCCGCAACACCGTCGACTTCGTGTCGTTCAGCTACTACATGAGCGTCTGCGCCACCGCCGACCCGGCCAAGCAGATCAAGGGCCAGGGCAACATCATGGGGGGCGTCCCCAACCCGACCCTGCCGGCGTCCGAATGGGGGTGGCAGATCGACCCGCTCGGCCTGCGGATCGTGCTGAACGACTACTGGGAGCGCTGGGGCAAGCCGCTGTTCATCGTCGAGAACGGGCTCGGCGCCCGCGACGAACTGGTCGAGGTCGACGGGGTCAAGACGGTGATCGACGACTACCGCATCGACTACCTGCGCACGCACCTCATCCAGGTGCGCGAGGCCATCGCCGACGGCGTCCAGCTGTGGGGGTACACGTGGTGGGGGCCGATCGACGTGGTCAGCGCCTCGACCGCGCAGCTGTCGAAGCGGTACGGGTTCATCTACGTCGACCGGCACGACGACGGCTCGGGCACGCTGGAGCGGTACCGCAAGAAGTCGTTCGACGCGTACCGCGAGATCATCACCACCAACGGAGCGGCGCTCGGCTGAGCGCAGCGGCGTCCGAGTTCGTCGGAAGGGGGCCCCATGGAGATCGTCACCGTCTTCAACAACAACGTGGTGCTCGCCCGCGACGAGCTCGGACGCGAGGTGGTGCTGGCGGGGCGCGGGGTCGGCTTCAAGGCCCGACGGGGCGGCGAGGTGGACGAGTCGCTGGTCGTCCGGCGCTTCGTGCCCGCCGACAACCCCGAGGCTGTCGCCCGCGTCCTCGCCGACATCCCGCCGGAACAGCTGACGCTGGTGGCCGAACTCTTCGGGGACGCCGTCCGGTCGCTGGGCGCGACGCTGCCGCCGCTCAGCGTCGTGGCCGCCGCCGACCACGTCCACCAGGCCATCCAGCGGATCGCCCGCGGCGAGTCGATGGAGTACCCCCTGCGTGCCGAGGTCGCCCACCTCCACCCGGAGGAACTGCGGGTCGCGGAGCGGCTGGTCGACCGGCTCAACGAGCGCCTCGGCGTCCGGCTGCCCCAGGGCGAGGCGGTGGCCCTGGCGATGCACCTGTTCCACGCCGTGACGGGTTCGCCCAGCATGGAGGAGGCCTTCGCCCAATCGGCCCTCATCCGGCAGGTGTTCGACCTGGTCGCCCAGACCTACGGGGCCGCCTTCGACCCCGACTCGATCGACGCGGCCCGCTTCGCAACCCACCTGCGCTACTTCCTGGTGCGCGCGCGGCAGGGCCGGCAACTCGACGGCGAGGTCCTCGGCGTCGGTTCCCTCCTGCGCGACCAGCACCCGCGCGCCCACCAGACGGCCCGCCACCTCCAGGCCCTGCTCGAGTTGCGGCTCGGCCAGCCCGTCTCCGAGGACGAGATCACCTACCTGACGCTGCACGTCGCGCGACTGGAATCCGGACTGCGGCAGCGTCGCTGACCCCCGTCCCCACCACCCATCAGGAGCCCCATGCCCCGAGTCATCCTCCTCGACGTCGACGGAACCCTCGTCGACTACGCCCTCCGCCTGCCCGCCTCGGCGGTGGACGCCATCCGCGCCGCCCGAGCCCGGGGCCACCGCGTCTACCTCAGCACCGGCCGGAGCCGGGCCGAGATCTACGACGACCTCTGGGCCATCGGTGTCGACGGCCTCATCGGGGCCAACGGTGGCTACGTCGAGGACGCCGGGCAGGTCGTGCTGCACCGGCATCTGTCGGCGGAGCAGTGCCGGCGGGTGGTCGACTGGCTGCGCGGACGAGGCCTGGAGTTCTACCTCGAGTCCAACGCGGGCCTCTTCGGCAGCGAAGGGTTCGAGACCGCGGCCGAGCCCGCCGTGCGGCGCTACGCGGGCGACCACGGCGATCCCCACGCGGCGACCCTGCAGGTGCGGGACGTGTTCCCGCACATGGTGTTCGGCGCCGACCCTTACCGCGACGACGTCAACAAGATCAGCTACCTGCTCGGCTCGCTCGACGATCACCGGGACGCCCAGGCGGCCTTCCCGGACCTCGAAGCCGGCACCTGGGGCGGTCGCGGTGCTCAGGCGCTGTTCGGCGATCTCGGCGTCCGGGGCATCACCAAGGCCGGCGCGATCGAGGCCCTGCTCGCCCACCTGGGCGCCGACCGCTCCGACACGATCGCGTTCGGCGACGCCCGCGTCGTCTCCATGCTCCAGTACTGCGCCGTCGGGGTCGCGATGGGCAACAGCAGCCCCGACGTCCTGGCCATCGCCGACCACGTCACCGCGGACGTGGAACACGACGGGCTGGCCGAGGCGTTCCGGGTGCTCGGGCTGGTGTAGGCGACACCGGGCGCCCAGTAGGCTGCGGCCCATGCTGAACCGCTCCTCTTTCCTGCCGGCCTGGGACACGCCCGAGGGGATCCGCCGCTCCTCCGACCTCTTTGTGGCCGCGTACGGGTCACGACCCGCCGGGGTCTGGGCCGCGCCGGGCCGGGTGAACCTGATCGGCGAGCACCTGGACTACAACGGCGGGTTCAGCCTGCCGTTCGCCCTGCCGCACCGCACGTTCGTCGCGCTCGCGCCGCGCGCCGACGAGCAGGTGCGGCTGGTCTCGGACCTCGCCCCGGACGCCGTCTGGTCCGGCACGCTCGACGACCTCGGTCCCGGGCGGGCGTCCGGCTGGGTGGCCTATGCGGGCGGTCCGGCCTGGGTGCTGCGGGACGAGGGCGTCCCCGTCCGCGGGTTCGACGCGGCCGTCGCGTCGTGCGTGCCGCTGGGCGCCGGGCTGTCGTCGTCGGCCGCCCTCGAGACGGCGGTCGCGCTCGCTCTCGACGAGGTGTTCAACCAGGGTGCCCTCGGCGCCGACGACGCGGGGCGTGCTCGGCTGGCGGCGGCCTGCGTGCGCGCCGAGAACGAGGTCGCCGGGGCCGCCACCGGCGGGATGGACCAGGCCGTCGCCCTGCGCAGCACCCTCGGACACGCGCTCCTCATCGACAGCAGCGACGCCTCCGTCACCCAGGTGCCGCTCGACCTCGAGGCCGCGGACCTGACGATCCTCGTCATCGACACGCGCGCCCCGCACGCCCTCGCCGACGGCCAGTACGCGAGCCGCCGCGCGACCTGCGAGCGGGCGGCGGCGCGCCTCGGCGTCCGAACGCTCTGCCAGGTCGAGGACCCCGAGGCCGCCCTGGGCCGGCTCGAGGATCGGCTCGAGATCGCCCGGGCGCGGCACGTGTTCACCGAACAGGGACGCGTCCGGCGCGTGGTCGAGGCCGTGTCGGCCGGCCGGCTCCGCGAGATCGGGCCGGACCTGGACGCCTCGCACGCGTCGCTCGCGGGCGACTACGAGGTGAGCTGCCCCGAGCTCGACGTGGCGGTGGAAGCCGCCCGACGCGCCGGCGCCCTGGGGGCCCGGATGACCGGCGGCGGCTTCGGCGGGTCGGCGATCGCGCTCGTGGAACGAGCCAAGGCCAGCGCCGTCCGGGACGCCGTCGCCGCGTCCTTCGCGGCCCATGGGTTCGCAGCGCCGGAGTTCCTGGTCGCCAGCGCATCCGCCCCCGGGGGCCGGGTGGGCTGACCCCCCCATCCGAGCCGGGGCCCGCTGGGGTAGCGTTACCACTAACGAAGAAACCGGGCCGAGGCGCGGAAGGAGGTGCAGGCCAGCATGCCGACTCCAGCCTCCCCTGCCGAGCGGGGCGCGTCCGACCAGCCCGCCACGATCTACACCGTGGCCAAGCGCGCGGGCGTCAGCCACCAGACCGTGTCGCGGTACCTCAAGGGCGAGTCGCTGCGTCCCGGCAACCGCGAGCGGGTCGAGCAGGCGATGCGGGCCCTCAACTACCAGGTCAACGACGTGGCCCAGGAGCTCGCCACGAAGAAGTCGCACCGCATCGGCGCCCTGGTCTTCGACCTCGACGACTGGGCACCCCAGCGCGTGCTGGCCGGAGCGGCCATGGCGGCCCGGTCCGCCGGCTACATCCTCGACATCCTCCGCGTCGACCCCTCGGACGCCGCGTCCCTCAGCAACGCCGTGCGCGTCATGAACCGGACCACCCTCGCCGGGGTGATGGTCATCTCCCCGTCCGACCCGGTGCTCGAACTGCTGCACCTGGACCGACTCCGGGTGCCGTGGGTCGTCGAGGCCGAATCGGTGCTGCGTCCGGGCGAGGAGCGCACCCTGCTGCACCCCTTCGCGAGCCCCGTCACCCACCTCGCCGACCTCGGTCACGAGCGTTTCTTCCACATCGGCGGACCCCAGTCGTGGCTGGCCGAACGCAATCGCCGCGCGGCCTACCGCGAGGTCATCGCCCGGCGGGGGCTGGCCAACTGCGGCGAGACGCACGGGCTGTGGGGCGCCGCCGCCGGCTACGAGGCCATGGCGGCCTACCCCCACCGGGAGGCGCCCACCGCGATCGTCGCGGCGAGCGACCAGTTGGCGCTCGGCGCCCTGTTCTGGCTGCAGGAGCACGGCGTCCGCGTGCCCGACGATGTCAGCGTCTCCGGCTACGACGGGATCGCCGACACGGCGTACTACTGGCCGCCGCTCACCACGGTCGCGGTCGACTTCCCGCGCATGGGACGCAACGCGGTGCACGCGCTGCTCGGCCTCCCGGGTGCCGGCGACCCGTCCGACCTCGGGCTGCCCGTCGGCGACCTGATCCCACGGGCCTCCACCGGACGCCCGGGCGGCGGCATTCCCCGGCGCCCCGGCGCCCCGGCCCGCCGCAACGCCCCCGCCCGCTGACATTCCCGCGGACTCCTCCGGCGAAACCCTTGCCTTCCCCGAACTGTTATCGGTAACGTTTTGCCGGGAACAACCCTCCACCACACGGAAAGTAGGCCAACGATGTCCCGTCCACAGACCGAAGCCGAGTACCTCGCCCGCTTCCGCACCGCCCCCGTGAGCGGCTTCTCCCGCCGCACCCTGCTCGGCGGCGCCCTGGCCCTGGGGGCCCTGGGCCTCACCGCCTGCTCGAGCGGGGCCACCGGGGGCTCCTCGCCCGCCGCGGCGTCCGGCGAGATCACCTTCGGCAACAACCAGGCCGACCCCGTCCCGAAGGCCGCCATCGAGGCGGTCGCCAAGGCCTTCCAGGACGCCAACCCCGGCCTCACCATCAAGATGAACACCGTCGCCCACACGACCTTCCAGGAGAACATCAACAACTACCTGCAGGGCTCGCCGGACGACGCGTTCGGCTGGTTCGCCGGCTACCGGGCGCGCTTCTTCGCGTCCAAGAACCTGGTCGGCGACCTCACGGACGTGTACAAGGCGACCGCCGGGATCCCCGAGGGCCTCAAGAAGGCGTGCTCCACCGAAGACGGCAGCAAGCAGATCATCCTCCCCGCCACCTACTACCCGTGGGTCGTGCTCTACCGCAAGAGCGTGTGGCAGCAGAACGGCTGGACCGTCCCCAAGACGCTCGACGAGTTCAAGGCCCTCGGCGACAAGATCAAGGCGAAGGGCCTGGCGCCGCTGGCGTTCGCCGACAAGGACGGCTGGGAGGCGATGGGCACCTTCGACATCATCAACCTGCGCGTCAACGGCTACGACTTCCACATCAGCCTCATGGCCGGCAAGGAGGACTGGACCTCCCCCAAGGTCGCCCAGGTCTTCGACGTCTGGAAGGGCCTCCTCCCCTACCACCAGCCGGACGCCCTGGGTCGCAGCTGGCAGGAGGCCGCCCAGTCGCTGCAGAAAGGCCAGTCCGCCATGTTCTACCTGGGCACCTTCGCCGCGCAGCAGTTCGCCAAGGGTGCCGAGCAGGACGACCTCGACTTCTTCGTCTTCCCCGAGATCGACTCCGCGATCGGCACCGGCGCCATCGAGGCCCCGACCGACGGCTTCATGATGTCGAAGCGGCCGAAGAACGAGGCCGGCGCCAAGAAGTGGCTCGGCTACCTCGGCAGCGCCGCCGCCCAGAACATCCTGGTGCAGGCCGACCCGTCGGTCATCGCGACGAGCCAGCAGGCCGACGTGACGAAGTACACCGACCTGCAGAAGAAGATGCTCGCCGTGCTCAAGGACGCCAAGGATGTGGCGCTGTTCCTGGACCGCGACTCGCGTCCCGACTTCGCTTCGACCGTGATGGGGCCGGCCCTCCAGAGCTTCATCAGGAACCCCAATGACGTCGCCTCGATCCTCAAGAACGTCGAGGCCCAGAAGAAGTCGATCTTCGGGTCATGACCGCCCAGACGAAAGCGACGACGGTCACGGGACGGCACCGGAAACCCCGGATGTCGACCCGGGACCGGGTCACCGTCGCGTTGATGATCCTGATCCCGACGGCCGTCGTCGCCCTGCTGGTGTGGTTGCCGGCCATCGCCACGGTCGTGCTGTCGTTCTTCGACTGGGACGGGTTCGGCCCGTTCACCGAGGCGAAGTTCGTCGGCACC
Organism: Propionibacterium sp.; assembly: GCA_012517965.1. Taxonomy (GTDB): domain Bacteria; phylum Actinomycetota; class Actinomycetes; order Propionibacteriales; family Propionibacteriaceae; genus Propioniciclava. The sequence continues at coordinate 15,559 of JAAYTZ010000066.1, read as the reverse complement.
AAGTGGTACGTCGACGCGGCGACGATCTACCCGGCCTTCTGGCCGGCCGTCCGGAACAACGTGGTCTGGCTGGTGGTGCTCTTCTTCATCGCCACCCCGCTCGGTCTCCTGTTCGCGGTGCTGCTCGACCGGGAGGTGTCCCACACGAAGTTCTACCAGACCTCCCTGTACCTGCCCGTCGTGCTGTCGATGGCCCTCATCGGCTTCATCTGGCAGTTGATGTTCAGCCGCGACCAGGGCCTGATCAACGCCCTGCTGGGCACGTCGATCGACTGGTACGGCGACCCGAGCATCAACCTCTACTCGGCTCTCATCGCCACCTCGTGGCGGCACGTCGGCTACGTGATGCTGCTCTACTTAGCCGGCCTCAAGGGCGTCGACCTCGCCTTGAAGGAGGCGGCCAGGATCGACGGGGCGTCCGAGGTGCAGACGTTCTTCCACGTCGTGTTCCCCGTCATGTTCCCGGTCAACGTCGTGGTGCTGGTCATCACGTTCATCGACTCGCTGCGCGCGTTCGACCTGGTCTGGGTGATCAACCGAGGTCGCAACGGGCTGGAGTTGCTGGCGACCGAGGTCACCCGCAACATCGTCGGCGAAGCGCAACGGATCGGCTTCGGCTCGGCGCTGGCGACGATCATGCTCGTCATGTCGACGGCGTTCATCGTCATCTACCTCAGGATCGTCATGAAGGAGGACCGATGAGCACCGCCCACCCCGTGGCCACCGAGCGCCGGCCGTGGACGAAGGGTCGCATCGCGACCCACGTGTTCCTGGCCCTGATGACCTTTCTCTGGCTGGTGCCGCTGGTCTACGCCGTGCTGGCGTCGCTGCGCGACTACCAGTACACCGCCAAGTTCGGCTACCTCAGCTTCGGCGGCTTCACGATCGACAACTACATCACCGCCTGGACGGAGGGCGACTTCGCCCGGAAGTTCCTCAACTCGGCGATCATCACCATCCCGGCCGTCACGCTGACGCTCTTCTTCGCGTCGATGGTGGCGTTCGTGTTGGCCCGGTTCAACTGGAAGTTCAACATCGTGATGCTGGGCGCCTTCACGGCGGGGAACCTGCTGCCACCGCAGGCCCTGCTGATCCCGGTGTTCAAGATGTTCCAGAACTTCGAGGTGCCCTTCTGGTTCAGCGAGTCGGGGACGCTGTTGAACTCCTACTGGGGGCTCATCGCCGTCAACGTTGGCTTCCAGGTCGGGTTCTGCACGTTCGTCCTCTCGAACTACATGAAGGCGTTGCCGAAGGAGATCTACGAGTCGGCGATGGTGGACGGCGCGAGCATCTGGCAGCAGTACTGGAAGCTCACGCTCCCGCTCTGCCGGCCGTCGCTCGCCGCCCTCGCCACGCTCCAGATCACCTGGATCTACAACGAGTTCTTCTGGGCGACCGTCCTGCTGCAGAACGGCGACATGTTCCCGATCACGAGCTCGCTGACGAACCTGTCGGGTGCGTTCTTCACCGACAACAACCTGGTGGCTGCCGGGGCGGTCATGGTCGCCCTTCCGACGGTCATCATCTACTTCGCACTCCAGAAGCACTTCGTCTCCGGGCTCACCCTCGGCGCCACGAAGGGCTGACCATCGACCCCGTCCCCGGCCGCGCCGCCGGGGACGGGGTGTCCTTCCCCCCGAAGTGCGGCTTCGGACGCCGCCCGTGGCCGCCCCCCCCCGGCCCGCCTGTCACAGCGAGGAACCCATGTCCCCCACCGCCTCCCCCGGCACCGCCTACGTCGAGGAGATCTCTCCGGGCTCCGGACGCCGCGTCGCGCCCCGCGCCCACCTGAGGACGACCGCGCCCAGCCTCGACCTGTGCGGCGACTGGCGGTTCCGGCTGTACCCGAGCGCCGGCGAAGCCGACGCCGCGGCGTCCGACCCCGACTACGACGACGCCGACTGGGACCTCATCGACGTCCCGTCGCACTGGGTGCTCCGTGGGGACGGACGCTGGGGGCGTCCGGCCTACACGAACGTGAAGTACCCGTTCCCGCTCGACCCGCCCCACGTGCCGGACGCCAACCCGACCGGCGACCACCGCCGCCGCTTCGACCTGCCCTCGGGCTGGCTCTCCTCGGGGCGCGTCTGGCTGCGCTTCGACGGACTGGAGTCGCTCGGCCGGGTCTGGCTGAACGGCGACGAGGTCGGCATCGTCCGGGGCAGCCGGCTGCGGCAGGAGTTCGACGTGACCGACAGCGTCCGGGCGGGCGAGAACGTCCTGGTCGTGCGCGTGCACCAGTGGTCGGCGATGTCCTACATCGAGGACCAGGACCAGTGGTGGCTGCCCGGCCTGTTCCGCGAGGTCACGCTGCTCCACCGGCCGGACGGTGGCCTCGACGACGTCTTCCTGGGCGCCGACTACGACCCCGCCACCGGCCGCGGCACGCTCGCCCTCGAGGTGGAGTGCCCCCCGGAGGCCTACCCGGTGCGGGTCTCCTGCCACGCCCTGGGCCTCACCGCCGACGTGGCGGACGCCGCCGCGCCGCATCGCTTCGACGTGGGCCCCGTCGACCCCTGGAGCGCGGACGCGCCGCACCTGTACGACTTCGAGGTCGCCAACGCCGCCGAGACCGTCACGGTGCGCGCCGGGTTCCGCCGGGTCGAGGTCGTCGGCGACGCGTGGCTGGTGAACGGACGCCGCGTGCGGCTCCGCGGCGTCAACCGGCACGACTTCGACCCGGTCGAGGGCCGCGTCTTCGACGGCGCCTCGGTGCGCGAGGCGATGCTGCTCATGAAGCGGCACAACCTCAACGCGATCCGCACCAGCCACTACCCGCCGCACCCGACCCTGCTCGACCTCGCCGACGAGCTCGGCTTCTGGGTCATCGACGAGTGCGACCTCGAAACCCACGGCTTCGAGACGAACGACTGGGTGGGCAACCCGTCCGACGACCCCGCCTGGCGGGCGGTGTTCCTCGACCGCGTGCGCCGCATGGTCGAGCGCGACAAGAACCACCCCTGCATCATCGCCTGGTCGCTGGGCAACGAGTCGGGCGCCGGCGCCAACCTCGCGGCCATGGCCGCCTGGCTCCACCGGCGGGACCCCGGGCGTCCGGTGCACTACGAGAACGACCACAGCGACCGCCACGTCGACATCGTGTCGCGCATGTACGCCCCGATCGAGGAGCTCGTTCAGCTCACCGAGACCCGGCCGGGCCGGCCGATCATCGAGTGCGAGTACCTGCACGCGATGGGCAACGGCGCCGGCGGCATCGCCGACTACGAGGCGGTCTTCGACGCCCATCCGGCCCTGCACGGCGGGTTCGTGTGGGAGTGGCGCGACCACGGCATCCTCACGACCACCGCCGACGGCACCCCCTTCCATGCCTACGGGGGCGACTTCGGCGAGGTCTTCCACGACGGCAGCTTCGTGTGCGACGGCATGGTGCTCGCCGACGGGACGCCGACGCCCATGCTCGCCGAGTACGCGGCCGTCACGACCCCCCTCAAGGTGGGGCTGCGGGACGGCCGCGTGACCGTCGACAACCGGCGCCACGACACCGACACCCGCGACATCGTGTTCGCGTGGGTGCACGAGGTCGACGGACGGCCGGTCTCCGACGGGGTGTTCGCGATGCCGCCGGTGGCGGCCGGCGCGTCGGCGTCCCTGCCGCTGCCCGCACTGGACCGGACCGCGCCGGGCGAGCACTGGCTCACCGTCACCGCCGCCCTCGCCGACCCGACGCCCTGGGCGCCGGCCGGGCACGTGATCACGACCGCCCAGCTGGCGCTCGGAGCGGTCGCGGCGCCCCGGACGCCGGAGGCGCCCGTCCCCGCGACGCGGACCGACGACGGCGGGTACGCCCTGGGCGGGGCGCGGTTCGACCGCTGGGGACGCCTGACGTCGCTCGGCGCGGTGCGGGCGACCGGCGGCGAGGTGACCCTGTGGCGGGCGCCCACCGAGAACGACTCGCTGGCGACGCGCGGCTCGTACGAACTCGCCGACCCCGCCGACACCCTGGGGCTCGGGGTCGACGGCCCCTCCTCGGCGGAGCGGTGGCGCGCGGCGGGTCTCGACCGGCTGCAGCAACGGCTCGTGGCTCTGGAGGCGGGCCCCGACGGCCTCACGACGCAGTACCGACTCGCCGCGGCGAACTCCGCGCAGTACGTCACGGTCGAGCAGCGGTGGCGCTGGCTCGGCGGCGCCCTGCACCTCGACGTCGACGTGCAGCCCTCGTCGGGCTGGACCGTGACGTGGCCGCGGGTCGGCGTCCATCTGGTCCTGCCGCCCGGGTACGACGCGGCGTCCTGGTTCGGCACCGGGCCGGGCGAGAACTACCCGGACAGCCGCGCCGCCGCGCGGGTCGGCCGGTTCGCCGCCGCCGTCGACGACCTCACGGTGCGGTACGCGGTGCCGCAGGAGACCGGCCACCGCGAGGGACTGCGCGAACTGCGCCTCGACGGGGACGCGCTGCCTCCCCTCACCGTGACGACGAGCCCTGTCGCCGGGGCGCGGCCGGGGTTCGTGGTGGCGCGGCACAGCGCCGAGGAGTGGACCGCCGCCCGCCACCAGCACGAGCTGCCGGCGTCGCGGGGCGTCCACCTCTACCTCGACCTGGCCCAGCACGGGCTCGGCTCGCGGTCGTGCGGTCCCGATGTGCGCCCCGAGCACGCGCTGTGGCCGCGTCCGGTGTCGGCGTCGGTGGCGTTCCGGGTGGGAGGGAATTCGTGATCGGCTGGCGCCTCGCCCTGCAGGCCGCGGATGTCGGCCTGGTGCTCGACAGCACCGACCGTCGGCTGCCCGCCGTCCTGCACTGGGGCGCCGCCCTGCCCGGCCTCGATGCCGCCGGTGTGGACGCCCTCGCGCTCGTCTCGCTGCCGCCCCAACTGCCCAACGCCCCGGATGTGCCCGTGCGGCTCTCCCTCGTGCCCGAGCAGCGCACCGGCTGGACGGGGCGTCCGGGGCTCACCGGCTCGCGTCCCGACGGCTCGGGCTGGTCGCCCGACTGGCGGGTCGACGAGGTGTTCGTCGACGGCCTGCCAGTGGCCGAGGGGACCAGGCTGCTCGGCCCGGCCGCCGTGTCCTTCCGAGCCTCGGACGCCGCCGCCGGCCTCGCGCTGACCGTCGACGTCGAACTGTCGCCCGACGGCCTGGCGCGCGCCCGGGCGACCGTCCGCAACGACGGCGCCGACGACTACCGCGTCGACGAGTTGCTCGTCGCCTTCCCGGTCCCGGGCCGCGCGCGCGAGGTGCTCGACTTCGCCGGACGCTGGACCAAGGAACGCGTCCCCCAGCGGCAGCCGCTGCGGGTGGGCACGCACTGGCGGGAGGGTCGGCACGGACGCACCGGCGCCGACTCGGCGTACGTCCTGCACCTGGGCACCCCCGGATTCGGCTTCGCCGACGGGGAGCTGTGGGCGGTCCACACCGCCTGGAGCGGCAACCACGTCCACTACGCCGAACGCACGGCGTCCGGCGACCAGGTGATCGGCGGCGGCGAACTGCTGCTGCCCGGGGAGGGCCGACTCGCGCCGGGGGCGTCCTACACCGGGCCGTGGGTCTACGCGAATCACGGCCTCGGGCTGGACGCCGTCGCGCGCCGCTTCCACCGCTGGCTGCGGGCGCGTCCCGGCTACCCGCAGACCCCGCGCCCGGTCACCCTCAACGTGTGGGAGGCCGTCTACTTCGACCAGGACCTCGCCCGGCTCACCGACCTGGCCGAACGGGCCGCGGCGATCGGCGTCGAACGGTTCGTCCTGGACGACGGTTGGTTCGGGTCGCGGCGCAACGACCGGTCCGGGTTGGGCGACTGGGTGGTGAGCCCCGACGTGTGGCCGGACGGGCTGCACCCCCTCGTCGACAAGGTCACCGGGCTGGGAATGCAGTTCAGCCTGTGGTTCGAGCCGGAGATGGTGAACCCCGACTCGGACGTGGCCCGCGCCCACCCCGAGTGGCTGATGCAGCCCGGCGGCGGCCGGCTGCCCGTCGAGTCGCGGTTCCAACAGGTGCTCAACCTGGGGATCCCCGAGGCCTACGCCCACGTCCGCGACCAGCTGGTCGCGCTGCTCACCGAGTACCCGATCGCCGCCATCAAGTGGGACCACAACCGGGACCTCGTCGACGCCGGCACGTGGCCGACCGGCGCCGCCGGCGTCCACGAGCAGACGCGGGCGTTCTACCGCCTCGTCGACGAGTTGAAGGCCCGGTTCCCGGCCCTGGAGGTCGAGTCGTGCGCGTCCGGGGGCGGCCGGATCGACCTCGAGGTGATGAGCCGGTGCGACCGCGTCTGGGTGTCGGACTGCATCGACCCGGTCGAACGGCAGCACCTGAACCGCTGGAGCGGGCAGTTGCTGCCCCCCGAACTGCTCGGCTCGCACATCGCGTCGGGGCGTTCGCACACGACGGGCCGCACCCACGCGCTGGGCTTCCGGGCCGCGACGGCCGCGTTCGGGCACCTCGGCATCGAGTGGGACCTGGCGAAGGCCGGCCCCGCGGAACTCGCCGAACTCGCCTCCTGGATCGACTGGTACAAGCGGCGCCGGGCGGTGCTGCACGGCGGCGAACTCGTCCGGGTCGACCTGCCCGAGCCGGGAGCTTTCCTGCACGGCGTCGTCACGCCCGACCTGGCGATCTACAACCTCTGCTTGACCGAGACCACGGACGCCGCCACCCTCGGCCAGGTGGTGCTGCCGGGCCTGGACCCGGAAGCGCTCTACGAGGTCCGGCCGGTGGAGCCTGGCGGCGTGCTCGACCTGCCCCCCGGGCTGGACGCCGGCGTCCCCGGTCTCGGACGCCCCCCGTGGACCTGGTCCGGGGGGGTGCCCGTGAGCGGCAGGATGTTGGGCACGGTGGGGATCCGAACGCCGTGGCTTCCGCCCGACCGGTGCGTGATCCTCGAGGTCACCCGACTGGGTCGGCTTGAGCTTCCCGCAGTCCCACCCGCTCCCAGCCGTGCCACCTCACCCACCCAGGACCGACTTCGAACGGAGTTCCCATGACCAACACCCCAGCCCCCGACGGGTCCCCCGCAGCCTCTCCCGACACCCTGGCCCTGTGCGTCGACAAGATGCGGGCGGCGGGCGTCGACCCGGTGGCCATCGAGGTCTTCAGCCACTACCACCGGCTCTGCCGGGAGGGCGCGACGGGCATCATCCCCGAGGCGTCCATCGCCCCGCTGCTCGACCCCCCTCGGCTCGCCGACGTCCGGGTGGACGACGCCCGCGCGGCCGAGGCGCTCGACCGCACCGTGGTCATCAAGCTGAACGGGGGCCTGGGCACCTCCATGGGGATGGAGGCGGCGAAGACCCTGCTGCCGGTGCGTGACGGGCTGAACTTCCTCGACGTCATCGTCCGGCAGGTTCGGCATGCCCGGCAGGCGTACGGGGCGCGGCTGCCTCTGCTGTTCATGAACAGCTTCCGCACCCGCGAGGACACCCTGGCCCACCTGGCCCGGTACCCCGACCTGCCCGTGGACGGACTCCCCCTCGACTTCCTACAGAGCATCGAGCCCCGGCTCCGGGCCGACGATCTGGCCCCCGTGTCGTGGCCGGCGGATCCCCGGCTCGAGTGGTGCCCCCCCGGACACGGCGACCTCTACCCGTCGCTGTGGAGTTCGGGGCTGTTGGACGCCCTGATCGAGCGCGGCTACCGGTACGCCAGCGTGTCCAACGGCGACAACCTCGGGGCGGCACCGGACGCCCTGCTGGCGGGTTGGTTCGCTCAGTCGGGCGCCACCTACGCCGCCGAGGTCTGCACGCGCACCCCGAACGACCGCAAGGGCGGGCACCTGGCGATCCGCCGCTCCGACGGCCGGCTCATCCTGCGCGACTCCGCCCAGACAGCGGACGCCGACCAGGCGGCCTTCCAGGACGAGCGGATCCACCCCTACTTCCACGCCAACAACCTCTGGCTGGATCTGGAGCAGGTGCGTGCGGAGTTGGTCCGGCGCGGTGGCGTGCTCGGCCTGCCCCTGATCCGCAACGTGAAGACGGTCGATCCGGCGGATCCGACCTCTCCCCGGGTCATCCAGCTCGAGACCGCCATGGGCGCCGCGATCGAGGTGTTCGCGGAGGCGCGGGCGATCGCCGTGGGCCGCGACCGCTTCCTCCCGGTCAAGACCACCAACGAGCTGCTGCTGCTGCGCTCGGACATCTTCGCCCTCGGCGACGACGGACGCCTCACCGCCACCGGCACGATCCCGCTGGTCGATCTCGCGCCGCGCTACTACCGGCTGATCCGGGACTTCGAGCACCGCGTCCGGCAGGTGCCGAGCCTGCTCCGGGCCCAGGGGCTCGTCGTCCAGGGCGACTGGACCTTCGATGCCCCCGCCGAGGTCGTCGGTGAGGTGGTGCTGCCCGACACCGGACGGCCCGAGCGCTACCGCTGAGTCCTGGCCGTGGGTCAGGACGCCGACCGGCCCGCCGCGTGCGTCGTCTCGGTCGACTCGGCCGGCACCCGGACGACCTGCCGAGTGGCTCCGCTGCGGTGGGCGGCGTCCAGCACGGCGGCGATGTGGACGACGGCCGACGTCGGCACCGGCAGTTCGTCGAACGGGTCCGGGGAGCGCAGGGCCTGGAAGAACTGTCGGTAGAACTCGGCCCAGTTCTCCGGAAGCGTGGGCGCCGGTTCGCGTTCGGCGCCGCCGTAGATCCAGCCGCACCCGCCGGGCGCGTCGTTCAGGTCGGGGTAGAACTTCCTGGTCTTGCCGAGGTCGTCGAAGTCGTCGTACACCCACGTGCCTGCGCTGCCGATGAGCCGCATCCGGGGCCCGGGTTGGGCGACGAGGGTGCACACGTCGAGGTGGGAGACGCGTCCGGAGGCATGGTGAAGCGCCACGTGCGCCTCGTCGTCGCCGACCTGCCGCCGGGAGGCCACCTCGGCGTACACCGACTCGACGGGTCCGAACAACTGCACGGCGAGGTCGATCATGTGCGGCCCCAGGTCGGACAGCTTGCCGCCGCCGTCGGCGCTGGGCGTGTCCTCGCGCCAGCCGTGCCGGGGCTCGGGGACCCACCGCTCCCAGCGGTACTCGAAGCGCCACACGTCCCCGAGCCGGCCCGACGCCACCAACGCGCGCGCGACCTGATGGGCCGGGTCGAAGCGCCGCTGCAGGTAGACCGTCACCGGAACCTTCGCCGCGCGGGCGGCGTCCACGACCTCGCGCATCTGCGCCAGGTTCACGCCCAGCGGTTTCTCCACCACCACCGGAAGCCCGGCCGCGATCACCTGCAGGGCGTGCGCGTGATGCAGGTGCGTCGGCGTCCCCAGCACGACCGCGTCCAGGTCGGGAAGCTCGACGAGCGCGTCCAGGTCGTCGACGACCTGGACGCCGGGGGTGTCCGACTCCGCGCGGGCTCGACGGGCGGGGTCGCGCGTCGCGACGGCGGCAACCACGCCGCCCGCGGCCTTGATCGGCGCCACGTGCAGCCAGCTGGCCGAGGAGTAGCCCGCGATCCCGACTCGGGGCGCATGGTCACGGGTGGGCTCTTCGCGCATGGCTCATTGTTTCAGGTTGACGAGATCAGCTTTCCCGGAAGGACGACGAGTCTGCCGCGAGCCCCACCGAGCCGAAGAGAGCACGGTCACCACGTCGTCGCGGGGGCTTCACGCAGGGTGCCGGGTGCCGTATCGTCGATTCTGGAGTGTCAGGTTCCCACACCGGCGCTTCGGTGAGGCAAGGAAGCCTCGGAGGGGACGTCAGATGAAGACTCCGCGCACCATCCTCGTGTTGGTGCATCTCGCGCTGCTTGCGCTGGTGGGCGGGGTGGCACCCGCGGCAGCGACCAGCCCAACGACGCAGAACAAGGTGCCTGGCTGGGTGGAATCCAAGGCCCGGCGGGTAGCGAACGATCTCAGGCAACGGGGTTTCGAGGTCGCCCGCGGCTACTTCACGCTCTACACGGAAGCGGATTGCCCGTACTCGTACGAGGTCTTGAGGTCCTGTCTGGGCAACAACCCGGCCGCGCCCTACGTGCTGCCCGTCGTGCCGGCTTGGCCGGACGAGTGGGTCGATCCGGGGACGGCCGGCATCGTCGGGCCCACATTGCCCGGACACCAGGCGTCGTATCGTCTCGACCCGCGCGAGGCCCTCGTCGTCATCGGCGAACTGCCCCCACCGGCGGCCTACTTCGGGCTGCAGACGTACCTGCTGTCGCGTCCGGGGACGTGGAGCGTGACGAGCGCGCAGTACGCGTTCGTGCGGGACCGGGTACCGGCATTGCTCAACACGTTCTTCACCACGCTGCCCAAGAACGCCGACCGCGTGCAACTGTTCGCGGACCTGGGCGATCCAGTCAACCACGTGGTGATCGAGCGAGGCTCCGGCGCCGCCTGGGACCAGGTGCGTTCGTTCGTGATCACCCCCGACCAGACCATGGACGCCGCCGTCCGGCAGGCGCTCCTCCGGACAGGCGTGCCGGACCGGCAGGTGTTCACCGAACCGATCCCCTCCCGCCTGGGTGACACGCCCCTCGCCGTGGGGCTCGGCGAGGAGTCGGACGATTTCCTGACCGTGCTCCGGTACGCGATGCCCGTCGACGGCGGTGGGGACGCCTCTGACTCGACCAGGTGGCGGGAGAACCTGCCCTTGGTCGTCCTGCGGGTCCGGGACACGAGGCCATCCCACCAAGCGCTGCCGTACCCCGCGGCCTCGTTCGAGCCCCGCTCTGGCACCACCCCACCCGAGACCATTCTGTCGACGGACCTTGTGACATTGGCCGAAGCCGTGTGCTCCCGGTGGGGCCAACCCTGCGACCCGGTCGCCACCCCGCGGGTTTCTCCGCTGTTGAACCTGCGCACCGCGCTGTCGCTGACCGGCCCCGAGTGCGTCAAGGTCGGCATGAACTGTCTGGCCCCCACCGAGGACACGGCCTACTTCATGAGCGCACGGTTACCGCTCCCCGAGGACCGGGTCTACGCCGTCGTCGGCGCGCTGGGCACCCGGACCGGCAACGCCACCTACGTGGGATTGGGGCTGAACTCGAGCGTGACCCAACTCGGCTTCGACAACGTCGACGACAAGGCGCTGGCGGGCACCGCCGACGCCTACGAGGTACCCAACCGCGACCGGTTCTTCGTCCAGTACTTCGCCCGGGACTGCAGCCGGGCCGGGCTGGATTCCCTGACCGCTGGCAGCCCCTGTTACTCCGTCGGCGATCAGCTGCCCGTGTGCACCGACCCGAGCGACCTGACCTGCTCGATGCTCGTGCTCTCGGTCCGCAACTACCTGCTCCCCGGCTCACAGCGGGGACCTGCACCCGGGCTGACCCTCTCACCCAGGGTCATCACGTTGCAGGCGCCCTGACACGGGTCTGCCCGTCTCGATCTCAACGCGGACGATACGAGCCAGAACCAGCGCAATAAAGAGGAATCGGAGTACGTCAGAAGGAGTGGTTCGATGCGCGGGACGAAGGCGTTACTCATCGGAGCCTTGGGCTTCATTCTGTTGACGTCCACGGCGATCCAGGCAACGGGGGCACCTCCCCCCGGCGAAGAGGTGCTGGTGGCGGCCGCACCGAGCACGACCCCACCGGCGGTCGACTTTCAGGTGTGGCGGGAGGACGAACTCTTCGTGCCCCTCACCCCTGACGGCCGTCTGCGGGCGACCAGCTACGAGTACAACCCCACCGACAGGTCGCTCTCACAGCTGACCGCCGCCGACTGCCAGCCGCAACCGGCCGCAGATGACAACCGCGCGTCCGGGATGCAGATTGGCGCCGCCGCGGGCAGGATCACGTCGCAGCTCAGCGATCAGGTGGTGGTCGCCTACCCGACCGTCGAATCCCGAGTGAAGGTCGAGTTCGCAGACGCGTGCGACAAAGCCACCGGCGAAGCACGGCCGTCGACGACCCTTGGCCTGCCCTTGGCGCACGTCGCTGGAGTTCCCTATTCCTTCGACATCGAGGCCGGGGATCTGGACAGGTGGTCCGATTCAGGGACGAACGAGCCCACTCGCGACGAGGTGGTGGTCGCCTACGCGTCGGACACCGCCAGCCCGAATCCCTTCAACCTGGTGATCGCCGTCCTCGACTTCTCGACGACGCCCGTGACTGTCCGCGAGCAGTCCATACCCTCGGCGATCCCTCGCACCATCGTTTCGACCGCCTACGACATCGCCCCCATTCCGCTGGCGGTGACCACCGGCGAGTTCGATGGAGATTTCGACAACGGCAAGGAAATCGGCGTGGCCTACCTGAACGCCGGCTTGAACATCGACGTCGCCATCTACCGCTACACGACCGCCAAGTCGCTGGCCCTGGTCGCCAACGTCACCTCCCGGGTGGACGAGCCGTCCAGCGACTGGGATGCGAAGAACTGGAACGGCTCGCTCGACGCCGTCGCCGGGGATTTCAACGGCGACGGCTGGGACGAGCTGAGCGTGGCAGCCAGCGTGCGGGAGAAGGAAGACAGGATTCTTGACAGATACCGCGTCACCGTCAACCTGAAGACTTTCCAGCGTGACCACAGCGCCGCCGACATCTTCGCCCTGAAGCTTGCGTCGGGCAGGATCGTCTACGCGGATGAAGGGGAGTTCGGCGCACGGGTGCAGTTGGCGAGCGGTCTGTTCAAATACGACCCGCTGACCGGCCATGACATCAACCGGCGACAGGTCGCGCTCGCCGCGAACGGATCCTCCGGGGCAGTTGCCCTCAAGACGTTCGTCTTCGACGCAGCCCTGACGCCCACCGAAGCGGGCTCCCAGCGCATCCCCGCATCGGGGGACCCGACTGAGCGGATCAAGTTCTGGATGGCGGCGGGTGCCTTCAATGGGCTGCAATCCACCGTGTCCGCGGCTGATCTGGTGTGGTCGCTGGCATTCACCACGTGGGACAAGAACGGCCTGGTGCTCTACTTGTTCGACCCTGACGCAGCCACCGCCAGGTTGGGCACGACACCTTTCACGAAGACGGTGTCGAATGCCGCATACCCCACGACCGATCACTCATCCGTGGTGCCGCTCGTCGCCTTCGACTACGGAAGGCCGACCGCCGGAGAGATCCCCCAGGTCCTGCGCGGGGACGCCCGGTTCCTGGGGTCGCCTCCTCACCACTTCCTGCTGGAAGACGTCATTCAGACGAAGGCGATCATCCAGGAGCCCCCGAAGCACGCCTACTGGGACAAGTCGACCAAGAAGGTCGAGACCCTGACCCGATTGGAAAACACCTACGCCCAGCTCACCAGCACGGGGCAGAAGACGTTCAACACGAAGCACACGAGCACGTCGGACTTCTCGCTGGGAGCAGACGCGTCGTCGACCACGAAGGTCGAGGCGAGCTTGCCGATCCCCCTCTTCACGGCGTCGGGGAGCGCCGAGTTCAAGGCCAGTTTCGGCTACGACTTCAAGAGCCACGAGCAGGAGTACAACTCGTCGAGCACGACCGAGAGTTCTGGCGCGATACTCACCACTGCGCACGACGACGTCATAGCGTTCACCAGTCAGAAGCTGCACGTCTGGCGCTATCGCGTCTACGGAATGACGCTGGGTCGCCAGCCGGACGGCAACGCCATCGAGGGCTACATGGACATTGTCCTGCCCGAAGGGACGCCGAAGCAGGAATACCAGGCAGGGTTGGACGCCGCTTGGTACCAGCCGCTCCACGAGAACGGCAACATCCTCTCGTACCCGAATTCCGCCGGAGACGAAACGGTCGACCCGCCGGACATGGGCACCTTCAGGATCCCGTGCCCGACCGGCGACTCGGCGTGTGTGCAGGACAGCGACGGTGTCAAGTGGAAGGAGGTTTCGGGCACCACGCTGGGCGACTACATGGGGGACATAGCCGGCGCAACCGCCGATCAATGGGTGACCCTGAGTTCAGCGACAGGGGCCGGCCAGGAACACCAGTACACCCACAGTCTCAGCGAGAGCCTCGACCTGAGCACGACCGCCAAGGTCTCGATCCCCGGCGTCTCGGTGTCCCAGGAGAACCACATCGGGTTCCACAGCGGCCAGAGCTGGGGCGAGGTCACTACCCAGGAGACGACGGCCGAATCGACCGAGGGGGTGAGGATCGTCACCGCCTCCGGCACAACGACTCAGGCATACGGCTACCACGGCGACCTCTACGTCACCAAGGACGGCACGTGGAAGCTGGCGTTCGCCACCGAGACTGCTGCTGACCCGAACGTACCCGCGCACTACTTCTGGTACAGCCACTACAGCAACCCCGACCCGGCGCTCAACCTGCCAACGCGCTTCAAGGAGGTGTGGACCAATTGCGGGGACGCGTTGTGCCTCACCGGTTGGGTTCCCAACCCGGAACCCACGCGCAACCTGATGCGCGGCTTCTTCGTGCGCGCGAACACGCCTGAGCCTGTCAGCGGCACCTACCCGCTGCTGGGGCGCGACCCCAGAGTGGGCGAGACCGTGCGCCTGGAGGCTCGCGTCTACAACTACAGTCTGATGACGACCGTCCCGAGCCTGAAGGTCCGTTTCGATGCTGTCCCGCTCAGGCTCAACCCTGACTCGCTGTACCTCGAAGAGGTTCCCGAGGCAGCTCGGTCCATCGGCGAGACGACCGTCTCGAACCTCGGCCCCCGCGGCATGCAGGTGGCAGCGATCGACTGGAACACCACCGGTTTCGGCCCGCTTCCCGACAACGACCCGAACACCATCGACCCGTCGACGCGCGACTGGCACATCCGGGTGGTGCTCGACCCGGACAACGCCATCTCGAACGAGACCTACGAGTCCGAGACCGTGGACCCGGCCAACTGGCCGGGTCAGAACAACGTCGGGTGGCACGCCGTGACCGTCGCGCAACCGTTCACGGCGGCACCGCCAGGGGTGCAGCGGGAGGTCAAGCTCGAGAAGAACGCAATGGGAGCGATCGCCAAGAACGGCAAGCTCAAGACGCAGACCGTGCCAGCCGAGATCGGTCAGCCACTGAAGATCCGCGTGCTGGCGGGCACGAACCTCGCAGGGGCGGACAATCGGCGGGTGCAACTCTTCGACGGCGACCCGAATGCCGGCGGAACACTCATCGGTGAAAGCCAGGTGTCCGTGGGTGACCCGACCGGAAAGGCCGTGTGGTTCGAGTGGACGCCGATCAAGCTGGGCCAGCATCAGCTCTACGCCAAGCTGCTCCCGATCAGCAGCGATGTGAGTGGCAGCACCATCGACAGCCTGAAGGTGGTGGTGATCAAGTCACCGAAGTAGGTCGCGGTCCACAAGAACGGATCGGGGGCGGCAGTTCATCGGAACTGCCGCCCCCGATCATTGCCCCGGAAGTGGGTCCGCCAGCGTCGGCGATCCTGGTGGTGCCCCACCCCTCGGTCCACGAAGCCCGGACTCAAAGGAGGAGCGCCATGCCCTGAGGGTGGAAGGCGAGGTAGCCGCGGGCAGCCTGATCGTCTGCGTCCCCTGTTTCAGGTCTGAGTAGCCCCCAGTCACGGTGTGGCTGGGGGTTTTGTGTGCTTCTGGGGCGGCGTGTCGCGTAGGGGGTTCGTAGGCGGTTGGGTAGGGTGGGGTGTGATTGTGCGGGTGTTGAAGGGCCGGGACGGGGTCGCCTGGGTGTACACGGTGGAGTCCTACCGTGACGAGCAAGGCCGACCCCGGCACCGGACGATCGCGTCCCACGGCAGGCTGGACGTGTTGGTAGCCGCTGACCCGGACGCG
>JAAYTZ010000065.1 GCA_012517965.1 Propionibacterium sp. | reverse complement strand
GAGCATGGGCGTACCTTCCCGAACCAGCGCGCCAACGCCGGTCCTTGATCAGAACTGCTTCGGATCTCAGATCATCCCCGGGAAGGTGCGCCCAATCACGTCACCCCGCCGAGGACCATCCACAGGTTCTGATCATTGCTCTGGCGCTCGGGCCGCGGACCCTCCGGGCGAAGTGGGCCAGCGACCGATAACCAGTGGTCGCTGGTGTCTGTGGTGGGAGGCTGGTCCCATGTCCGAGACGCGCCCCGGGCCGGTCCCGATCGTGCGCACCCTCGTGCGGGTGCTGCTGGTCGTGACAGCTGTGCTGCTGGCCATTCCCGCGGTGGTGGTGGGCGCCTTCCTGGTGGCCAACCGTACGAACGGTTCGATCACTGTGTCGGACCTGACCCGGCGCTACCTGCTGCACGTGCCGGCGTCCTACGACGGGACGCATCCGGTTCCGCTGGTGGTCGACCTGCACGGCTTCGCGCAGTGGCCGGCCAATCAGCAGAGCGTCTCCCGCTGGAGCGATCTCGCCGACGAGGAGGGCTTCATCGCCGTCCACCCCATGGGCACCGGGACGCCGCTGCGCTGGGCGTCCCACACCCCCGGAGCAGCGGAAACGACAGCCGACATCCAGTTCCTCACCGAACTGCTCGACAGGCTGAGCCGTGACTACGCCATCGACCCCGATCGCGTGTACGTCAGCGGGATCAGCAACGGCGCCGGCATGAGCTTCGTCTTGTCGTGCGTCCTGGCTGACCGGATCGCGGCGATCGGTACGGTCGCGGGCCTGTTCACCTATCCGTGGGACGCGTGCCGACGGACCCGGCCGATCCCGCTGATCGCGTTCCACGGCACGGCCGACCCGATCGTCCCGTACGAGGGCGGCCCGCTGCGGGGGCCAGCCAGGGCCGCTCCGGACGTGCGGTCGTGGGTCGCCGACTACGCCGCCCGGAACGGGTACACCACCGTGCAGCAGTTCCCTGCGCAGGGGGACGTGACCCGGACGCAGTGGAACCGCCCCGACGGCGACCTCGCGGACGTCGTCCTGTACACCGTGGCGGGCGGCGGCCACACCTGGCCCGGTGGGCGTCCGCTGCCCGCGTTCATCACCGGGCCACGTCGAACGACATCGACGCCACCCGGGTGATGTGGGACTTCTTCCGGGCGCACCCGCTGCGCTGAGTGCCAATGCGTGCACCGCGGGTGCGTGGCCGCGGCGCCCGCGGCTGGACTGGTCAGCACGCGAGGAGGCACCACCGGGTGCGACGAGACCCTCCACGTTGCCCGGATCGGGTGCCGGGCGACTGGCATGGGCGTTGGGCTAACCGCCCTGGGTGCCGGTCGTGTCGCCCCCGGACGCCTCAGGGCTCGGTTCCGGGTTCGGCTGGCTGATGGCGTCGGCGATGGCGCGGAACAACCTGGGGGACAGGTGACCGGCGCCGCGAGCCAGGACGGTCTCCGCGCCCGCGGCCTGCAGCACGTCGAGGGCCCGCAGGATCTCGTCGGCGTCCGGCTCTGGGTAGAAGGTGCTCACCGGGACGTCGAAGACCAGGGCCAGGGTCTTGACGACGTCGATCGAGGGGTTGGTGCGGCTCCCGCTCCGCAGTTGGCGCACGTAGGTGGGGCTGAGCGCATAGCCATGGTCCTCGGCAGCGCGGGAGACGGAGCGATCGGTCCAGACCTTGCCGTCCGCCATCGGCGTCCGCATGAGCTCTTGCATGCGTCGCGTGAAGTGGGAAGGCTGGTCGGTCACGGCGTCTCAGTCTAGGAGCACCTTCCCGAACCGGCGTCCGCTGCTGCACTATCGGAACACGTACCGTCGATCGCAGGTCGGGGGTTCGTCGAGGGGGGACCGATCGGACGTAGGGCTGCACAAGGAGGTGAGCCACCGAGGTGGCCAGAATTCGCACGTTGGTGAACAGGTTGGTCCCCGCCGGCGCGAGCTTGGATGAGGTGCTGAGCGCCGTGGCCGTGAAGGTCGGGCGTCCGGTCCGGGTCACGGACGCCCCCCTTGAGGACGACACGTCGGGCGTGTGGGTGCGAACGGCGGACGCGGACTGGATCCTCGTGAGCGCCACCAGTCCAGAGCGCCGACTGCAGGTGATCGGCCACGAGGTCGGCCACATCGTGCTGGGGCACGGCGATCGGGTGGCGCGGTCCCACTACGACGATCCGCTCGAGCGAGACGCCGAACTGTTCGGCACCTTGCTGGTGCACCGGATGCGGATGCCCCGGTTGGGGTCGGCCTCGACGGCGCTGCGTTGATCCCAGGTGTTCTGATCGGCCTCGTGTGGCTGTCGGTCGGGTGGCGCGCATGGCTCACCTGGCGGGATCAGGCTCCCCCCGAACGCGTCAGCCTGACCGTCGCGCTCGGATTCTTCGCGGCCACAGCGACGGCCTGGGTCTTCGGCCGGGAGCTCAACGGCTGGATCGGCGTGCCGAACCTCTCGACGCTCGTGATGCGGGTGACGCTGGGGGCTTGCTGGATCGCCGCGCAGCCCTTCGTCGCTCGCTTTCTGCACGCGCGCGTTGAGCAGGGGGCGACTCCCCGCTCGAGGCGTTGGGTGATCGTCGTCACCTCCTTCATGATGGCGTCCAGCGTCTTGCTGTGGGGTCTGGCGTCGCTGCACGACGCAGAACTGCAGACCCTGGACGCCGCCACCGACGTCTGGACGTCGCTGTTCATCTTCATCAGCTACGCGTGGGTCGTCGTGCTGCTGGGCGAACTCATGATCGCGAGCGCGAGGGCGTTCTTCGCCATGGCCAACGATCCCGCTGGCCGGGTCAGTGCGGTGTTCCTGTGGCTGACGGGGGTCCTGGGCCTGATCGGGATCGCCCTGCTGTCGTTGGAGAGGATCTTGTTCGTCGGGTCCCATGAGCCCTCCGCCATCGGGAGGGCCGGTAGTGCCTTCATGCCGGCAGCCGCTGCCGCGACGGCGCTGGGGATGCTCTGCGTTCCGGCGTTGGAGTGGGCGCTGTCACAGGTCGCGGCGCGCAGGCAGATCCGGACGCTCAAGCCGGACTGGCTCGCCGTGTGCCGAGAACGGCCGGAGTTGATCGTCTCGCTGGGTTGGTGGACGCGACTGCTGGATGCCCCGCTCCTGGCCGAGCGCATGCGGATCGAGCTCGACGACGCCGTCGAGTTGGCGAACCGGGCGCGGAGCGGCTAACCGAGGATCGCCGTCGTGCAGATCGCGTAGGCGCGCTGGGCCTCCGGCGTCCAGTACGCGATCGGGTACACGTGAAAGCCGCCGGGTTCGAGATGCAGGTCGACGGTTGATCCTGCGGCTCGCGCCTTGCGGGTGAACGTGCGGGTGTCGGGAAACAGCACATCGCGACCGCCCTGGATGATCGTCATCGCAGGCAGCCCGGCGAGGTGATCGTTGATCGGGCTCACGAGCGGGTCGGAGAGTGCGCGACGGCCGGCCCAGGCGCGACCGTCATCCCGGGCGCCGACGCACCGGAGCAGGGGGTCTTGGGCCTCGAGTCGTTCCGCCTCGGGGTCGCTGAGGGTCACATCGACCCACGGGGCGAACAGCAGGAGGCGATCAGCGGGGCGCCACCCTTCCTCCCGTGCCAGGACAGCCATAGCCAACGCAAGGCCGCCGCCGGCGGAGTCGCCGGCCAGCACGAACCGTCGGTCGCCCGCCAGTTCGGACGCCGTGGCGTACAGATCGCTCAGCATCGGCAGCGCGTCGTCGAGCGTGTGTTCCGGTGCCAGCGGGTAGTCCGGGACGGTGAACCGCGCGCCGGTGGCGCGCACGAGTTGGTCGATGAGCCACCAGTGGTGCGTCCCGATCGGGCTGACGTACCCGCCCCCATGCAAGTAGACGACCTCCGCGGTGGGGGCGGTCATCCGGGGCTGAACGTGGGCCACCTGGACGCCACGGATCGCCGAGTGCGCGACCTGATGACGCCTCGCGAGCGCGCGCGGGATCGCGGCCGGGCGCCGTGACGGGTCGACGTGACTCGCGGCGTCCGGCTTCGACAGGGCACGTCGCCCGCCCCGGGTGTCGAGCCAGAGGAACGCCCGGGTGGCAGTCATGGAGACAGACATCAACGGCAAGCTTGGCACACGTCCCATATGGAGGACCGGACATCTTGCGCGCTATAGCGCGCTGGGCGCTATAGTGCCCACTATGAGGTTCCCGACACCCCCCTGGCCCTACACCGTTGGTGAAGCACATCGAGCACACCCGATGCGGCACGTGAACCGGAGAACCCGATGATCCGTCCACGCTCCACCACGCCGGCCGCAACGCGGCCCGCACCACAGGCCGTCCCGCCAGCGGGGTCGGCGGTCCCCTTGAAGGTGCGGCGCCGTCCGGCTTTCCTGATCGGATCGGTAGCTGCGCTGCTCCTGGGCGCCCTGGGCGGTGCCTGGCTCTGGCTGTCCGCCACCTCGACCGTCGAGGTGCTGGCCGCGCGCTCGACGATGCCCCGAGGCTCGTTGATCAGTGCCGCGGACCTGGTGACGGTGCGCATCGGAGTGGACCCGGCGGTCCACGCCATCCCGGCGGATCAGGCACCGGCCCTGGTCGGCAAGCGTGCGGCGCTGGACATCTCGGCCGGCGGTCTGGTCACGCCCGAGGTCGTGGCCGATCAGGTCATGCCGCCGAAGGGGATGACGATGGTCGGGTTGTTGCTCGGTAACGGCCTGCTGCCCGCCAGCCCGCTGCAGGCCGGCGACCGGGTGCGCATCGTGCAGGCACCCAGCACCCCGGACCAGGCCACAGCCACGCCGGCCGCGATCGCCGCCACCGTCGTGGCCGTCGCTCGCACCAGTGACGGGCAGGCGGCGCTGGTCGACGTGCTCGTTCCGTCGCAGGACGCCGCGGGCCTCGCGTCGCAGGCTGCCGCCAGCAAGGTCGCGCTCGTGCTGGATTCGCGGGAGCGCTGAGGACGATGGCGCTGATCTCGTTCACGTCGGTGTCCGGCACGCGCGGCCTGACCACGACGGTGGTGGGCCTGGGGTTGACCTGGCCCCGCCCCGTCATCGTCGTTGAGGCCGACCCCTCCGGCGGCTCACAGATGCTGGCGGGCTACTTCCGAGGCCTCGCTCGCCCGGGCCTGTCGGAGTTGGTGCTGGCCCACCGCCAGCACCAACTCGCCCAGGAGTTGCCGGCGCGCCTGTTCCCCGCCGCCGACTCCCAGGCCTCCTTCCTCCCGGGGATCCGCTCGCCGCTCCAGAGCCCGACGATGGTCGGCGTCTGGGACGAACTGCTCGAAGCCTTGCGCGAGCTGGAGGCGTCCAGCCCGGTCGACGTGCTGGTTGACGCCGGACGCCTCGGTCTGGTCGGCGCGCCCGTCCCGCTGATCGGCGAGGCCGACCTCACCGTCGTGCTGGCCGGCTCGGGACTTCCCGAACTGGCTTGTCTGCGTTCCTGGCTCCCGTGGCTGCGTCGTGGCACCGCCGAGTTGCGCCTCCTGCTGCAGGAACCCGGGCGTCCCTACTCGGCTGCGGATGTCGAGCGTGACCTGGGCGTCCCGGTGATCGGCACGTTGCCCTGGGATCAGCAGGCGGCACGTTGGTGGTCGCACGGCGAGGCGCAGCACAGGTTCGAGCGGACGCCGCTGGCGAAAGCCGTGAACGGGCTGGGGGAGCAGTTGCGGGCCTGCCCGGCCAATCGCCGACCGGTGGCTGCCGAGCCCACGGGCGTTGCCCACGAATGGAGGAGGACCCAGTGACGGTCGAAGAACGACTCCCTATCCAGCCGCCCGAGTTGGCGAGCGTGCCCCTGTTCAGTCAGTTCGGCCTGGACGGTCGAATGGCGTCGGTGCGGCCCGGACGGGTCCCGTCGGAGTTCGCCTTGCCGCCGACCAGCCTGCGGGTGGTCGCCGGTGACGAGAGGCCGCGAGGGGCGAAGGCGGCCCAGCCCGTCCTGCGTTCTCACGCCCCGAGCGAAGTCGACTGGGACCAGGCAGCGACGCTGCGCGCGCTGGCGTCCAAGAGACTGACCGCGCGCCTGGACGGGACCCCCACCGACCTGGAGAGCCGCAGGCAACTGGGTCGGGCCGTGATCCTCGAGGTCGTCCGGGAGGCCACCGAGGCGCACTTCGCCGTGGAGGGGCACGCCTGGACCGTGGAGGAGCAGCGGGCTCTGGCGAAGGCCGTGTTCGACCTGATGTTCGGACTCGGCCGGTTGCAGCCACTGGTGGACCGCGACGACGTCGAGGACATCCTGGCCGTCGGCCACGATCAGGTGTTCCTGAACCTCGTCGACGGCCGGAAGGTCCCCGGCCCGCCGGTGGCGTCCTCGGACCGCGAGTTGGTGCAGTTGCTGCAGGATCTCGGGGCTCGAAACGATCCGCCGCGGCCCTTCAGCGAAGCGCACCCGGCGCTGCACCTGAACCTGGAGGGGGCCAGGTTGGCGGCGTCCATGTCGGTCACTCAACGGCCGGCGCTGGTCCTGCGCCGCCACCGCATGGTGCGGGTCACGCTCGACGACCTGGTCGAACTCGGCACTCTCACGCCGGTGATGGCCTCGTTCCTGGCTGCGGCCGTCCGCGCCCGGAAGTCGATCGTGGTGTCCGGTAGCCAGGGGGATGGCAAGACCACGCTGCTGCGCGCCCTGTGTGCCGAGATCGGCCCGGAGGAGGTGATCGGCGTGTTCGAGACCGAGCGCGAACTCGGCCTGGAGAAGCTGACGGACCAGCACTCGGTGGTGTTCTCCTGGGAGGAGCGGCCCGGATCGGGCGAGCTCGGCCCGGACGGCAAGCCGGTGAACCAGTACTCCCTGTACCAGGCGATGCGGGACTCGTTCCGCTTCATCCTGTCGCGGCAGATCACCGGAGAGGTCCGGGGGGCCGAGGTGGCTCAGATGATCATGGCGATGGAGTCGGGCAGCGGGTCGATGTCCACCACGCACGCGGAGTCCGCGCGGCAGACCATGGAGAAGCTGATCAGCTGCGCGGTCCAGTCGAAGGAGTACACCCGCGAGTCCGCGGTCATGAAGCTGGCCCGCTGCGTCCACCTGGTCGTCCAGATGCGGACGGTGTACGCCCACGGCAAGAACGGCGTCACGCGCAAGCAGCGCGTGGTCGACGAGATCCTCGCCGTCGCCCCGGGGGAGGGGGTCGGCGGGTACGCCACCACCACGGTGTTCCGCCGCAACGGCGACAGCCCCGCCGCACCGCATGTCCTCCCCGATGATCTGCGGGACCTCGCGCGTTTCGGGTTCGCCCTGTCGCAGTTCATCGCCGACGCGCACCGAGGGGGAGTGGCATGACCGAACTGCTGGCCGCCCTGTCCGGTGCCCTGCTGGTCGGGGGCGTGCTGCTGTTGGTCGCCGGGCTCCGAGCGGTTCCCGTCGTCACCGCCGAGCCACGGACGCCTCCGGGCACGGGTCGCTGGGCGCGCATCTCGCGCCGCACCAAGATCGTGGCCGTCGCGGCCACCGGTGCGGGCCTCGCGGTGGCCGTGCTCACGGGATGGGTGATCGCCCTCCCGCTGTTCCCGGTCGCCGCTCTCGGTCTGCCGTGGCTGCTCGGGGACACGGGAGAGGGTCGGACCATCGCGCGGCTGGAGGGGCTGGCGGAGTGGACCCGAAACCTCGCCGGGGTCATCCGAGTGGGGGCCGGCCTGGAACGGGCCTTGGTCGACACGCTGCGCACCACGCCGCCCATCGTGCACCCGGAGGTCTCGGCACTCGTGAGCAGGCTTCGCTCGCAGTGGGACACCCAGGAGGCGCTGCGCCAGTTCGCCGCCGACTTCGACGACGCCACCGGTGACCTGGTGGCCGCCACCCTGGTCCTGGCCTCGCGGACGAGGGCCGACGGGCTCGGGGCGATCCTGGACGGCCTCGCCCAGACGGTCGCGGCAGAGGTCTCGACGCGTCGGCAGTTGGAGGCGGACCGGGCCAAACCCGCCCAGACCGCACGCCTCGTCACCATCATCACCTCGGGAGCCCTGGGCGTCCTCGCCCTTGGCGGGCAGTACCTGGAGCCCTACCGGGCGACGCCGGAGGGTCAACTCATCCTCGCCCTGCTGATCAGCCTGTACGCGGCGCTGCTGGTGCTGATCCGGAAGATGTCGACGGTGAAGCCGCTGCCGCGGTTCTTCACGCAGACCGGGCCGACGACATGACCGGGCTCCAATTGGCTGCCTTTGTCGGGCTTCTCGTGTCTGGCGGAGTGGTCGGCCTCGCGTGGTGGGCGATGCCGGGGGTGCCGCGGTTGGGCGCGGCGTTGGACGCGCTGGCCGGGTCGGCCCCTGCGACAGCGACCCGCGACACGGACTTCCAGGATCGACTGGGGAGTTGGTCGCGGCGCGTGCTCCCGGCCGGCCTGGTCAGGATGCCGGTCGCCGACCTTGCGGTGCTCCACCAGAGCTCCTCCAGCTTCTACGGCGAGAAGCTGATGCTGGCTGGGATCGGGCTGGTGTTCCCGCTCCTGTTCACCGGGCTGACCACCCTGCTGGGGTTCGGCCTCCCGTGGGAGGTGCCGGCGATCACCTCCATCGTGGCGGCTGCCGGGTTGTTCGTGGTGCCGAACGTCACCGTGACTCAGAAGGCGAAGCAGGCTCGCCAGCAGTTCACCTACGCGCTCACCTCGTTCATCGACCTGGTCGCGCTGGAGCGGCGAGCCGGCTCGGCGGCCCGGCAGGCACTGCAGAATGCCGCCCGCGTCGGGGAAGGCAGTTGGGTCTTCGCCCGGCTCTCCGCGGCGCTCGCCGAGTCCGAGACCGACGGACGCCGACCGTGGGAGGCCTTCCACGCGACCGCCAGCGACCTCGGTCTGCCCGCGCTGGACGACCTCGCCAACATCATGGCGCTGGCCGAGGAGCAGTCGATGCCCGTGTACCAGACGCTGCTCGAACACAACCGGTCGCTGCGCACCGCGCTGCTCACCTCCGAACAGGCCCGCGCCAACGCGGTCAACGAACGGCTCACCATTCCGACGACCGTCCTGGTGGGCGTCTTCGTCCTCATCGTGCTGGGACCGCAGCTGATCACGATGTTCACCGGCTGACCTGCCGCAAAGCTCAACCCCCCACCGAAACCCCCACAAGAAAGGAACCACCATGTTGGAGATCTACGTCAGGGGCCAGTTGCTGCGCGTCGACCTGGAGCGTTGGCTGCAGCGAGAACTCGACCGCGCCCGGCGCAGCGAGCGCGGCATGTCCGAGTCGGTGCAGAACGCCCTGTTCGTGGTGCTGGCCATCACGATCGTCGGGCTGCTGGCGGTCGCGATCACGGCGTTCATCAACCGCAAGATCGCCGTCATCGGCGCGAGCTGAACTCGGACCATGAGGTCGCCGAGGGCGCGCCAGGGCCGCGCACGAGACCAGCGGGGGGCAGTCGCCGTCGAGATGGTGGTGGTTCTCCCGCTGATGCTGACGCTCGTGCTCCTGGCCGTCCAGGCGAGCCTGTGGTTCCACGCACGGTCGATCGCGCTCGCGGCCGCTGAGGTAGGGGCGCGCACGTCCGCGGGACGCCACTCCAGCCTGCCCAGCGGGCTGGCGGCCGCAGAGCAGTTCGCGGACGCCGCGGGTGGGAGCCACCTGACCCGCGTCTCGGTCACTGGCAGCCGGTCGGCGACCTCCACGACGGTCTCGGTTCGAGGTGAGGCGGTCCGGCTACTGCCGCTGATCCCGCTGAACCTGACCGTGGCCCAGAGCGCCACCATGCCCGTGGAACGGCTGACATGACGGTCCGGGGCTCTCGAAAGCAGCGGGGATCGGCGGCGGTCGAGGTGGCCGTCGCCGCCCCGCTGCTGATGCTGATCGTGCTCGTGGTCGTGGCCGGCGGCCGCCTCGAACTGGCCCGCGGGGCGGTCCAGCAAGCGGCCGCGGACGCCGCCCGTTCCGCCTCCATCGCGCGGACCGCGAGTG
The DNA here is from genome assembly GCA_012517965.1 of Propionibacterium sp. Classification (GTDB taxonomy): domain Bacteria; phylum Actinomycetota; class Actinomycetes; order Propionibacteriales; family Propionibacteriaceae; genus Propioniciclava. The sequence goes on along the minus strand of JAAYTZ010000065.1, from coordinate 8,922 downwards.
AGGCCACCAGCACGGCGACATCGGCCGCCGGCGCGACCCTGGCCAACCAGGGACTCCGCTGCCAGCCCGGCAGGGTCACCGTCGACACGGCCGGCTTCGCGACCTCGGTCGGCACCCCGGCTCAGGTGGCGGCGACGGTCAGTTGCACGGTTCCGCTCGCAGATCTCGGGCTACCGGGCCTGCCCGGCTCCCGGGTTGTCTCGGCCACCGTGACGAGCCCCCTTGACACTCACCGAGGTAGACGATGAACCACAACGAACGCGGCGCAGCGGCGAGCGTCTGGATGGCCCTGCTGGTCATGGTGATGGCCCTGACCATCGGGATCTCGGTCGACCTGACCGGCCTGGTGAATGCGAAGCAGCGGGCCTTCGCCCTGGCGCAACAGGCAGCCCGGGCCGCGGCCAACCAGGTCGAGTCGGCCCAGGCGATGAGGGGGCAGACGCCGGTGGTGGACGTCGCCGCGGCCCGCACCGCCGCAGCCGGTTATCTGAGCGCGGCCGGGGTCAGCGGCACGGTCACCGTGACCGGCCCCCGTAGCCTGCACGTCCACGTGACCGCCTCGTACCAACCCAAGTTCCTGGGCAACATCGGCGTTGGGCCGCGCCAGGTGGCCGGGGACGCCGACGTGTCGCTCAGCCGGGTCGTGGACGGAGTCAAGAGGTGAACGTCTCCCGTCATCCGCGGCTCCAGGGGTTGCTCGCCTGTCTGGCGCTGGCCGGCCTGCTCGTCGGGCTGCCGGCCGTCCTGCTCGCCCTCGGGTGGGGCCGGGTGCCGGCCTCTCCGGCGGAGTGGATGCAGCGACTCACCAGCCCCGACGACGGCACCTTCGTCTTGTTGGTGGTCAAGGCGGCGGCGTGGGTCACCTGGCTGGTGCTCGCGGCGTCCATCGTCACCGAGATCGTGGCTGCGGTCCGGGGCATCAGCGCCCCGACGCTTCCGGGCCTGCGCTGGTCCCAAACGCCCGCTCGGCAACTGGTCGGGGCGGCCACCCTGCTCTTCGTGGCGCTGCCGACGATTGCCGGCACGGTGGCGAACGCCGCGCCGGCTGCGGCAACCCCCCAGGTCGCCGCCCAGTCACCCAAGGTCGAGCGCGCTGACGTGAGCGTTCGTCCCGCGATCGCCCTGGCGGAGGAGCGCCCCACGCACACGGTGAAGTTGGGCGACTCGCTCTGGTCGATCGCCGAGCAGCACCTGGGGTCAGGACACCGCTACGCCGAGATCGCCGGGTTGAACGCCGACCTCCTCGACGGGCACGACGACTTCCTGCGCCCCGGCTGGGTCTTGACCCTCCCCGCCCACGACGAGGGGACCTACACGGTTCGCCCGGGCGACACCCTGTCCGGCATCGCCCGAGAGCAGTTGGACGACGAGACCCAATGGCCGGCGATCTTCGCGGCGTCCAGGCACACCACGCAGCCCGACGGCGGGCAGCTCACCGATCCCGACCTGATCCTCCCCGGCTGGACGCTCACGCTCCCGGCCCCGCTCGCCGCGGCGCCTGAGAAGCTCCCCGTTGAGCCCACGTCCCCACCCCTCGATGAGGCCCAAGGCCCCACCTCGGTGAGCGAACCACCCTCAGCGCCGGAGGCGGTCGTGCCGTCAGTCGCCGTCCCGCCGACGTCAGCGGACGCCGCGGGCTCCGCCCCGCTCCCCGCGCCGACCTCAGCCGGCGCGTCCACCGTCTCGGCGGAGGTCAACCCCACGCCGATCCCAGCCTCGACACCTGAGAGGGATGAGACGGCGGTGCCTTCGCCTTGGCTGTTGGCCGGCCTGACCGGCGCCGGTGCGCTGCTGGCAGGCGGGCTGTTCACGGCGCTGCGCCGGCGGCGGGAGGCGCAGTTCCGGGCACGGCGTCCGGGACGAACCATCGCCGCGCCGGGACCGGAGTTGGCGCCCGTGGAGCGGACGATCATCGTCGCCGGCTCGGAGGCGAGCCCCACGCTCGCCCAGGTGGACCAGGCGCTGCGCCGCCTCGCCGACGTGATGGTGGCCGACGACAGGGCGGTGCCCGAGTTGGCGGCCGTGCTCCTGGCCTCCGACCGGCTGACGGTTCACCTGGTAGAACCCGTCGACCTGCCCGCCCCCTGGCAGCCGACCGACGACAACTCGGACGGCCGCCGGTGGAGCCTGAATCTGAACGCCGACGCAACGCCGGTCGCCGGCCGGGCCCCCTACCCGCAGCTGGTCTCGGTCGGCCGCGACGACGAGGGTGCCACCTGGTTGGTCAACCTCGAGCAACTCGGCACGGTCAGCCTCACGGGTGACCCCGCCCACGCCGACGACTTCGCCCGCTACCTGGCCGCTGAGATCGCGGTCAACCCGTGGTCGCGTGACGTCCGGCTCGACTGCATCGGCGTCTGTGCCGAACTCGTCGACCTGGATCCGGCCCGGATCCAGCACCACCGCCTCGACGATCCTCAGCCGTCGGCCCACGCCGATCCGGCCGCGTTGGCGCTGGGTCACGCGGCGGAGACCGTCGACCGGGCGTCCCTCACCTCGGCCTCCCTCAACACTGGACGTTCCGGGGACGCGGGTGACGAGGTGTGGACCAGCCGGCTGCTGTTGGTCAACGGAACGCTCTCCACGCAGCCCCTCGATCAGTTGCTGAGCTTCATCGCGGCCCACCCCGCCGCCAGCGGCACCGCAGTGGTTCTCGTCGGAGACGGCGAGCCGATCCGGGGAACCGGCGTCCGCCTCACCAGCCAAGGGCGGGCTCAGTTGCCGACCCTCGGGCTGGACCTTGCCGCGGTGGGGCTCACCATGGACGAGGCAGCGGGCTGCGCTCTGCTGATGGCACACGCCGACCAACTCGACGACGTGCCGATGCCGACCGACGGTGACGAGGGCTGGCGGGAGCAGTGCGATGCTGCGGGCGCTCTCCGGCCCGATCTGGTGGTGCCCCGGTCGACCGACGCGGCCTCGCTGGACGAGCCCGCCGCGTCCACGCTCGGGGCGGCCGACGAGGAGATCCTGGCGGTCTCCGCGGCCACCCCGGAGGACCTCGAGCAACTCGCCCCGCTCGTGCCGGCCCATGTGCGCGATCGCGTCGAGGCGGTCGATGACACCCTGGACGCCGACGTCGCGGCTTGGCTCGACCCCAAGTGCGTCCGTCCACGGCTCAGCCTGCTCGGCCCGATCCACGCCCGGGTCGGCCCGTCCAGCCAGCCGAAGGCCGTCCTGAAGCGCCGAGCCTTCTACGCCGAACTGCTCACCTTCCTGGCCCTGCACCCCCACGGCGTCACCACCGACCAACTCGTGACTGCGTTCGGCGGTGGCGCCTCGGAGATCCGCAAGCACCTGACGATCGTGCGCGTTTGGCTCGGCGTCGATCCCGCCACCGGGCAGCGCTTCCTTCCCGAGGCCAACCAGTCGCCGGCAGCGAAGGTGCGCGGCACCGCCGTCTACCAACTCGTCGGCGTCCTGGTGGACTTCGACCTGTTCCGTCGGCTCCGCGCTCGGGGGCAGGCCCGTGGAGCCGACGGGCTTCCCGACCTCAGGCAGGCGCTGGAACTCGTTGAGGGCGAGCCTCTTACCGCCCAACGTCGGACGGGCTGGGGGTGGCTCGCCGACGGCGTCCGGTTCGACCAGCACATGGTCTGCGGCATCGTCGATGTCGCCCACCTCGTGACCATGGCCGCGCTGACGGCCGGCGACCTGCGGGCAGCCCGGGCTGCCACCGAGGTCGCGATCGCCGCGGCACCGTTCGAAGACACCCCGCAGATGGATCTCGCGGCCATCTTGCGCGCCGAGGGTGATCTTGCGGCGGCGCACCGCGTCCTGATCGACGCGGTGGCCAACCGCAGCGAAGATGGAGAAGCCCCGGCCGACCTCGCCGACCGCACCGCTCAGATCCTCGATGACCCCAGCTGGTCAAAGCGCACCGACCAGGTCGCCTGACCGAAGGAAAGGAACCGCTCATGAGAATCACCGGCCGACTGTGCATCGCCTGCGTCGTGGCGGCGGGGCTCCTTGCGGGCTGCGCGCCCGCCGGCTATCCCAGCGCCACCCTCACCAGCACTGCTCCGTCCAGTGCGGCACCGACCGTGGCGCCACCCTCGACGCCCAGCGGTGTCGAGGCCACCATCCGCACCGTCGTCGTCGACTACTACGCGTGGGCGAACCGCGTCCTCATCGACCCTTCGGTGTCGGTGAACGAGGCCGCGAAGTACCTCATCGACGTGCCGCCGGACAACGTCATGACGGCCGTGGAGCAGCGCATCGTCAAGTTCCGCTCGGACGGTTACCAGCAGACCGGCAGCAGCACCGTGACCGTCGAAACCGTCGCGCCGGCGTCCGGCGACACCTATCAGGCCCGGACCTGCAGCGACTCCTCCCAGGTTGTCGTCAAGGACGCGAAGGGAGCCAAGGTCGAAACGGCGAACGCCCGCGCGGCCGCTGTCTACACCCTGATCAAGGGCGTCGATGGCGTGTGGCGCATCTCGAAGATCCAGGGGGTCGGGACATGCTGACCAGGAGGCAGCGCGGACTGGCTGCGGCGGTGCTCACCCTCGCTGGGACGTGTGCGTCGGCCGCCCCGGCGGCGCACGCCGAGGGGGACGTCAGTTGTGTCGGTGTGGACGCCCTCACCAACAACTGCTCCGCGGGCACGGTCGTCGTCACGGTCACGGTTGGCGGTCAGGCGGTGACGACCGAGCTGAGCAACGTGGTCGGGTCGACGCCGGTGTGTCGGGCGGCCGGCGTTGACGGCAGGCTGGAGGAGATCCCGTGCACAACCGATGCCGGTTGGTGGTCAAGTTCGCGCGGCTGCTACGTGCGGTCATCCGATCCCCAGCCTCCGTTGAGCGACCCGGTGTGGCAGGGGCACACCGACGGCGCCATCTACCTGTGTTCGGTGAACCCGGCCGGCGCGCCGACGACGTTCTGGTCGGCCGACCCTCCCGACGGGGCACCCAGCGTGACCCAACTGGCCGCCCAGATCGTCGAGTCGCTGGACCTGAAGGCCGTGGGAGTCGGCATGGCGCCCACCCCGACCTCCGTCGATCCGTCGTCGATCGGAATCGTCGGTTTCCCGAACTGGCTGTGGGTCAAGACCCCCTCGGCCACGACGTGGGGGCCGGCGACGGGGAGCCGGAGTTCCGGTGCGGTGACGGTCGACGTGACGGCCAAGGTTCAGAAGGTCACGTGGACGATGGGGGACGGCTCTGCGCCGATCGTGTGCACCTCGCCGGGCACGCCGTACGACGCCAGCTACGGTCGGGTGTCGTCGCCCACCTGTGGATACGCGGGCTACCAGAAGCAGGGGAACTACACGGTGAGCGCCGTGTCGCACTGGGTCATCGGGTACACCTCCAACGTGGGCGTCTCGGGGACGATGACCATGGACCTGACCGCCAGCGCCGCCGTGACCATCGGCGAACTGCAGACGACGGTCAACTGACAGCATTTCGCGACGCCGCCCGATGGCCAGCTGCGTGCTGACGGAGCCGCTGCGATGGGTCCGCGTGCCCTTGGCGCCCGGGACGCCGCCTCCAGTTCGTCAGCGCGTCACCCCGACAAGGGCGCGCGCGAGCCGGACGAGGGTGTCCTCGCCCAACTGCAGCACCGCTGTGTTGTTCTGGCTCGTCGTGGAAGGCTGTGCGAAGGGGGAGTGACGGCCGCCCTCAACTGGACATTGCACTCAACGCGGCAATAGCGGGTCTGCGCTTCGGGAACCGGACGCCAGGCCAGGCTACCCTCGCGCACCCTGCGGCAATAGCGGGTCTGCGCTTCGGGTACCGGCAGCCGCCAAGGCTACCCTCGCGCACCCTGCGGCATGAGCGAGTGATACCACGCTGGTATCATGGGCGCATGGCGATGACACTTCGATTGGAACCCGAGGACGAGAAAGCTCTCGCCCTGCTCGCCGCAGCCGAGGGCGTGAGCAAGCAGGAAGCCACCGTGCGCGCGATCCGGGAAGCCGCCGCCCGCAGGGTCCGCGAGGACAAGGTGCGGCACCTGTCCGCCGCGGCTCGGGCTCGCTACGGCGACCTGCTCGACCGGCTGGGCCAGTGACCGAGTACCTCACGCTCGAAGACGTCCTGTCGCTGGTCGAGGATCTCGGGGTCGGGCCCGTCCGCGACATCGGACTGCTCGACTCCGCGGTCCACCGACCGCGGGTCAGCGTCTTCGGCCGGGACGCCTACCCCAGCCTGGATGACAAGGCAGCCGCGCTGCTGGAGTCATTGGTCGGCAACCACGCCTTGGTGGATGGGAACAAGCGTCTGGGCTGGCTCACGGTCGTGGTGTTCTACGGCCTCAACGACATCCCCCTGGACGCGCCGGACGACGATGCCTACGACCTGGTGATCGCCGTCGCCAGCGGGACCGCCAACTACCACGAGGTGGCGACCCGCCTCGCCGCGTGGCACTGACCAGCAGCGGTTGAGGATGTTCGATCACACCCAGCCAGCGTGATCGACTGCCGCCCTCAGTGCTTCTCAGATGCCCATCCGATGAACCAGCCCTCGGCAGCGGTCTGAGATGAGGGGAGGGTCACCACGCCGTCCTCCTGCGGACTCACCAGGGCCACGATGGCCGCCACGGGATCGAGCGCACACAAGGCCCGCGCAAACGCCCGGCTGACGCCCAATGATACGGCGAGACCGTCCTCCGTCTGCCCCGCATTGCGAGCGGCGACGCAGTAGGGTGCCACGCGCTCCTCAACGAGATGCAGCATGTCCGCGAGGTCCCGAGCGCTCCGCAGGCCATCCCGCAACTCGCCCGCAGCGCATCCGGCGAACACGTCATCCATCAGGCGAGTATGGCCTACAGACCCGCAGGCGAGACTGCCTGTCGGCGGCAGATGGGGATGTTCGGCTCGGGCGTTGACCCCGCCGGGCCGACAAGTTACCTTGGACTCGTGACGGAGGATCCCATCATCGCGCCGTCCGCGCTCAAGCACGGACTCGACGAACCCGAGATTCTCCACGCGTACCGAAATCCCGTCAGGATCTGGGATCTGGGCGACGGGTTCACGATGATCGTCGGCCCGAACCAGTCCGCCATCTTCCTGGAGATCGGTTATGTCGATGGCGACCATGTCCACGTCATCGTCCATGCAATGAGAGCCCGCGAGAAGTTCCTGAGGTGATGACCATGCCGCGCACTGTTGACGAGATCCTGCAGCACGCCGACGAACTCGCGGCGCGCTTCGAGTCCTACGAACCGGACCCTACCGACGAACTCGACTCCGGCGCCGTCACGCTACTGCGCGCCGCTGTCGCTGAACGCTCCGAAGCCGAACGCCACTTGATCGAGGCAGTGCGCAAGGCGCGCGAGGCTGGGATGCCCTGGTCGGCCATCGGCTCCTTCGTCGGCACCAGCGGCGAGGCCGCCCGCCAGCGCTACAGCAAGAAGGTCGCCTGAGCTGGCACCTATCCCACCGCCAGCAAAAACGCCCAGCCACCCAGCGGCAGATCCGCGCGTCGAGTTGGTTGACTGCCAGGCAACAAACTGCCATGGTTGAGAGGCCATCAGCCCACCCGGGAGGCACCAATGAACGCACACCAAGTCCCCACCCCGGATGAGGCCCGGGCCAGCCTCGACGAGGTCACGGCGTCGCGCCGCGCCACCGTCACGGTGACCCGCAGGCCGGTGTGGCTGGATTCGGTGTTCGCGGCCGGCTTCGGGGTCGCCCTCGGAGTGGCCGTCAGCGGGGGTTGGACCCGGATTGCTCTCGGGATGGTCATCCTGGTGGCGGCCGGCGGCCTGTTCGCTGTCTTGGACCGACGCTTCGGGGGCCGCCGCCGGGGGAAGATCCTCGATGAGCGGGCTGTCGGTGCGCATGCGGTCAGGTTCTTGCCGATGTACACGATCGTCTTCGTGGCCAGTCAGTTCCGTCCGGGTGACGATTGGCAGCCGTGGTATTCGATCGGCGTCGGGCTGGTGGTCGCCCTGGCGGGGTTCGTCTACGTGCGACTTGATGGCCGCTACCAGGCCCGCCGGCTGGCCGCCGGCGACTACGACCGGTACGACCTGCTGTGACCTGGGGACCGGTCACCGCCCGCTTCGACGAACTGATCCACTTCCCCACCCGGCTCCGGATCACCGCGGCGGTGGCCACTGCCACCGACCTCGAGTTCAGCGCCCTGCAAGAGGCACTGGGGATCTCGACCTCGCTGCTGTCCAAGCAACTCCGCCTCCTGGCCGAGGCTGGCTACCTCGAACTGGAGAAGCGGCCTCAACCCTTCGGGCGGCCCCGCACCTGGATCCGCCTCACCCCCACCGGCCGCACCGCCTACCTCGGCCACCTCGAAGCACTCCGACACATCACCACCCAGCACCCCAACTGATGCCCCGGGAGCGGCAAGAGAGGACGTTGGTGCTCATCTTCCAGGGCGGGGAGATGAGCTGACCGCTAACGTGGCTTCAGCCGATATTGGGGGGAGCCACCGACGTGGATTGGGACAAGTTCCTGCCGGTCCTGATCGCCGGGTTGACCCCGGTGCTGCCGCAGTTCGCTTTGATCGCGGCCGTCCTCGTCGTCATCGGCGCCCCGTTGCCCGGCAGAGGTCCACGGCTGTTCCAACGACAGGACCCCTGGCGTCGCTTCAAGTACCGATCTCGGGACGTGGTCATGTCCCGAGCAGGACACCGATGCGAGGGCGCCGTCTTCCTGGCGTGGGGGCGCTGCGCGGAAGCCGCAACCGATGCCGATCACGTCTACCCGCATGTGCGGGGCGGACCGACCGTCCCCAGCAATGGCCAAGCTCTGTGCCGTGGCCACAACAAGCACAAGGGCGCCATGAGGCCACCCTGGTGGTATGTACTGTCGCTGGAGCACAGCCCTCTGTGTCAACCTTAGATAAGGCACCAGGAAGGTCCTGATCAGTGCCGTGAAGGGGGCGGGGAGGAGTGATCCCTGATGACGGCAGCACTGACGATGGCTCGGCAGGTGGGGCAAGCTGGGCCTACGGGAGAGGT
>JAAYTZ010000064.1 GCA_012517965.1 Propionibacterium sp. | reverse complement strand
GATGACACAGTGAACGTCGGCAACACTGGTAGCCGTCGCCGGGTCTGGCTCATCCCGGTCGGCGCCATCTTCGCGGTCGTGGGGATCCCTTCGCTGCTGGACGGCCATCCTGTTCTCGGTCAGGACACCTCTGCCCTGATCCAGGAGGTTCTGGCGAACCCGCTGGTCAACGCGATCCCGATCCCGGCGTTGCTGCCGGTGGCCAAGCTGCTCCTGGTGGTCATGGCCCCTCCTCGCGATGGTGAGGGTCCGCCACGCGCCTCGCCTCCTGGTCGGCTACTACGCGGCCGTCCTGGTCGTGGTCGCGGTGTTCCAGAACGCCGCCGATCTGAGGGATCGCGGTCGCCAAACCTGCTCACACGCCACCGTCACACGCTCGACCAACTAGTCCACGCGCCTGACTAGTTAGGCGTATGCTCTAGGCATGAATCCAACGCAGTGGCCCAGTGAGTGGCTACGCGGCGTCCTGGGCGTCTGTGTGTTGCGAGCCCTCCTCGACGGGCCCAGCTATGGCTACGCCATCACCCAGCGCCTGACCGCGGCTGGCCTGGGAGAGATCAAGGGCGGCACCCTGTACCCGCTCCTCGACCGGCTTGAGCGGGCCGGTCATGTCGAGGTCGAGTGGCGTCCCGGCGACGGCGGCCCGGGCCGGAAGTTCTTCGCCCTCACCGACTCGGGTCGGGCCACCGCCCGTCAGCAAGCCGCCGACTGGGCCCAGTTCACCACGATCACTCGCGCGCTGACCGACGGCGCGCTCTCCCATGAAGGGGCAACATCATGAACGACGCCGTCCGCGAATCCCGGCAGAACTCCTCCCCCCGCAACCCCGCCGACCTGGCCCCGAGCGTAGAACGGGACTGGTCCGACGCGTTCGTCATGGAGCAGCGTCTGCTGGGCGTGTCGGGAAGACGCATTGGTGACGCGCTGGCCACCGTCGAGGCGCACGTCGCGGAGTCCGGCGAGAGTGCCCGGGAGGCCTTCGGGGATCCCAACGCCTACGCACGCGACCTTGCCGAGGGCGCCGAGAAGGTCGGCAAGTTGACGCGAGCGTTCATGGCCGCTTCAGTTCTCGGTCTGATCGGGCTGCTCGTCATCAGCCCCGCCACCAGTGCCTGGTTGGCCGGGGAACCTGCTGTCATCACGATCGGAGTCCTGGTGGGGGCTGCGGTGTTATTGGTGGCTGTCGGCGCCTTGCTGGCCGCTCCCGAGACCGTGCTTCGCCTTCTGCTCAACAAGATGTGGGTGGGAGGCCTGGTCGTCGCTGTCCTGGTTGCCGTCTCCGTGCTGGCCCTGTTCGCACTGCCAGGGGTCGCGCTCAAAGCATCGGCGCCTGGGCTCCTGGGGCTTGGCGTCCTACTCATCGCCGCCTCCACCGTCCTCCACTGGCTCGACTATTCCGGCGACGACGCCATTCTCGCCCCGGGTGAGGAACCAGCGAGGGGGTCTTCGGGTCGACTGCAGTTGGTGCTGGTGATGCCACTGGCCGCGCTCGCGTTGGCAGCGCTCGCATGGGTGGTCCACGTCATCATCTGACCGCCACCAGTCCCGCCGCCTGGGTTGCTCAGGACCCGGAAGGCCGTCAGAGGGCAACCCGGCGAAGGCGGCGGATCCCTGCCTCCGACGAGCGACCAACAGGTTGGGGGAGAAGCGCCTTGTCGAACGGCCAAAACGCTAGTCAGTGATGGCGACCCCAGCAAGATTCGAACTTGCGACACAAGGTTTAGGAAACCTCTGCTCTATCCCCTGAGCTATGGGGCCGGGAGCCGGCCGACGGGATCGGCGGGCCTTGCCATGGTAGTCGTCCTTCGATGGAGGGCGCCATTCAGCGCCCCGCCGGCTCCCCTCGGCGCCCCCGGGAGGTGCCCCCTTCCGTCGAGCCTGTCCCGCTGGTTTGCGTTCCGGCTGAGCGCACCGGTCGACGGCCCGGGCCGACAGAGTCTGCTTCCACTAGGCCAAACCCGACAGGGGGAGAATCACCCCGGGCACGCATACCCCGGTAAAGGTTCCCCCCCGTCGGAGTCCCCCTGTTGGGCGACTTGCATCTGGGCCAGGAAGGCGTAACCTTGTCGTCGAGAGCGACGCCAGGTGGTTGATGTCTCCTGGGGGTGGGTAGACGGCTTCAAGCCCTTCGACCAGGCGTCGCTCTCTTTTCTTTGCCCGGCGTCCGGTGTGCTCGCCGCCTGCGGGTCCCGGGCCGACCGCGCTGCAGGCCCGGGCCGTGGCGGACGGGCGCTGCCAGCGCAGAACGGAGTGCAGCGTGGACGCCGTCGGCTGGCATCGGGCGCTGGCCTTCGCGCTGACCGGGGTCGAGTTACCGCTGGGGTTGCAGGACCGCCCCGACACCGAGGCGCTCCTCCGTGAACTCCGCTCCTCCGGCTGGTCGCCCGAATCGCTCGCCGACCACGCCCGCCGGCGGCTGGCGGCCAGCGAGACCTGGCCGCACCCGATCCCGGACGCCCTGCGGCGCGGCCTGGGCGCCGCGCAGTTGCTCGCCGCGCTTGGGGAGGTGCGGGCCGCCCTGAACGTGTCCGTGCTGGAGGAGCGGGGGCCATCGAGGCGATCGGCGTTGACCGCCGATGAGCGTCGCCTCCTGGCCGACGTTCCACCCCACCACGTCCGCTGACGCCGCCTCCGCGCGCGATCTCCGCACCCCCTGGAGGCACCCGCCGCTTAACGCGCAGAACCCGCCGCGCGGAGCGGCGGGTTCTGCAGCGGTGCGCGTCAGGCGCGCTTCGCCAGCAGGTCGCGGATCTCGACGAGCAGGTCCTCGGCCTTGGGGGCCGCAACCTCCTCCTCCTTCTTCGCGCCATCCAGCTTGGACCGGAAGGCCGTCACGGGCTTGACGACGAAGAAGTACACGACCGCGGCGACGAGCACGAACGACACGGTCGCGGTGAGGAACGGACCGACGAGGACGCCGCCGGGGTTCCAGCCGGAGAAGTTGGGGGTGGCGACGACCTTGCCGATGAGGTCGAGCAGCATCGCGGTGAACGACTTGACGACCTCGCCGAAGGCCCCGCCGATGATGACGGCAACGGCCAGCTCGACCAAGTTGCCCTGCATCAGGAATTCCTTGAAACCCTTCATGACTTTCCTTCTCACACCTTTCACGGAGGAACGCTCCGGTGTCTCCGGGGATCGGGCGCCCCGAGTGGGGCGGCGGAGGTTCCAAACCATCAGTGTGCCGAGATTTGTTTTAGTTGTCCAAACTAAACGGCGTGATGCCGAATCGCCGTTGATAACTCAAGGCGGTTCTTCGCCGTCGGGCTAGGGGTGAGAGAGTGAACGAAAGGCCATTCGAGACGCACGTCGGTTGCCGCTGCGGTGGAGCAGCGGCACGACACGCCGCCGCTCGGGGCCGCGATGACGGCCGGTCGAGCCCGTGCGAAGGGCGTCCGGGATTCAATGCAACGCCACGCTGAGCCCGCCCTGAGACACCGCCGCCGCGGCCCGGGGCGCGGCCGGGGCGGGCAACTCCACGAGCACCACCGGCTGCGGCTCGGCGGCCCAGGCGGCCCGCTGATCCTCCGGGACCCCGACGACACGGGCGTCCACGGCCAGGGCCGTGGCCTCCCCGGCGACGAACAGGTCGACCCGGGCACCCGGCTCCAGCAGCGAGGCCAGGGCCCGGTTCCCGAGTGGGATCGCCAGCACGACATGGCCGGGCCGGGCCAACTCGCGCCCCGCGGCGACGTCGGTCGCCGTCAGCACCGACCGGGCCGACACGGGCCCGTTGAGCACGCGCCCAACGAGCGCCGTCGGTGTCGTCGCCGCGTCGGCGGGGACCACCTCCGCCGGGAGGCGGACCTCGACGACGTCCGCCTCGGCGAGGGTCGTGCCGCCCGGGAGGTCTCGGGCGGCAGCGAGCACGGTGACCGTCGGGGGGACTGGGGTTCGCACCGCCCCCAACCCCCAGAAGACGGCCAGGAAGGCGGCCAGCGCGGCCAACGGCCGCCGGCGGCGGCGCAAGACGCGCACGACGGCGTCCGCCCAAGCGGCGGCACGGGGATGAACTCGGGTCACGCCCCCACTATGAGACGGGGCATGTCACGGCCTGCGCCACGCCGCCGACGGACGGCGCTCGACGCAACGGTGTCGCAGCCCCCCGGGACGCAGGGGCGCCCGCTCAGGCAGCGGGCGTCGCGGCGGTCGGGGTCGCCGGGGCGGCGTCCGTCTTGGGGGTGGCGTTGTCCTTGCCGCCGGACGCCACCGCCGCGGCCGTCTTCCCCTTGGTGCGGTTGTCGGTCGCGTAGAAGCCCGGCCCCTTGAAGACGACGCCGACCGCGGAGAAGACCTTCCGCAGCGTTCCGGCGCACTCGGGGCATTCCGTGAGCGCGGGATCGGTGAACTTCTGCACCACCTCGAGGTCGTGGGAGCAGTCGGCGCAGCGGTACTGGTACGTGGGCATGCGGTCTACCTCGTGAGTCGTGGAATCGCCACGAGTGTAAACCCTCTCGACCCCGAGATTTATTCCGGGCCGGACGTTGCCGTGCGCAGGGTCCGGCGGTCGGTGAGGACGACGTCCACCCGACGGTCCCAGGGGTCGGTGGGCAGGGTGGGCAGCACCTCCTCGTCGAAGCACAGCGCCGCCACCAGCGCCCCGGACGCGTGCGCCAGGGCCCGGTCGTACCAGCCACCCCCGCCCCCCAGCCGGTCGCCGGCCGGAGTCGCCGCCAGCGCCGAGCAGAACACCACCGACACGGACGCCAGCGCGCCCGCCCCCAGCGGGGCCGTCGTGGGCTCGAGGATGCCGTGCCAGCCGGGCCGCAGCGCGTCCGGGCCGGCGTACCACGCCCAGTCGGGGTGGCGGCGTCCGGCGAGCACCGGGAGCATCACCCGCACCCCCGCCGCGTGCAACCGGGCCAGCAGCTCCCAGGTGTCGGGTTCGTCGCCGGTCGAGGCATACAGGGCGACCGCGTCCTGCCCGGCGGCGAGCGCCCAGCCGCCCCGGGCGAAGGCCGCACCCGCGGCGTCCGGACGTCGGGAGCGCCTGGCGCGGAGCTGCACCCGCAAGGCGGCCTTGGCGTCGGCGACGTGGGGGCGCGGCGGTGGGAGGTCCGCGGCGGGCATTCGCTTATCGTAGGGGCCATGGCCCTTTTCGGACGCAAGAAGCCCGTGCCCGAGCCGGCACCGGAACCGCCGGTCGAGGAGCCGCTCCCGCAACGCACCGTCGAGGTTCACCTCGAGGCGGTGCTGGCCGGGGTGTCCCCGCTTCGGCCCTTCGGCATGCAGATCAACGACGTCTCCGGGTTGACGCTCTGCGAAGACATCGTCAGCGATCTCGACCTGCCCATGGTCAGCACGGCGACGGTCGACGGCTACGGCGTCCGGGCGGCGAACATCGTGGGGGCGTCGGGTCGGCACCCCATCGACCTGCGGATCCTCGGCGTCGTCGACAAGCCCGACGAGCTGCCGGCCCTCGCGGTCCCGCCGGGCGGCTGCGCGCTGGTGTCGGCGGGCGCCCCGCTGCCCAAGGGGGTGGACGCGGTGGTGCCGCTGGCGGACGCCACCCGCTCGGGTCGCAGCGCGACCTTCACCTACGAGGCGCAGGTCCACCAGAACGTCTCCCTGCGGGGCGCCGACCTCGCCGACGGGACGCCGCTGCTCGCGTCGGGTGCCGTCCTGGACGAGCGGTCGATCGCGGTGCTCGCCGAGGTGGGCCTGGACAAGGTGCTCGTCCGGCCCCGGCCGCGGCTCGTGGTCTTCAGCGTCGGTCCCGATCTGCTCGCGCCGGGTCTGCCGGTGACGGCGGTGAACCAGCGGTACGCGAGCGCCACCCCGCTGGTCGCCGCGGCGGCCCGCGCCGACGGCGCCACCGTCTACCCGCTCGACATCGTCGGCCGGGACGCCGCCGCCCTGCGCCAGACGCTCGGCGACCAGGCCATCCGGGCCGACGCGATGGTCGTCCTGACCCAGGACGAGACGGACGCCCACGTGGTCGCCGACGTCCTGGAGGGCCTCGGCTCCGTCGACCTCGCCCACGTGCTGCTCGGGTCCGGTGGCGCCATGCCGATCGGACGCCTTGGCGACGAGCGCCTGCCCGTGCTGGCCCTGCCCGCCGACCCGGTGACGGCCTTCGCCGGCTACCACCTGTTCGTGCGTCCGCTGTTGGCGCGGCTGGGTGCCCGGACGGGCGCGGCCGCCCCCCGCGGTTCGGCGCGCCTCGCCGAGCCGCTCCCGGACGCCGCGGGCGTCGCCTTCGTGCCGGGCATCGTCGAGGACGGGCAGGCGCGTCCGGTGACGGCCGGTCGGGCGTTGGGCCATCACCTGCACCGGGCCAACGCGCTGCTCGTCGTGCCGCCCGGCGCGGCGCGGGGGCCGGGGGCGTCCGTGGAGTTCGTGCCGCTGGCGGCGCCGACGGCGTCCGAATGAGCCTGTTCCGGCGGCGGCGCTGGCCGGTGTCCCTGGAACACGGACGGGTGCTGCTGCGGCCGCTGCGGCGGGGCGACGAGGCGTCCTGGCACGAGGTGCGGCGGCGGAACGCGGCGTGGACCGGTCCGTGGGACTCGACGCGGCCGCCCGAGAGCACCGAGCCGGACGGGACGTTCGGGCAGATGGTGGCGGCGTTCAACCGGCGGGCCCGTGAGGGGACGATGCTGCCGTGGGCGATCGCCTACCGGTACGCGGACGCCGACGAGCCGGTGTTCGCGGGGCAGTTGACGGTGTCGGGCATCACGTACGGGTCGGCCAGGTGGGCGATGGCCGGGTACTGGGTCGACGAGCGGTGGGCGGGGCATCGTGCCCACGGCGCTGGCGATGGCGGGGGACTACCTGTTCGGGACGCTGCGGCTGCACCGGTTGGAGGTGGCGATCCGGCCGGAGAACGAGAAGTCGATCCGGGTGGTCGAGAAGCTCGGGCTGCGGTACGAGGGGTCGCGGGCGCGTTACCTGCACGTCGACGGGGAGTGGCGCGATCACCTGATGTTCGCGATCCACGCCGAGGAGGTGGGTCCCGGGGGGCTGCTGGGTCGGCTGGAGCGTCCGGCGGGCTGAGCGAGGCCCCCGGAGCGAGGACCCGGCACGGTGCCGAATCACACGCGTGTAACTTGGTTGGGGCCGGGCGCGCGTGTCGGGGCCAGGCGCCTCCGACTGGGCAATTAGGGTGCGGGTGTGGGATTCGCGGGATTGGTGTTCGTGGCCATTGCGGTGCTGTGGCTGCTGTACCTGGTGCCTCTGTTCCTGCACCGCCAGGAGAACGGGTTGCTCGACGAGGTGGAGCCCGGGGAGCCCTTCACCCCCACCGTGACGATCGTGCGCCGCGGCGTCCCGCTGGATACCGCGGAGGACGGCGCGGCCGTCGTCTCGACGCCGCTCAACCGGCGGGCGGCGCTCCGCGAACTCGATCTGCTGCAGGAGCGCGCCGCGGTCCGCCGGCGGGTGGTGCTGGCCGTGCTGCTCGGGCTGACCGTCCTGGTCGGGCTGGGTGGGGCGTCGGGGACGATGCCGTGGTGGAGCGTCGGCGTCCCGGTGGCGCTGATCGGCGCCTTCGTCGGGGTCGCCCGGTACACGGTGGTCGCGATGCGGGCCGACCTGGACGCCCGCGCCGAGCGCATCCGCGCGGCGGGGGAGCATGCGGAGGAGACGGTGCCGATCCAGGTGCTGCAGGACGCCGACGACGCGGCCCACGAGGCATCGGTCGACCTGACGGCGCCGATCCAGGCGGTGGCGTCGCTGTGGGACCCCGTGCCCATCGTCAAGCCCACCTACGTGTCGAAGCCGCTGGCCCCGCGGACCGTGCGCACGATCGACCTGTCGGCGCCCGTCGCGCCGGCCCTGGGCGGCATCCCGGTCACCGCGGACGCCCCCGTGGCGCCGGTGGACAGCGAGGGCCTCGACGACGTCGTCAACGGGTAGGAGACGGGTAGGGACGCCGCCGCGCAAATTTGGCGCTCGGGGGCGGTGGTGTACCATAGCGGTGCTGTCGGGGCGACCCGGCAACGACCTGGGGCTATAGCGCAGTTGGTAGCGCGTCTCGTTCGCAATGAGAAGGTCAGGGGTTCGAATCCCCTTAGCTCCACCAAGGGCCGACGCCTCGTCGGGCCTTCTTCTTTTCCCGGGTTTGGCACCCCCTGTGGTACACCCGGGACGCTCCCTCCAACTGCGAGACCGACGCTCGTGGGATCGCTATTCAGCAAGGGGGTGATGGGCGTGCGGGCGCCGTTCGCACCTGACCTGCCCGCCTGGGGTGCCTCCACCACAGAAGGTGGGCACTCATCACCGGGAGCCCGCCTTGTGTGTCTTCCTTGCCCCCTCGCTAACCCGCGGCCCAGTCCCGCAAGCGGTCCGCGTTGGCAAGGAGATGCTGACGGACGGCGCCGGCGAACCCGGGGCAGCCGGCGTCCTTCAGACTCCGCGGGAGATGCGCGTCCCCGGTGAGCCTGAGCCAGTACGTGCACATGCGCAATGCGACCTCGGCAACGAACTCGGGAGCCGCGTCGTCGACCAACATGAGGAACTCGTCGGGCGTCAGTACTTCATAGGGCGACTCGTTGCCGTCCCACACGAAGTCGGTCACGTTGGAGGTCACCAGGATGTCCGCCTCGCAGGCGACGGCTGCGGCGTGAACATGCGCGTCAAGCACGTCTCTGCCCTTGTAGTCAGGCCCGATCGTGAAGTCGGTGACTCGACCGACCTCGAAGGTGTCGGCAAGCCGGTCCCGGATGCCCGTGATGCGGCTGCCCTCCCAATCGGGATGCTGTCGGCGCAGGTGGTACAGCACCTCGGCCAAGACGTCCTCGGTCCATCGAACCTCGAACGGAGGGTTGTCGGGGGTCGTGTAGAGCATGCCGATCCAGTCGCGGAGCGTGCGGGAGAACCACACGTTCGCGTCGACGAAGACGACTAGGTTGCCGAGGCCTTGCACACGGGCAAGCTAGCGAACGAGGCTGACAATCTTCTGCGGTCAGTCCTCGGCGCCTTCGAGTTCCAGGAGTTCTAGGAACGCGGCGCGCTCCCGGGCCCGTCGCGCGCGGAGTGCCGCGTAGACATCGTCGGCCTTGAGTCGGTGGTGGGTGCCGACCTTGTGCGAGGGGATCTTCCCCTCGTTGATCATCTTCATCAGGGTGGGGCGTGAGATCCCCAGGATGCCCGCGGCTGTCGATGTGGTCAGCACCTCCGGCACCGAGCCGATGGTGACGGTGCCGCCGCGAGACATGACCTCCAGCACCTGCTGGAGCACCTTGCCGATGGCCGGGGGGACTGGAACGAGACGGCCGCCGTCCTGCTCAACGGCCAGCGCTCCGCGAGGGCTCTCCAGGCGCGCGAGAACATCGCGCGCAAGACTCGCTTCGTGAGGGGTCGCCATGACGCGACTGGAACTACCTCGCGTTACCGACATCGCAGCCCCCTGTTCGCTGCACAACTCCCAGAAACCTTCACCTACGAATGTAGGGCATTGCACTTGCATCTGCAAACCGCATGCTAGGCAGGACGCTGTGGTCTGCTCGTCCGCGTCGCGCCGTTCGCTGGCAGAGTGGACACAGTCAGCCACGGGGCGCGTCTGCAGGGCGTCCCCACGGCCAATCGTTCAGCGGTGACGTCTGAGAGGACAGCATGAGCCAGCAGTTGGCCAACTTCGTGTGGGGGATCGCGGACCAGATCCGGGGGGTGTACAAGCCCGCGCAGTACGGCCAGGTGATCCTGCCGTTCACGGTGCTGCGGCGCATGGAGTGCGTGATGAACGGCCACCGGCCCGACCTGATCGACCTGGCCGCGAAGGTCCCCAACGAGGCGGCCCTGGCCGCGAAGCTGCGCCGCGACTTCGGGCTGCACTTCTGGAACACCTCGTCGTGGACGCTCAAGACCCTGCTCGGCGACCCGGAGAGCCTGGCCGACAACTTGATCGACTACGTGTCGGCGTTCTCGCCCAACGTCGCCGACATCTTCGAGCAGTTCGGGTTCGAGAAGACGATCCGCAAGCTCGACGAGAACGACCGGCTCTACCTCGTGGTGGACGCGTTCGCCGACGACGAGAAGGTCGACCTGCACCCGAGCGCGTTGTCGAACGCGGGCATGGGCCAGTTGTTCGAGCACCTGATCTACAAGTTCTCGACCGCGTCCAACGAGACGGCCGGCGAGCACTTCACCCCGCGTGACGCGATCCGGCTGATGGTCGACCTGCTGCTGGCCCCGGATTCGGACGTATTGAGCGTGCCGGGCACGGTCCGCACCATCTACGACCCGACCGCGGGCACCGGCGGCATGTTGTCGGTGGCCGAGGAGCGCATCCTGGCGATGAACCCGAAGGCCAAGGTGATGCTGGCCGGCCAGGAGCTGAACCCCGAGTCGTACGCGATGTGCAAGGCCGACATGATCGGCAAGGGCCAGGACGTCAACGCGATCCGCCGCGGCGACACCCTGCGCACCGACCTGCACGAGGGCGTCCAGTTCGACTACTGCCTGTCGAACCCGCCCTACGGCGGGGACTGGAAGGCCGCCGAGGAGGTGGTCCGCAAAGAGCACCAGTCGGGGTTCAAGGGACGCTTCGGCGCCGGGCTGCCGCGGATCAGCGACGGCCAGATGTTGTTCCTGCAGCACCTGGTCTCGAAGATGCGCCCCGCCCAGGCGGGCGTGCCGAACTCGGGTGGACGCGCCGCCATCGTGTTGAACGGGTCGCCGCTGTTCACCGGGGGCGCCGGGTCGGGGGAGTCGGAGATCCGCCGGTGGCTCATCGAGTCCGACCTGGTGGACGCCATCGTCGCCCTACCGACCAACATGTTCTACAACACCGGCATCGCCACCTACGTGTGGCTGCTGGACAACGCCAAACCCGCCGGACGCCGCGGGCGCATCCAGCTCGTCGACGCCTCCGGCCTCGGCACCAAGATGCGCAAGAACCTGGGCTCGAAGAACAAGGAACTGCTCAGCGGGGACCGCCGCACGATCGCGAAGCTGTACGACGACTTCACCGACGGCGAGCTGTCGAAGATCCTCGAACCCGCCGACTTCGGCTACTGGGAGATCACCGTCGAGCAGCCGCTGCGGCTGCGGTTCGAGGTGGACGCCGACGGCATCGACGCCGTCCTCGCCACCCGGGCGCTGGCCAAGCTCGAGAAGCCGGACGCCGCCGCCCTCCGCACCGCTCTGGGCACCTTGGTGGGGCAGGTGTTCCTGGCCCGCAACGACTTCCTCATCGCGCTCCGCAAAGCCATGACCGCCGCCAAAGCCCCGCAATCGACGCCGATCCTGAAGGCCATCTGGACCACCATCGGCGTGCATGACGACAACGCCGAGATCTGCCGGGACGCCAAAGGCAAGCCCGAACCCGACCCGGACCTCCGCGACACCGAACTCGTGCCCTTCCGCGACACCATCGAGGACTACTTCGCCCGCGAAGTGAAACCCCACGTCCCGGACGCCTGGATCGATGAGTCGAAGACCCGGATCGGCTACGAGATCCCGTTCACCCGGCTGTTCTACAAGTACGTGCCGCCAAGGTCGCTGGAGGAGATCGACGCAGACCTCAACCGGGTCACCGCGGAGATCCTCGAACTCCTGCGGGCGGTGGAGTCGTGACCAACCTCGCCCCGATTCCTCCGCACTGGTCGCGGGTGCACCTGTCTCACCTCTCGGATATCCCAATTACGAACGGTGTCGGGGAAGCCGCGCAGGAATACGTTGAGGACAGTGTGAGGTACATACGAACCACGGACATCGCCGGTCTGCACCATCTTGACGATGCCAAGATGGTAGGGCTTCCACGCGACGTTGCGTCAGCGGCCCTGGTGCAGAATGGCGACCTTCTGATGACGGCAGCCGGGTCCTTGGGGACCAGCTATCTAGTGCAGTTGTCGGAACCAGCGTGCTACGCCGGGTACTTGGTGCGATTCAGGGCCCATCCCGCTCGCGCAAACGCTCGCTTCGTGGCCTGGTGGACACAATCACGCGACCACCTAGACCAGATTGCCGTCGGTGCTGTCAGATCAACCATCGACAACTTCAGTGCGGGCAAGTTCCGATCGATGTCCGTGCCACGTCCCCCGCTGGAAGAGCAGCGGGCGATCGCGGACTTCTTGGATCGGGAGACCGCGAAGATTGACGCGCTCATCGAGAAGCAGACCGAGTTGATCGGCCTTCTGTGCGAGCGGAGAGAAGCAGTCATCGAGTCCGCACTTGAAAGCGACGGTCCCCTTGTAGCGCTCGGCTACCTCGTGGAATGTCTCCCTGGCTACGCTTTTAACAGCGAAGAATTCAGCGGCGACGAAGTTGGGGTTCGGCTGCTACGAGGCATCAACGTGAAGCCACAGTCAACCGACTGGAGCGACACCGTCTACTGGCCCGAAGAGCCCGCTTCGAATCTCGCCAGGTACCGCCTCGAAGTCGGGGACATCGTCCTCGGGATGGATCGGCCATTCATTGGCGACGGAACCAGGGTGACGGTGATCCAACAGACCGATCTCCCATGCCTCCTACTCCAACGGGTACTGCGCTTGAGGGCGAGACCTTCCAGCAGTCCTCGATTTGTGTTCCACGCACTCATGACCCGCAGCTTCCGTGAGTACGCGATCCCGGAGTTCACGGGGGTCAGCGTCCCTCATATCAGCGACAAGCAAGTTCGCTCCTGGCGACTGAGAGTCCCGGACCTGACGACACAGGATCAACTCGCCCGCCGGGTCGAAGCCGAGGTAAGCCAGATCAACTCCGTGATCGCGAGGACCGAGGAGTTCATCGCCCTCGCAAAGGAGCGTCGCGCGGCGTTGATCACGGCTGCGGTCACGGGTCAGATCGACGTCTCGGGGGAGACGAGTTGACCCGGCGCGGCACAACGAGGTCTTCGACCGTGACGACTCCGGACGAGTTCGGACTGATCACCTCCGACTCGGCCTCCAGTGCGGCATTGCCAGTCAGGTCCGTGGAACGAGTCGTCGCTCCGTGACGGTGACGAGGTCGAGCACCTCTGGGGCCTGGTAGTAGCGCACTCCCCGGCGCTCGTGGACGAGGAGGATCTCGGCGGCGACCAGTTCGGCCAGGGCCCGGTCGGCGGCGACGTGGGACACCCCGTGGCTGCGTTGCACGGTGGCACTGGTGAGGACAGGGGTGGCGGGCAGGTCGCGCACGATCAGGGCAGTGGCCGAGTCCGCGCGGACGCCACGCACCTTGCCCGAGGCGGATCGAGCGCGGTTGAGGCGTTCGTCCCAGCCGGCGCGCAGGTCGGCCAGGTCGGTGGCGAGGTGTCCGGCTTGTTCGGTGGCGGTGAGGACGGCGGTGGCGAACACGCGCAGCCAGGCGGCGCGGGCGCCGTGGAAGCCGACCGCCCGACGCGCTGCCTGAACCCCGAGGAGGGTGGGAGTCGCGGGCGAACCGGGATCGAAAAATTGTCAGTGTGTTCGATTAGGTTCCTGTCATGGGATCGATGGAGTTGGAGTTGGCCAGCGCGGCGGATGCTGCTGCGGCGCTGGCGCACGCGCAGGAGCAGTTGAGGGCGGCGGAGGTCGCCAGTGTGGTCTCGATGCTGGCGTTGTGTGACCTTCATCGGGTGGATGAGTCGAACCTGTTCGAGGGTGCCGAGCGCTGGGTGCGGGGTGGTTCGGACGGCACCCCGTTGATCGGCGAGTTCGTCTCGGGTGAGATCGCCGGCCTGTTGGGGGTGGGCATTGGTTCGGCCGCCGTACAGATCGCCCAGGCGTTGAACCTGCGGCACCGGCACCCGTTGCTGTGGCAGAGCGTGCTCGCCGGCCGAGTCAGGGTCTGGCAGGCGGGGGCGGTCGCGGACGACTGTGCCACCGCCGGGCTGAGCGCGGAGGCCTGCGCCAAGGTGGATGGCTGGTGCGCGACGGCGTTGCAGTTCCAGCCGTGGCCCCGCGTGCGGCCCCGGGTCGCGGAGTGGATCATCCGTGCCGACCCCGAGCTGGCCGCCGCGCGTGCGCAGAACGCGGCCCGCTCCCGTGGCGTCGAGATCGGCGAGATCCGCGACGGCCATGTGGGCGTGTGGGGGCGACTCGACGCTGCCGATGGGATCGCCCTCGACCAAGCTCTCGATCACGTTGCCGGCCAGCTGTCCGGCGACGAGACCGACGGATCGGATCGCGGCCGGCGTCGTGCTGCTGCCCTGGGCCTGATCGCCCGCCAGGCGCTCGGTCAAGACCCACTCCCGGGGGCGCCCGCCCGGGCCGCGGAGCTTGTCGTGCGCTTGTCCGCGTCGGCCGTCGCCGACGGTGGCGTCGACCTGGGTGAGGTCGCCATCGTGCAGGGTTGGGGAGCGGTGCTCCGGTCCCAGGTGGGCACGATGCTCGCGGGCTGCCGGGTGACAGTGCGCCCGGTGGTGGTCGCTGACGCGGTGGCGGCGGTGGACGCCTACGAGCCGCCCGACCCGCTGAGGTTCGCGGTCATCGAGCGCAATGTCGTCGAGGTGTTCCCCTACGGCACCAGGGCAGCGCGGGCCTGTGACCTGGACCACACGATCCCCTACGAGCACACGGCGCCGCCCGGCGCGGCCCAGACGTCGCTGGGCAATCTGGGTCCGCTCGGCCGGTTCGCGCATCGGTTGAAGACCCACGGCGGCTGGCAGCTCGGGCAGCCCCAGCCGGGGGTCTATGTCTGGACCTCCCCCCTGGGCTACGGGTACCTCGTCACCAGTCAGGGCACGATCCGCCTCCGCCGCCCACCGGCCCAGCAAGCCGCCTGATCGACCGACCGCTCGACCCGCTCGACGAAGCCGTCCAGCGGGCCGTCGGCCTGCCCTGGGACGCCGTCGCGTGGCTCAGACCGTCGCCCGGGACGGATCTGACCTGAGACGTACCTCGAGGACGCGGGGCGCGGCGACGCATCTGTTGGTGCGTCGGGCGGCCCCTCCGCTTGCTAGGTTGCGGGAAGGCAGTCGCTCGGCGGTTGGTGCCGCAGCGGGGGGAGGATGGCGTGGCGCAGCACAACGAGATCGCGTTCGAGCGCGAACTGTGCGAGCACCTCGCCGCGCATGGCTGGTTGTACTCGCCGAACGACAACGGCTACGACCGGCAGCGGGCGCTGTTCCCCGAGGACGTGTTCGCCTGGCTGGAGGAGACCCAGCCCGAGGAGCTGGCGAAGCGGTTGAAGCCGGGACTGTCGGCGTCCGGTCTGGAGAAGGCGAGGAACAACATCCTCGACCGGCTGGCGAAGGTGCTCGAGGTCGGCCAGCCGGGCGGCGGCACCCTGCACGTGCTGCGCGCCGGGTTCAAGGACACGCCGGCGTCCTTCACGATGATGCAGCCACGTCCGGAACTCGGCGGCAACGCCACGACCGAGGCCCGGTACGCGGCGAACCGGTTGCGCGTGATGCGGCAGGTGCACTACTCGACGAAGAACCACAACTCGCTCGACCTGGTGTTGTTCGTGAACGGCATTCCGGTCGCGACGGCCGAGTTGAAGACCGACTTCACCCAGTCGGTGAACGACGCCAAGCAGCAGTACCGCACCGACCGCAAGCCGGCGGGCGAACCCCTGCTCGGCTTCGGGACGCGCGCCCTGGTGCATTTCGCGGTCTCCAACGACGAGGTGTGGATGACCACGAAGCTCGCCGGCGCCGACACCCGGTTCCTGCCGTTCAACCGCGGCATCCACGGCCACGCCGGCAACGCCCCCGACCCGTCCGGGCTCACCTCGCCGACGGCGTACCTGTGGCAGGAGGTCTGGCAGCGGGACCGCTGGCTCGAGATCCTGGCCAAGTTCATGCACTACGAGACCGTCACCACCACGGACGCGGCGACGGGCAAGAAGACCAAGAGTCAGGTGCTGATCTTCCCCCGCTACCACCAACTGGACGCCGTCACCAAGCTGCTGGCGGACGTGCGGGCGTCCGGGCCGGGGCAGCGGTACCTGATCCAACACTCGGCCGGGTCGGGCAAGACCCGCACGATCGCCTGGACGGCGCACCGGCTCGCCACCCTGCACGACACCGCGAACAACAAGGTGTTCGACTCGGTGATCGTGGTGACCGACCGCAACGTGCTGGACGCCCAGCTGCAGGAGGCCGTGAAGCAGATCGAGGCCAAGGACGGGTTCGTCGCCACGATCAACACCCGCGAGGCGGCGAAGCGGTCGTTCTCGTCGAAGTCGGGCTACCTGACCGACGTGCTGACGGCCGGGAAGCCGATCATCGTGGTGACGTTGCAGACGTTCCCGTTCGTGTTGCAGGCGATCCAGGAGAACAAGGCGCTCAAGGGTCGGTCGTTCGCGGTGATCGCCGACGAGGCGCATTCCAGCCAGACGGGAGCGGCGGCGTCCAAGTTGAAGCAGGTCTTGTCGGCAGCCGAGGCCGCGGAGCTGGACGACGGCGGCGAGGTCGACGTGGAGGCGATCCTGGCCGCGGAGGCCAAGGCGAAGGCCGACACGCGCAACATCTCGTTCTTCGCGTTCACCGCGACGCCGAAGTCGAAGACGATGGAGCTGTTCGGCACTCCGGACGCCGCCGGCCTGCCGGGTCCGTTCCACACGTACACGATGCAGCAGGCGATCGAGGAGCAGTTCATCCTCGACGTGCTGGCCAACTACACCACCTACGACACGGCGTTCCAGCTGGCCACGAAGGTGAAGGCCGGTGAGATGGCGCCGGTGCACAAGCTCGACGACGCCGGCGAGCTGGTGGACGAGTCGGCGGCGACGAAGGGGCTGATGCGGTGGGTGAAGCTGCACCCGACGAACATCGCCCAGAAGGTGCAGATCATCGTCGAGCACTTCGAGGCCAACGTGAAGCACCTGCTCGGCGGCACCGCGAAGGCCATGGTCGTCACGGATTCGCGGAAGGCGGCGGTGCGGTACAAGCACGCCATCGACGCCTACATCGCCGAGCACGACCTGCCGGAGGTGACCTCCCTGGTGGCGTTCTCCGGCGAGGTGGAGTTCACCGACGCGGACGCCTACCCCGGCGACCAGGTCAAGCCGGGGGCCAAGTTCACCGAGGCGTCCCTCAACCCGGGAGCCGGGGACCTGCGCAAGGCGTTCGACACGCCCGAGTACCGGGTGATGATCGTGGCGAACAAGTTCCAGACCGGGTTCGACCAGCCGAAGCTGTGCGCGATGTACGTCGACAAGCAGCTGGCCGGGGTGGCGGCGGTGCAGACGTTGTCACGGTTGAACCGGTTCGTGCCGGGCAAGACGACGATGGTGCTCGACTTCGTGAACGACGCCGAGGAGATCCTGGCGGCGTTCAAGCCGTACTTCGAGGAGGCGTCCCTGGTCGCGACCACGGACCCGAACCTGATCCACGACCTCGGCTCCAAACTCGACGTCGCGGGGATCTACAGCCTCGACGACGTGGACGCCGTCGCTGCGGCCTTCGTGCGGAAGCTGGGGAACAACGCGCTCATGGGGGCGATCCAGCCGGTGAAGCACGCCTATCTTGCGGCGTACAACGCGGCGAAGGGGTCCGGGGACCAGCAGCGGATCGACGAACTCGACACCTTCCGGAAGGACGTCGGCACCTACGTGCGCCTGTACGACTTCCTCAGCCAGATCATCGACTTCGGCGACACCGACGTCGAGAAACACGCGATCTTCTTCCGGCTGCTGGCCACGGTCATCAAAGTCGGCGCCGGGACGCCGGAGATCGACCTGAGCGACGTGCAGCTGGTGCACATCAAGCAGAAGAAGGTGGGCAGTCAGGCTCTGGAACTGGCGGACGGCCAGCCGTCCCCGGCCCTGCCGACGGCGGTGTCGGCGGCCGGGTCGCGGAAGGCGCACGACCCGCGGTTGAAGCTGCTGGACGAGATCGTCGCCGAGCTGAACGCCCGCTTCGCGGGGGAGGACTTCCGCGAGGACCAGGAACGCTCCTGGGTTGAAGCGCTCGTCGCCGCGATGAAAGCCGACCCCGAACTGCGCGAACAGGCCGAGGTGAACAGCGAGGCCCAGTTCCTGGCCTCACCGTCGCTGCGGGACGCCGTGACTTTGGCGGTGGTGGAAACCAACGACGCTCACTCCCGCATGGTCGACCTGTTCCACGCCAAGAACGACATCGAGGTATCGGTGATCCACCTGCTCGGCAAGCTGCTGTACCTCGACGTCCACAGCGCCGCCTGAGCATGGCTTGCGCGATAGCGTCGAATCATGGGTGGCAAGCAGCTACGACTGTTTCTCGTCGACGGGACGCCGGGCGGACTGACGACTGCGCAGATCATGAACTGGACCGGTCAGGTGCTGTCCGGACGCCGCTCCGACCTGGCGGACCTGTTGAGGCGACCCGAAACGCAACGCCCAGGCGTCTACCTCCTCTTGGGCGACGACGAGACCGCGATCGGTGGGGTCCGTTGCTACATCGGCGAGGCCGAGGACGTCGCCGACCGCCTGCGCAATCACCAACGCAACAAGGAGTTCTGGGATCGCGTGGTGGTCATCACATCCACGGACGAGAACCTGACGAAGGGACACATTCGCTATCTCGAGGCTCGGCTGATCGAGCTGGCGACCCGCGCCGCTCGCGTCGGTTTGGAGAACGGAACGCAGCCTCCCAGAGCCCCGCTGCCTGAGGCGGATCGGTCGGACATGGACTATTTCGTCGACCAGCTGCAGGTGATCCTTCCCGTCCTTGGCGTCAATGCCATCCGAGTCCGCGAACAGCAACCCACAACGAGCGCCGCGGCCGCACAGATCTCTCCGGTGTTCAGCCTGGTCAACACCAAACTCGGCGTGGACGCCCGGGCGCAGCAGGTCGACGGAGAGTTCACCATGCTCGCCGGCTCGACCATCGTGGCGACTGTCCGGGACAGCACCCGCTACTCACCCAGCACCGCCAAGGCCTACGCGTCCTATCGCGCCCTGCACGAGAAGCTCGTCGCCAACGGAACCATCATCGTCACCGATGGCCACGGACGCCTCACCCGCGACGTCGTGTTCTCCTCGCCCTCAACCGCCGGGGCCATCGCCCTCGGCCGATCGTGCAACGGCCGTGTGGCGTGGGTTGCTGCCGACAACGAGACGTTCGGTCACTGGGAAAGTCGTGGGGTGGAAGATTCGATCCCCGTGTGACCCTGGCCCAGACGCACTGGTGAATCTGGCTCTACAAGATCGAGGCGCCAGCTACGCCGGCGCGGCCGCTGCGGTCCGCTCCTCGCTCCGCTGCCGTGAGCCCTTGCGCCGACAGAACCCCGCCTCCACCTACACGATCAAGCCATGCCCCCGGGCGGCGGCGACGGCCTCGGTGCGGCTGTCGGCGCCCAGCTTCCCGAAGATGTGCACGAGGTGCGTCTTGACGGTCGCCTCCGAGATGAACAGCGCCCGCGCCACCTCCTTGTTGGCCGCCCCCTGCGCCACGAGGCGCAGCACGTCCAGTTCCCGGTCGCTGAGCTGCGGGACGCCGCGGGTCATCCGGTCGGCGACCCGGCGCTCCAGGTCGGGGGACAGGACGAGACCGCCGGCTGCGGCGTCCCGGATGCCCTGGGCGATCACCTCCGGTTCGGCGTCCTTCAACAGGTAGCCGGCCGCGCCCGCCAGGACCGCCCGCGCGATGTCGCTGTCGTTGTCGTACGTCGTCAGGATCAACACGGCCGGCCGCTCGCCCGCCCGCCGCAACGCCGCCGTCACCCCGACCCCGTCCAGCCCCTCGCCGAGCCGCAGGTCGCAGAGCACCACGTCGGGGGCCAGTTCCGCAGCGAGCGTCAGGGCCTCCTCCCCGGACGCCGCCGCCCCCACCACGGCCAGCCCCGGTTCGCCCGACAGCAGGGCGCGCAGCCCCGAGCGCACGACCGGGTGATCGTCGACCAGCAGCACCCTGATCACGACGGGCCCCCCTCCGCCGGCACGAACGGCACCGTGACCGAGACGGCCGTCCCGTGCCCCGGCTCGCTCTCCACGGCCAACCCGCCGCCCAGTTCCGCCAGCCGCGTCCGCATCGCCCGGAGCCCGTAGCCGCCGGCCAGCGTCGGCCCGGCGGCGAGCGCGGTCGCCGGCTCGAACCCCACCCCGTCGTCGACCACGTCGAGGCGCACCCGGTCCTCGGCGCGCGTCACCGTCACCCGCACCCGCGTGGCGGCCGCGTGCCGCCGCACGTTCGCCAGCGCCCCCTGCGCCACCCGCAGCAGTGCGACCTCGACGGCGGTCGCCAGCCGCGGCAGGGCGGGGTCGACGTCGAGCGTCACCTCGGCGCCCGTCTGTGCCGCCAACTCGGCCGTCATCCGCCCGAGCGGCGCCGCCAGCCCGCCCGCCACCAGGTCCTCCGGCGCCAACGCGTACACGACGCGCCGCGACTCGGCCAGGTTCTCGGCCGCCGCCCCCTGGATCTGCCCGAGCAGCTCCCGCACCCGGGCCGGATCGTCCTCGCGCGCCGCCGCCCGCGCCAGCAGCAGGATCGACGAGAACCCCTGCGCCAGCGTGTCGTGGATGTCGCGGCTGAGCCGCGTCCGTTCGGCGAGGACGCCCGCCTCCCGCTGCGTGCGCAGCAGCTCGTCCGAGAGCGCGGCGGCCTCCGCCTGCGCCGCCAGGACCCGCCCCAGCAGGCGCCGGTGTTCGGCACCCTCCCGCTCCAGCAGCATTGCGCCGCGCGTCAGCCCGACCGCGACCGCCGCGCCGCTGAGCGGCCCGAGCACCTGCGCCGCCGCGAACCCGCCCTCACCCTGCAGCACCACCACCACGACCGACACGCTCGCCGCCGTGAGCACGAACGTCGCCGCCAGCGGCAGCACCGACGCCACCCACAGCCACACCGGGAAGATGAGCCACACGAGCTCGCTCGACACCAGCATCAGCGCGACCGTGCCGACCAGCAACGCCACCGCCCACGCGGCCCGCCCCCGCGCCCCCAGGCGCCGCCACGCCAGCAGCCCGGCCGCGAAGAGCACGGCGACGCCCGCACTGCCGACGATCAGCGGGACGCCCTGGCCGTCCAGGACGCCGCGCACCACGCCGATGAGCAGAAAGGTGGCGAACAGGACGGCCGCGCCGATCCGCAGCAGCCCCGCCGCCGCGGACGACTGGACCGTCCCGCTCGCCACCCCCTCCACGGGCCCACCGTAGCCCGGTCACACCAGCGCGCGGTTCTCCTCCGCGGAGGCCGCGGCCGCGGCGTCCGACTTCAGGGCGCGACGCAGGATGAGGAAGAACAGGACGAAGGCGCCGGTCAGGATCATGTGGCCGAGCCCGGAGATCCCGGCGAGCATCTTGGACGTCGCGAGCGGGGAGCCCAGCACCTGCAGCGAACCCTTCACCAGCATCATCGTGAACGTGAGGGCGAGCCCGCCGTTCCACAGGCCGAGGAACAGGCCCAGCCGGCGGTCGGCGTCCAGGCTGAACACCCTGGTCAGGGCGAGCATCACGAGCAGAAGCGTCGTCCCGAGCGCCAGCGCGTGCGTGTGGGCCACGGACAGCTGGGTGACGCCGGTGAACTCGAGCTGCCGGGTGAACTCGCGGTAGTAGAGCCCGGCCGCGAGCCCGAGGCCGGTCCACGTGGCGGCGGAGACGAACAGCTTGTTGATCATCGAAGGTCCTTTCCGGTCGGGGGGTGGGGGTCGAGAACACCCCCATGGTGGCGAAGCGCCGGCTGCGGTCTCGACCGGCCCACATCCATCCTTCGATGGACGCCGGGCGGCGCAAGAGACGCCGCCCCGCCGGGGGTGCCCCGAGCCCGCGCACGCGCCATGATGGACCCGCCACGGGGGACCGACGGGGGAGGAGAGGCGATGCCCGAACTGAACGACGGGGACGAGCTGATCAAGGAGGCCATCGGCTGGGCGCCGATCGTGCCGGGGCTGCTCGTGTCGAACCTGGACCGCAGCGTCGACGTCTACACCAGGCTGTTCGGGCTCACGCTCGCCCACTCCGAGCCGCCGCGCCTGGCGGTGCTGGAGTGGGGCAGCGGCCAGATCGTCCTCCAGCAGTACGTCCCGGACGACCCGCTCGTCGTCGCCGAACTGACCACCCCCTTCGGCCGCGGGGTCACCCTCGACCTGCGGACCCCCGACCCGAAGCCCCTCTACGAGCGGCTCCGCGGCGAGAAGTGGCCGATCGTGGTGCCCATGGGGATCGCCGAGTACACGCAGGGCGGCGAAACCTACACCCGCACGTCCTTCGTGGTCGCCGACCCCGACGGGTACCTGCTGCGGTTCACCGACTGAGCGGACGCCGTCCGCGTCAGAGGATGCCGCCCTTGCCCGCGACGAACCGCTCCAGTTCGAGGGTCAGCAGGTCGACGTGCTCACGCTCCTCGGCCGCCAACTCCTCGTACAGCTCGCGTTCGGTGGACCCCGCCGGGCACTCGTGCATGTGCCGGGTGAAGAAGTCGACCGCGCGCTGCTCGAAGCCGATGGCGACGCGCAGCAGGTTCGCCGGGTCCTTCGGGTTGTGCTCCAGCCCGGCGTAGATCGCGGCGCGGGTGGTCTCGAACTCCTTCGACGGCGGCGGCACCTCGGCGTGGTAGCGGCGCTGCAGCGTCTCCAGGTGCTCGTTCTCCATCTCCGACATGCGCGAGAACAGGTCGGCCAGCACCGGGTCGGCGGCCTCGGTGGCCGCCTTGCGGTAGTAGGCGCCACCGCCCAGCTCGATCTCGAAGGCCGTCCGGATGGCCTCCATGGCCCGCTCGTCGGACGTGTCGACGGGGCCCGCGCCGGCGTCCCGAACCAGCTTGCCCTGGCAGGACGGGCACTGGCCGTACGGGAACGCGAAGCCCTCGCTGACCTTGCCGCAGCTCGTGCACTTCCAGCGCAGGCTCTGACCGGCGCAGCAGATGTAGGACTCGTCGCCCTCGATCGGCTGGTGGCAGCGCGGGCAGATCAGACCGCGGTCCTCCTCCACGGGCGCGGCCGCCACGACCGGGGCGGAGGCGGGGGCCGCCGGGGCTCCGCCGGCGGGGGTGGCGTTGCGGGCGGGCTGCTCGCCGGCCGGCGCCTGCTCGCCGAGCAGGCCGCTGGGCTGGGTCGGGACGTCCATGAGGGGCTCCTTCGGGGCGGCGGTGGGGGGAATGAACGCCTCGGCCATCTCGGCCGTGACGGGCCAGGACCGGTCGTCGGTCGCGCGGCCGGAGGCGAGGTAGGCGCCGATCGCACGGGCGGCGCGGCGTCCGGCCCCCATGGCCAGGATGACCGTGGCGCCGCCGGTGACGATATCGCCGCCCGCGAAGACGCCCTTGAGGTTGGTGGCCTGCGTGTCGGGGTCCGCGACGATGTAGCCCCACTTGTTGAGCTGCAGGTCGGGCTGCGACTGGGCGATGATCGGGTTCGCGTTGGTGCCGAGGGCGTAGATGACGGTGTCGCAGGCGATGTCCTCGAACACCCCGGTGCCCACCGGACGCCGCCGGCCGCGCTCGTCGGGCTCGCCGAGCTCCATGACCTCGGTCTTCATGCCGGTGATGTTGCCGGCGTCGTCGAGGCGGATCTCGACGGGCGCGTGCAGGAACCGGAACTCGATGCCCTCCTCCTTGGCGTGGCGGAGTTCCTCGATGCGGGCGGGCGCCTCGGCCTCGGAGCGGCGGTACACGCAGGTCACGCTCGGGACGCCGATGCGCTTGGCGACACGCAGGCAGTCCATGGCGGTGTTGCCGGCCCCGATGACGATGACCGACTTGCTCTGCGACACGGGGGTGTCGAGGTACGGGAACTTGTTGCCGCCCATGAGGTTGATGCGGGTCAGGAACTCGTTCGCGCTCAGCACCTGGCCGGCGTGCTCGCCGGGGATGCCGAGGAACGCCGGCGCGCCGGCGCCGGTCGCCACGTACACGGCGTCGAAGTGGCGGTCGGTCATCAGCTGGTTGATCGTGAAGGTCTTGCCCACGACCTTGTTCGTCTCGAACCGGACGCCCAGGTCGCGCAGCCCGCGCACCTCGCGGTCGATGATCGAGCGCGGCAGGCGGAACGACGGGATGCCGTACTGCAGGACGCCGCCGACCACGTGCAGCGCCTCGTAGACGGTCACGTCGCAGCCGGCCTTGGCCAGGTCGGCCGCCGCGGCCAGACCCGACGGGCCCGAGCCGACGATCGCGACCCGGCCGAGCTTGGCGTCGACCACGGGCGGGCTGTTGCGCGGCGGGTTGGCGTTGTCGCCGACGAATCGTTCGAGGCGCCCGATGCCCACGGCCTCACGGCCGCGCTTCTCGTTCTTGATGATGCACTGGGCCTCGCACTGGCTCTCCTGCGGGCAGACGCGGCCGCAGATGCTGGGGAACAGGTTCGACTCGTTGATGACGCCGAGCGCTCCGTCCACGTCGCGCACCAGGATGTGCCGGATGAACCGCGGGATGTCGATGCTCACCGGGCAGCCCGCGACGCACTTGGGCTTGGCGCACTGGATGCAGCGCTCGGCTTCCTCGAACGCCTCCGCCATGCCGTAGCCCAGGTTGACCTCGGAGAAGTTCGTCGCCCGGATCTCGGGGTTCGCCTCGGGCATGGGCGTCTGCAGCGGCGGCACCTCCGGCGCCTTCTTGTAGTTGTGCTTGCCCTCGACGAACAGTTGCTGTTCGAGGTTGCACACGTGCCCGTAGGCCTCGGCGGCCTTCACCTCGAGGTTCTTGAACCGGGACTGCCGCACGATCAGCTCGTTGAAGTCGACCGCGTGGCCGTCGAAGTCGGGGCCGTCCACGCAGGCGAACTTGACGACGCCGTCGACCGTCACGCGACAGGACCCGCACATGCCGGTGCCGTCGACCATGATCGAGTTGAGGCTGACGTTCGTCTTCGTGCCCGACGGGCGGGTGACCTCGACGCAGGCGCGCATCATGGGCATGGGCCCGATGGCGACGACCAGGTCGGGGTGCTCGGTCTCGACGACCTCGCGCAGTGCCTCGGTGACGAAGCCCGGACGCCCGTAGCTGCCGTCGTCGGTGCAGACGATCAGCTCGTCGCAGTACGCGCGGAACTTGTCCTCCCAGAACACCAGATCCTGGGTGCGGAAACCGATGATGCCGGTGATCCGGTTGCCGGCCTCCTTGTAGGCGCGCAACTGCGGGAACACCGGTGCGACGCCCAGGCCGCCGCCCACCAGGACCACGTGGCCGACCTTGGCGATGTGGGTGGCCAGACCCAGGGGGCCGACGAAGTCGGCGAAGCTGTCACCCTCGTGGTAGCGGTCGCGCATCTCCCGCGTCGTCTTACCGAGGGCCTGCACGACGAGCGTGATCGTGCCGCGTTCGCGGTCGTAGTCGGCGACGGTGAGGGGAACCCGCTCCGAACCCTCGTGCAGGCGCACCATGACGAACTGCCCGGGCTGGGCGGAGGCGGCGACATCCGGCGCCTCGACCTCCCACAGGAAGTTGGTCTCCGAGAACTGCTCCCGCCGGACGATCGTGTACACCTGACTTTGCCTCCTTGCTAGCCCCTCACGATGGTACGCCTGTCGGCGGACACTCTCGGCAGGGGTGCCGGCGACCGCGGTGCGGAGCCGGGGGCGTCCTCAGCCCAGCACGCGCAGGTAGCACTCCCCGGTGCCCTGGGTGCGGCCGTACGCCGCACAGGACGCCCGCGCCGCGGCCTCGCTGCCGTGCGGACCGTCCACGATCGCCCAGTAGCCGGCGTTCATGCCGGCGGTCGCCGAGGAGTCGAGCACCTTCGGTGCTCGTCCCGAGGCGGACGCCAGCGCCGCGGCCTGCGCCCTTGCCTCGGCGAGCGTGACCGTGTTCTTGTCCAGGGACGCCAGGACCATGACATAGGTGCTCGACAGGGCGTCCGGGCCGGCGGGCCGCACGACGGTGGTGGTGACGGTGACGGCCGGGGCCGGGTTCGCCGGGGCGGTGGACGTGGACCGCGCCAGCGTCGGGGTGACCTCCGGCGCGGCGGTGACGGTGGGGGCAGCGGTCGGGGCGGGGGTGCCGGAGGCGCCGGCGGCCAGCAGGCGCGGGCCCAGCAACGCGGCCCCCGCCGCCAGCACGACGACGACGGCACCGGCCGCGACGGCGGGCGCGAACGTGCGTCGCCGGGGCGGGGCCGGGCTCCACGTGGGCTGGCTGGTCGGCGTCCACTGCGGAGCGGGCGCCAGCAGCGTGTCGGCGAGGTCGACCGGGGTGGGCTGCCCGGGGGCTGCCTGGAGGTACGGCGTCCCGCAGATCGCGCAGACCGGCCCGGTCCCCTCCGTTCCGCACGTCGTGCACCGCGACACAGCGTCCCCCCTTCGTCGTCCGCATGCTAGCCGGGCCGTGATCGTGGGCGGCGCCCCGACCGCCGACCGGACGCGGCGCCCGCGAACTGAACCGAAAATCCGGGCCGCCGAGTGCGCGCCCGGACGCGTGAGGGGGCGCGGCGGACACTAGCTTCGCTTCCGTTCGACACGACAGAGGGGCGGCCATGCGCATCGTCATCGCACTGGGTGGGAACGCGCTGGCCAAGCGCGGCGAGCCGATGACCGTCGAGGCGCAGCGGGCGAACGTGCAGGCCGCCGCCGAGGCGATCGGCGCCGTGTCCAACGCGGGCCACGAGGTGGTCGTGACGCACGGCAACGGCCCCCAGGTGGGCCTGCTGGCGCTGCAGGCCAGCGCCTACGGCGAGGGGGCCGAGTACCCGTTCGACGTGCTGGGCGCGGCCACCGAGGGCATGATCGGCTACCTCATCGAGCAGGAACTCGGGAACGTGGTGCCGGTCGACCAGCACGTCATCACGGTCCTCACCCAGACCGAGGTGTCCGCCGACGACCCGGCCTTCGCGGACCCCACGAAATTCGTCGGCCCCGTCTACACCGAGGAGGTCGCGCGGCGGCTGGCGGCTGAGAAGGGCTGGACGGTCAAACCCGACGGCGCCCACTGGCGGCGGGTCGTGCCCTCGCCGGCGCCGGTCCGGATCTTCGAGGTGGCCGGCATCAACCTCCTGCTGGCCGCCGACTTCATCGTCGTGACCGCGGGCGGCGGCGGCATCCCGACGATGTTCGACGAGTCGGGGCAGCGGCTGCGCGGGGTCGAGGCGGTCATCGACAAAGACCGGGCGGCGGCCGTCCTCGCCCGCGACCTCCGGGCCGACCTGCTGCTCATCGCGACGGACGCCGACGGCGTCTTCCTCGACTGGGGCGGCCCGAACCAGCGGCTGATCACGGCGGCCCACCCGGCGGAACTGGGCCGGCTGCCGTTCCCCGCCGGGTCCATGGGGCCGAAGGTGGAGGCCGCGATCGCGTTCGCCAACTCCGGCGCCGGGCGGGCGGCCGTGATCGGCTCGCTGGACGACCTGTCGGCCATGCTGGACGGCCGCGCCGGCACCCGGGTGAGCCTCGACGTCAGCGGGTTGCACACCCGCTGACACGCCGCGGGGCTCGGGCCGACAGCCGCGGACGCCCCGTCAGCCGGTCAGCCGATGTTCGAGGACGCCGATGGCCTCCAGCAACGCGTACATCGTCACCGGGCCCACGAACACGAACCCCCGCCGCTTGAGCTCCGCGCTGAGGGCGGCCGACTCGGGGGACCGGCTCGGCCGGCCCTCCGCGGCCGCCGTCGGATCGGCGGGGCGGAACGACCACACCAACTCGGCGAGGTCGTCGCCGGCCTCGGCGAGGGCGACGGTCGCCCGCGCGTTCGTGATGGCCGCCCGGATCTTGCGCTCGTTGCGCACGATGCCCGGGTCGGCCAGCAGGCGGGCCACATCGGCGTCCCCGAACGCGGCGACCACCGCAGGGTCGAAGGCGGCGAACGCCGCCCGGAAGGCGGGCCGCTTGCGCAGGATGGTCTCCCACGCCAGCCCCGACTGGAAGCCCTCCAGTGCGAGGCGCTCGTAGACGCCGGCGGCGTCCCGGATCGGGAACCCCCACTCGGTGTCGTAGTAGCTGCGCAGCAGCGCGTTGCGTTCCGCCCAGGCCGGTCTCGTCATGCCCACACCATAGGAACGGCCTGTCACCGCCCGGCGGGGCCGATTTCGGCCGTGTGCTTGGATGGCGCCATGGACTCGAACGTCGCAACCCTCCTGGCCCACGGCGGCTGGGAGGTCGTGGACCCCGCCGACCTGCGCTCGCCGGCCGGTGACCCGCTCACCCCTCCGGTCGAGGCCGACCTGGCGCGGCTGGCCCCGGGGCACGGCGTCAAGGTGGTGCTGGGGCTGGCCACGATGAGCGACGGAGCCCTGGCAGCCGACCCGCCCTACGGGCCGGACGGCGTCCCGAACCTGATCGCGGTCGCCGAGCAGACCTGGCTGTTCGTCGTCGAGCGACGCGCGGAGGAACTCACCGCCCTGCTCGCGAACACCCCCGCGGCGACCCACACGAGGCTGCGCGCGAACACGCTGCTCACCGTGGCGCTGGACCGCGTGCTCGAGGTGACGTTCGAGGGCGCCGGCGACGTGGAGGAGTTGCGCCGCCGCATCACCGCTGCCGGCTTCGAGCCGCAGAGCGAGGCCGAGGCCGTCGCGCCGCTGCCGGCCGACGCCGAGCCCCGGCTCGACCCCGACCAGGCCGCGGTGTTCGCCGGCCTGGACGCCCGGCCCTACCCGGTGCACCCCGCCAGCCTCGTCATCATCGAGCGGGACCTCGACCAGCGCCTGCCGCTGGTGGGTCGCCGGGACGAGCCCGACCCGAGCCGCCGCGACTCGGGCTGGGTGATCCAGTCGGCGCGCCCCGACGCCGACCCCGAGGCGGACGCCGACCGGTTCGGGGTGCTCGAGGCGGCCGGCCTGCGGACCTTCGGCCCGGTCTGGGCGCACCTGGCCCTGCCGCCCGGCTGGGGCTTCGTGATCCCCCCGGGGGGACAGCTGCAGATCATCACCCCCGCCGACCTGGCCGACGCCGAGTAGGCGCCGGCCAGGGGCCGCGGTGGGTCAGGCGGGGGCGTTGTCCTCGTCGCGGTAGGCGCCGGGCTCGTCGATGATGAGCACCGCGCCCTCGGAGCCGCGCTTGAGTTCCTCGGGGGCCAGCGCGTGCGCCAGGTGGTACACGGCCACCGTGACGATCGTGCCGAACGCGATGCCCGACAGGGTGAACGACGGCGAGAACTGCAGCGACACGTCGCCGATGCCGATGATGACACCGGCGGCCACCGGCACCAGGTTCACCGGGTTGCCGAAGTCGACGCCGTTCTCCTTCCAGATCTTGGCGCCGAGCAGGCCGATCATGCCGTACAGCACGACGGTGATCCCGCCCAGGACGCCGCCGGGGGTCGCCGAGATGACGGCGCCGAACTTCGGGCTGAACCCGAACAGGATCGCGACCAGCGCCGCCACCACGTAGGCGGCCGTCGAGTACACGCGGGTCGCCGCCATCACGCCGATGTTCTCGGCGTACGTCGTGGTCGGGCCCGCGCCCACCGCGGTCGCCACCATGGACGCCGCCCCGTCGGCCGCGATCGCCCGGCCCATGTCGCGGTCGAGGTTCGTGCCGGTCATCTCGGCGACGGCCTTGACGTGGCCGGTGTTCTCGGCGATGAGCGCGATGACCACCGGCAGCGCCACGAGGGTGAACGCGACGTCGAAGGTCGGCAGGTGGAAGCCCACCACGTTGGTGGCGGCGTGCGGCGCCCAGTTCGCCAGGTCGCTGACCGGCGGCAGCCCGAACCAGTCGGCGGTCGCGACGGCGTCCCAGTTGACCCGGGCGTGCGTCGTGACCTTGCCGGCGGCGGGATCGAAGCTCGTGATCGGGCCGAACACCCGGTCGAACACCCAGGACAGCGCATAGCCGATCACCAGGCTCAGGAAGATCGCGATCCGGCCGACGAAGCCGCGGACGCCGACGCTCAGCACGACCACCACGAGCATCACGATGAAGCCGATCCACTGATCCTGTGGCCAGTACGTCTTGGCGACGACCGGCGCCAGGTTGAAACCGATCAACATGACGACGGCGCCGGTGACCACCGGCGGCAGCGCCCGGTGGATGACCCGCGCCCCGGCCGCCTGGATGATCAGGCCGGCGATCAACAGCGCCAGGCCCACCCAGAACATCGCCCCCGACACGTGCGACGGGTTGCCGCCGGCGGCGTAGATCGCCGTCGCCACGCCCACGAAGGACGCCGACGAACCCAGGTAGGACGGCACCCGGCCCTTGACGACGGCCAGGAAGATCAGCGTCGCGAAGCCGGACATCATGACGGCCAGCTGGGGGTTCAGCCCCATCAGGAGCGGGAACACGAACGTCGCGCCGAACATCGCGACGACGTGCTGGGCGCCCAGGCCGACGGTCTTGCCCCAACTCAGCCGCTCGTGGGGCGCCACCACCTCCCCGGGCTTCAGGGTTCCGTCCCCGTGCAGGGTCCACAAAGGCATGAGGGTCCTCTCGTCGAATCCGGCGGGAGTCTAGGGGTGGGGCCTCAGCCGGGCGTCCGCCGCCGGATCGTGGTCGAGGCGCCGGCCGCCACGACGCCGTGGGGCCGGTGCGACGATGGCGTCAGATCCAGGAGTGCAGCCACATGCGCACGAGCCAGTCGTGGTACGGCAGCAGGTGATCGGTCAGCACCGGGTAGATGTAGCCGAAGTCGAGGATTACCAGCGCCACCACGAGCCCGGCGACGATCGCGCCGCGGCGGCGTCCGGGCGAGCCCACCCGGCCCAGCACCAAGCCCAGCACCAGCGCCAACGCCACCACGCTGAACGGGACGATCGTGATCGCGTAGAAGAAGAACAGCGGCCGCGCCGTGTACTGGAACCAGGGCAGCCAGGTGGCCGCCACCGCGACCACCGGGACGCCGAAGCGCCAGTCCCGCCCCCCGAGCCACCACACCGCGGCGACCACGAGGGCGAGCGCCGAGAACCACCACAGCAGGGGCGTCCCCATGCCGCTGATCACCCGCAGGCAGTTGCCGACCGGGTTGGTGCAGCCGTCCGTGCCCGGAGCGATGTCGTTGACCGCGTCGATGCCGATGGGTCGCAGCATCAGCAGCCACCCCGCCGGGTGTGCGTCGTAGGGGTGGGTGGCGTTGTTGATGAAGTCGCCGGTGTGGAACTCGTAGACCTCCTTGTGGTACCAGAGCCACGACGCCAGGTCGGGTCCGAACGCGCGCACGAGCGGACTGTCCGGATTGCGCGCCCCCCAGTCGCGGTCCCAGCCGCCGGAGGTCGCGAACCAGCCGGCCCAGGTGGCCAGGTACGTGGCGGCGGCGGTGCCCACCATCGCGACGAACGCGGGGATGCCGTCGTAGAGCAGCGCCAGCCACGATCGGAAGTCGGCGCCCGCGAGCCGGCGGGCGCCCACATCCCAGAGCACCGACAGCACCCCGAACGCGGCCAGCACGTACACCGAGTTCCACTTGACAGCCAGCGCGCAGCCGAACAGCAGGCCGGCGACCCAGCGCCAGGGCCGCCAGAGCGCGAGGCCGCCGAACCCGCCGCCGAAGTCGGGGACGCCGCGGGCCGTCAGCCGGTCGGCCAGCCGGTTGCGGAACCAGTCGCGGTCGGCGACGACCGCGGCCACGGCCGCGGTCAGGAAGAAGGCCTGGAAGATGTCGAGCAGGGCGATGCGCGACATGACGAACGCCAGCCCGTCGAACGTGAGCAGGAGCCCGGCGATCACCCCGATGAGCGTGGACCGCCCCAACCGCCGGGCCAGCCGCATCGTCGCCGCGACCAGCAGCGCGCCGAACACGCACGCCATGAACCGCCAGCCGAACGAGTTCACGCCGAACAGGGCCTCGCCCGCGGCGATCAGCCACTTGCCCAGCGGGGGGTGCACGACGAAGGACGCCCCGGCCTCGAGGTAGGAGAAGTCGCCGGCCACGAACGCCTTGTTGGTGACGTCCATCGAGTCGGGCCACTGCCGCTCGAAGCCGGACTGCAGGAGCGAGTAGGCGTCCTTCGCGTAGTAGGTCTCGTCGAAGATCAGATAGCTGGGGTAGCCCAGGTTGACCAGGCGCAGCACGAACGCCAGCCCCGCGACCAACGCGGTGAGCACCCACGATCGGAGGGTGTCGGCCGGCAGGAAGTCCCGGAGCCGGGCCACGGTCGACAGGTCGGCCACCGCGACGCGGGACCCAGTCGGCGCCGGGGTCGCCACCGGCGGGGCGGCGGGCTCCGGGCGGCCGGGCTCGGGCGGGGTGGCGGGCGTCGACACGCGGCCATGGTAGCCGGGCCCACCGTCCATACTGAGCAGGGTGAACGCTGACCCTACCCCGGGGGAGGGCCTGCTCGTGCTGGCCGCCACCCCCATCGGCGACCTTGAGGACGCCTCGCCCGCCCTGGCCCGCGAGCTGCGCCGCGCCGGGCTGATCGCCGCGGAGGACACCCGCCGCCTCAAGGCGCTGGCGGCGCGGCTGGGGGTGTCGCTGTCGGCCCCGGTGGTGTCGTACTTCGACGGGAACGAGGCGTCGCGCGTCGGCGCGCTGCTGGACGCCCTCGCCGAGGGCCGGCGGGTCCTGGTTGTGACCGACGCCGGGATGCCCCTGGTCTCCGACCCCGGGTATCGCGTCGTGACGGCCGCCCTCGAGCGCGGCTACCGCGTGACGGCGGTCCCCGGCCCGTCCGCGGCGCTGACCGCCCTGGCGTTGTCGGGGCTGCCGTCCGACCGGTTCTGTTTCGAGGGGTTCCTGCCGCGCAAGAGCGGTGAGCGCAGCCGACGGCTGGCCTCCCTGGCCCGGGAGGAACGCACCATGGTCTTCTTCGAGGCGCCGCACCGCCTCGCCGCCTTCCTGACGGACGCCGCCGCGCAGCTCGGCGCCGACCGGCCGGCCGCGGTGTGCCGGGAGCTCACGAAGACCTACGAGGAGGTCCGGCGGGGCGGATTGGCGGAACTGGCGGCCTGGGCGTCCGGCGGCGTCCTGGGCGAGATCACGGTCGTGATCGGCGGCGCGCCGCGGGTCGAGGCGAGCCTCGACGACGCGGCGGCCGAGGTGCTGGCCCGGGTGGGCGAGGGCGTCCGGTTCAAGGAGGCGGTCGCGACGGTGGCGGTCGAGGCGGGGGTGAGCCGCGGCGTCCTCTACGAGGCGGCGCTGGCCGCCCGGAAGGCCGGCGCGACCCCGTAGCCAGGACTGTCGGGGCCGCCACGTACCCTCGATGGATCAGGAGGTGGTCACGTGGAGCCCTTGAGAGCTCGGCACGCCGCGCTCGCCGGCGTGTCGGCGACCGCGGCCGGCCTGGCGGCGGGTCATCTGGCCGCCGCACTGGTGGCGCCGGCGGCGTCCCCGGTGGTGGCCGTCTGGAATCGGTCCGTCGACCTGACGCCCACCCCGGTCAAGGAGTGGGCGGTGGCGGTCTTCGGTCTGGCCGACAAGGCGGTGCTGCTGGTCGGCATCGTCGTGGTCACGCTGGGGCTGGGGGCGCTCGTCGGGCTGTTGGCTCGACGCTCGTTCGCGGCCGCGCTGGTCGCCGCCGGCCTGCTGGCGTCCGTCGCGCTGCTGGCGGCGTCGGCCGTCCCCGGCCTCGGAGGGCTGCTGCCCGCGCCGGTGGCGTTCGGGGTGGGGGCGTTCGTCCTGCGGCGGCTGCTGGCCGTTCCCGCGCCGCTCCCGGCCGGCCCGGCTGCGCCACCCCCCGAGGCCGGACGACGTCGGTTGCTGCGGCACGCCGGCGCGGTGCTCGGCGCGTCCGCGGTGACCGCCGGCCTGGGGGAGTGGCTGATCCGCAGCCGGGTGCTGGGCGGCGGCGTCCGGCCCGCCCCGACCCCGCCGGTGCCGACCGGCTCGGCCACCCCGCTGCCGACCGGGCTGGAGGCGTCCGCCCCCGGCGTCAGCCCGCTGTTCACGCCGAACTCGGACTTCTTCCGGATCGACACCGCGCTGCGGATCCCGCAGGTCGACGCGACGAGCTGGACCCTCGTCGTCGACGGGATGGTCGACCGGCCGCTGACCCTGACCTGGGCCGAACTCGTAGGCCTACCGGCGCTCGAGCGGGACGTGACCCTGGCCTGCGTGAGCAACGACGTGGGCGGCGACCTCATCGGCAACGCCCGCTGGCGGGGCGTCGCGACGGCGGCGCTGCTGGCGCGGGCGGGCGTGCAGGCGGGGGCCGACCAGGTGCTCTCGCGGTCGGTGGAGGGCTTCACCGTGAGCACCCCGCTGGCCGCCCTGACCGACGGCCGCGGCGCGATGCTCGCCTACTCGATGAACGGCGCCCCGCTGCCCGCCCAGCACGGCTTCCCGGTCCGGTTGCTGACGCCCGGCCTGTACGGCTTCGTCGGCGCCACCAAGTGGATCGTGTCGCTGACCGTCACCACCTACGCCCGGGACGAGGCCTACTGGACCACGCGCGGCTGGGCGATCGACGCCCCGGTCCGGCCCAACGCGACCATCGAGACGCCGCGGCCGGGCAGCGTCCACCCCGCCGGCCCCGTCAAGGTCGGCGGGGTGGCGTGGGCCCACGGCAGCGGCGTGGGCGGCGTCCAGGTCTCCGTCGACGACGGCCCCTGGCAGGACGCCCCCCTCGGCCCCGACGCGGGCGTCGACAGTTGGCGGCAGTGGCTGTGGGTCTGGGACGCCGCACCCGGCGACCACGTGCTGCGCTGCCGGGTTGTCGACGGCGCCGGACGCCCGCAGCCGGAGGACCGCCTGCCGCCGTTCCCGTCGGGGTCGAGCGGGCTGCACACGATCCGGGTCACGGTGCGGTGAACGCCGCTCGCTACGCTTCACCCCGAGCGAAGGAGGAAGCCCGTGAGCGGAAAGCGTGCCCCGCTGCCCGAGCCGTTGCCCCTGCCCGTCACGGACGCCCACACGCACCTGGAGTCGACGACCGTCAAGGGCGGGCTGCCCGCCGCCGAGGCGGTGCCGCTGGCGGCCTCGGTCAACGTGACCCGGCTCGTCGACGTGGGGTGCGACGTGGTGAGCTCCCGCGAGGCGATCGG
Source organism: Propionibacterium sp. (assembly GCA_012517965.1). Taxonomy (GTDB): domain Bacteria; phylum Actinomycetota; class Actinomycetes; order Propionibacteriales; family Propionibacteriaceae; genus Propioniciclava. Next base: position 8,528 of record JAAYTZ010000064.1, on the reverse strand, counting down.
CAATGCCGAGAACCACCCCGCCGTGATCGCCACGGTCGCCCTGCACCCCAACGACGCGGGGCGGGCCGGGGCGTCCCTCGACGATCAGTTGCGCGGCATCGAGGCGCTCGTGACGGCGTCCGACCGGGTGCGGGCCGTGGGCGAGACCGGGCTCGACTTCTACCGCACCCGGGACGCCGACGCGCAGGCCGCCCAGCGGGTCAGCTTCGCGGCGCACATCGCCTTCGCGAAGGCGTTCGGCCGGGCGCTGGTGATCCACGACCGGGACGCCCACGACGCCATCCTCGACGTGCTGGACGCCGAGGGCTGGCCGGAGCGCGTCCAGTTCCACTGCTTCTCCGGCGACGTGGCGTTCGCGCGGCGCTGCCTCGCCCACGACGCCTTCCTGTCGTTCCCGGGGACCGTCACCTACCCGGCGAACGACGCGCTGCGGGAGGCGCTGCGGTTCACGCCGCGCGACCGGCTGCTCGTCGAAACGGACGCCCCCTACCTGACGCCGGTGCCCTTCCGGGGCCGGGTCAACTCGGCCTACCTGGTGCCCGTCACGGTCCGAGCCATGGCGGCCGAACGGGGTGAGGATCTCGAGACGCTGTGCGAGGCGCTGCAGGCCAACGCGTCCGCGCTGTTCGGCGACTGGGGCCACGATGGCTGACGGGTTGCTGGACCCGCGGACCATCCGGCGGCTGGCCGCCGAACTCGACCTGCGGCCCACCAAGCAGCGTGGCCAGAACTTCGTCCACGACGCGAACACGGTGCGGCGGATCGTCGCGGCGTCCGGCGTCACGGGCGACGACATCGTCCTGGAGATCGGGCCGGGGCTCGGGTCGCTGACGCTCGGGCTGCTGGAGGTGGCCCACCACGTGACGGCGATCGAGATCGAGCCGGCGCTGGCGCGGCGGCTGCCCGGCACGGTGGCCGAGCGGATGCCGGCGGCGTCCGGACGGCTGACCGTGATCGAGGCGGACGCCCTGGACGTGGACGCCCTGCCCGACCCGCAGCCGACCGCCGTCGTGGCCAACCTGCCCTACAACGTCAGCGTGCCGGTGCTGCTGCACCTGCTGGAGCGGTTCGACCGTTGGAACCACGGCCTCGTCATGGTGCAACTCGAGGTCGCCGACCGGCTCGTCGCGCCGCCCGGCTCGAAGGTCTACGGAGTGCCCAGCGTCAAGATGGCCTGGTACGCGGACGCCGTCCGCGTCGGCACGGTGCCGCCGACGGTGTTCTGGCCGGTGCCGAACGTGGAGTCCGGGCTGGTGCGCATCACGCGTCGCGAGCCGCCCGGCACGTCGGCGTCCCGGGAACGCGTGTTCGCGGTGGTGGACGCCGCGTTCGCCCAGCGGCGCAAGATGCTGCGCTCCGCGCTGGCGGGGCTGTTCGGGTCGTCGGCGGCGGCGTCCGAGGCCCTGGTGGCGGCCGGCATCGACCCGCAGGCGCGCGGCGAGACCCTCGGCGTTGCGGAGTTCGCGCGCATCGCCGAGCGGCTTCCCGGCTGACCGGCGGGCGTCCGGCTTCCCCTCGTCACCGCGGAGTTGATAGGAATCCCCCATGACCGAGGGCAGAGGACCGGCGACGGTGCGGGTGCGGGCGGCCGGCAAGATCAACCTGACCCTGCGGGTCGGCCCGCGGCGTCCCGACGGCTACCACCCCCTGGCGACGGTGTTCCAGGCGGTGTCGGTCTACGACGACATCGAGGTGCGGCACGCGGCGCCACGCACGTTCCCCGTCACGGTGAGCGGGCCCCAGGCGCACCTGGTGCCGACCGACGGGCGCAACCTCGTGGTGCGGGCGGCCGAACTGCTCGCCGAGGCCTACGGGGATCCCGGACGCCTGGGGGCGCGGATCGCGATCCGCAAGGCGATTCCGGTGACCGGGGGCATGGCCGGCGGCTCGGCCGACTGTGCCGGGGCGCTGCTGGCCCTGTCGGTGCTGTGGGATCTCGACGTCACGCCCGCGGAGCTCGCCGACCTGGGGGGACGCCTCGGCGCCGACGTCCCGTTCGCACTCATGGGGCAGACCGCCTTCGGGGCGGGCCGCGGCGACGAGCTCGTCCCCGTGCTCAGCCGGGGCACCTACCACTGGGTGCTGGCGCTGGCCGACTTCGAACTGTCGACGCCGGCGGTGTTCGGCCGCTTCGACCAGCTCAACCCCCATCCGCCCCTGCCGCCGGTCCAGCCGCCCGCGGAGTTGCTGGAGGCGCTGGCGTCCGGCGACCCGGTTCGGCTCTCGCGCGTCCTGGTGAACGACCTGCAGGAGGCGGCGCTCGACCTGAGGCCCGGGCTGGCGCGGACCATCGCGGCGGGGCGGGACGCCGGCGCGTTGGCGTCCGTGGTGTCCGGCTCGGGGCCCACGGTCGCGTTCCTGGCGGCGAGCGAGTCGGCCGCGATCGACCTGTCCACGGCGTTGAGCGGGGCGGGGGTGTGCCGGACCGTCAAGCGCGTCACCGGGCCGGTGCCCGGCGCGCGCCTGCTCTCCTGAACGGTGGATCAGGCGTCGGCGTCCCGGGGGTCGCGCACGCGCAGTTGCGGGTGGGCCTTCAGGTGGCGCATGCCGTTCCAGGCGAGGTTGACCAGATGGGTCGCCACCTCCCGCTTGTCGAGGTGGGTGATGTCGCGGTTGTCCACCCACCACTGGCCCGCCAGGGCGACGAGCCCGACCAACATCTGGGAGTACAGCGGCGCGGTCTCCGGGGCGTAGCCGCGGTGCTCGAAGTGCTTGGCCAGGAGGCCCTCCACCCGCGCCGCGATGGACGACAGGATCGTCTGGTAGGTGCCTGACTGGGTGTAGGGCGAGGAGTCCCGCGAGATGATCCGGAAGCCGTCGGTGTTCTGCTCGATGTACTCCAGGAGGGCGAGGGTGCCGAGTTCGATCAGGGTGCGCGGGTCGGTTGCGGGGCGCGTGATAGCCGCCGCGATGGAGTCGTGCAGGGTGCGCACCTCACGGTCCACGACGACGGCGTAGAGGCCCTCCTTGCCGCCGAAGTGCTCGTAGACGACGGGTTTCGACACCTGCGCGTGAGCGGCGATCTCCTCGACCGAGGTGCCCTCGAGGCCGCGCTCGGCGAAGAGGGTGCGGGCGACGTCGATGAGTTGCTCGCGGCGCTCGGCGCGGCTCATCCGCACACGCGCGCGGCGGGCTCGCTGCACGGTCGACTCGCTGCTCACCGGGCCAGTCTGACGGATCAGGGCCCCAACCCGCGAACGGGGCCTTCCGAGGGCGGGTCGCCGGGCGGCGTCCGGCCGCGTAAGATGCTGCTTCGGCCCCCAGGGGGCCGTTCCCCGGTTGGTCTTTCGGCAGGGCCCGCCTGACTTTGAATCAGGATTAGCGCAGTAGGTTCGACTCCTACCCGGGGAGCTGATATTCACCCTAGTCAAACAGTTCTTTTCGCAGGCCTCGACAGTTTCGGGCCAACGACCGGATTGGTGGTTGGCGGCGGCTCAGCTGGGGAGTTCCCACAGGGCGGCAAGCGGCAAGCCCCACAGGCCCGGGGCGTACCGATAGCCCTCGGCGGCGGTCGTCAGAACGATCCCGGCCACCAGTCGGTCACCCAGCCGCTCTTGGAGCGAGCGGAGACCGGCGAACTGGCGTCCGAGATAGGACGAGGCCGACTTGACCTCGAACGCGATGACGCGTCCGTCGTCGAGTTCGGCGACAAGGTCGATCTCAAGGCCGTTGCGGTCGCGATAGTGGAACAGCCGGTAATCGGTGTCGGACCACCCCTGCTGCCGGAGGAGTTCGCTGGCGACGAACCCCTCCAGCAGATGGCCGAACACCTCCTGATGCAGCAACCCCCTGAGTTGGGACGCCGTCACCCCGGCCAGCCGGGCAGCGAGCCCCGAGTCGTTGACCAGCACCTTCGGGCGTCCCGTTTCGCGTTTGGTGAGGTTGGGCGTCCAGGGTGGGATCGGCTGGTACAGGTGCACGTCACGCAACAAATCGAGGTAGCCATCGACGGACGTGGCCGGGATCCCCGCATCGGACGCCGCCCGTCCCTTCACCAGTTCCTCGCTCTGGCGCGTGGCGAGGATACGGAGCAGCGCATGCACGCGATCCGGCTGGACCGTCCGGCGCAGGTCGCTCAGGTCGCGGCCGATCACCCCCGTCAGGTAGTCGTCGAACCACGCGTTGCGCACCCGCTGGGGGAAGGTGCGCGGCTCGGGGTAGGCCCCGGCGATCACGGCCTCCACGTAGTCGTCCCGCGTCACCTTCGAGGTGAACCAGGCCAACGCGCCGCGCCGGGTGGGGTCGAGCAGGGCGGTCACGATGTCGTCGCGTCGCCGCCGCAGTTCGCCCTGGCTGAGCCCGTAGAGGGTGAGTCGCCGGGCGCGACCCGCGAGACTGTCCGAGAGGCCACGCACACGCAGCAACGACGCGGACCCCGTCAGGATGAATCGACCCGGACGCCGGTCAGCGTCCACCGAGGCTTTGATGGCGAGCATCAACTCGGGCGCATGCTGCACCTCGTCGATGACCAGAGGGTCGTCGCCGCCGTGGGACACGAAGCCCATCGGATCGGACGCCGCGGCGTCCCGGATGGCGGGCACGTCGAGAGACAGCCGGGTGGCCGTCGGTGCCAGCATCGAGGCGAAGGTGCTCTTGCCCACCTGTCGAGCGCCTTCGATGATCAGCACCGGCGAGTAGTTGAGTGCCTCCCGGGCCGGCGCCTCGGCGTGCCGAGCGATGATCTCCACGGCGCCACCCTACGCGCACCGCCGTAGATTCGCTGCCCCTAAGTCGTAGATTCGCTGAGTCTTGGTCGTAGATTCGCTGCTGGCTGGGTCCGGGTCTATGGTTCTGAGTGAGTCCAGTCGACCCGGACCAACTCCGGTCCAGGGTGCTTCTCAGAGCCACCCACGCCGCTTGAACCACAGGTACAGCACCACGCCCATGGTGACCATGAGACCCAAGGCGAACGGATAACCCAGCACCCACCCCAGTTCGGGCATGTACTCGAAGTTCATCCCGTACACGGTGCCGACGAGGGTCGGGGCGAAGAGGATCGCCGCCCAGGACGAGATCTTCTTGACCTCCTCGCTCTGGGCCAGACTGGCCTCGGTCAGGTGGCGCATCTCCTCGTTCTGCCGCTGACCCACCAGTGCGGCATCGACGCTCAACGCGTTCTGAAGCAGCATCCGGAACGCGTCCACCCGCTCCACCACCCGAATCACGTGGTCCTGGACGTCGCGCAGCCGACGTTCCAACTCCACGTCGAGTGCGTGCGTGCCGGCCCCACGCAGCAGGGCCTCGAGCATCGCGCGCAACGGGTGCGTCGCCCGTTGGAGCTCGATGACCTCGCGCGAAAGCTCGTAGATCCGCCTCGTCACGTCGGGATCGGCACCGAACAGCTCATCCTCGATCTCGTCGATGTCGTTCTCCAGCCCCAGCACCACGGGCTCGTACTGGTCGACCACCTCGTCCAGGATCGCGTACAGCACGGCCGGCGGACCCGACGCGAGGAAGCCGGGGGTGTTCTCGAGCCGGCGCCGGACCCGGGCGATGTTCGGAGATTCCGCATGCCGGACCGTCACCACGAAGTCGGGGCCGCTGAACACGTGGAGTTCGCCGAACTCGACCTTCTCCACGTCGTCCAGATAGCGGGCGGGGCGCAGCACCGTGAACAGGGTGTCCCCGTACCGTTCCAGCTTGGACCGTTGGTGACCATGAAGTGCGTCTTCGACCGCCAACTCGTGCAAGCCGAACTCGTTCGCGACCAACTGGACCACCTCCGGACTCGGTCGATACAGACCGATCCAGGCCATGCCGCCGCGCTCCCGCAGCTCCGCGAACGTCTCCTCCAGGGTCTGCGGCGTGGCGGTTCGCCGGCCGGCCACGTACACGGCGTTGTCCACGATCGTCACGGGTCCCATCACCTCCCCTCCGCCACCGGTGGCGGGCCGGCACCGAGGCCAGGACACCGCTCGAGATCAACGTACTGGCCAGCGGAGCCGAGACCCTCCTCAGCGAGGCGGTCCGCCGGGGGAGTCGACCCCTGCAGGGCGGCGTGCAGGGACGCCACGGCGTGGTCGAGCGGGATGCGCTCCTGCTCCAGGCGTGCGTCCGCGGCGCGGACCGCGGCCAGGGCGTCCTGCTCGGCGCTCGTGAGGTGGCCGATCGGCCCGCGGTAGGGACGAGGCTCCGTGCCGGCGAGGGCGGCGAACCGCCCCAGCGTCGCGGCGTCCATCAGCAGCGACTCGGTCTGCGGGAGCACCTGGCGCACCATCGAGAGGATGCTGAGCCCGTAGGTGTCCAGGTCGCCCCAGTAGAGCACGCGGGCCGCCCGCAGCCACGGCACCTCCGCCAGCGCCGGGGCGGCCAGGCCGTTGCCGTGCACCGCCACGAGTTCGACGCCGGACGCCGGCAGGGCGGCCACCGTCTGCAGGTTCTCGCAGACGAGCACCACGTCCGGACGCCACGGCAGCCGCGCGAGTTCAGCCACCTCGGCCGTCAGGTCGGCGACGCCGGCGTCCGGCCGAGCCGCCCCCAGCAGCCGCACGCGGAACCGGCGCGGCTCGACGCGCAGGCCGAGCCCCGGCTCGCCGGTCAGCTCCTCCACGAGTCGCGTCACCAGCCCGCGGTGGCGCTCGAGCCACTTGGTGTCGACGCCCTCGACCGGCACCTGCCGCGCCAGCAGCTCCGACTGCGGGTTCAGCGCGAACCACTCCACCACCGCCAGCAGCCGCTCGAGATCGCCGGGGCCGAGCCGCCCGAGCGCGGCGGCCACCCGGGGCAGGACGCCGGCGAGCGTCGGCCACCGCCCCACCACCGCGGCCGCGGTGCGCGTCAGGTCCCGCCACGCGCGTCCGCTGCCGGCGAGTTCGGCGACGGCGTCCGACCCGTCGATCCGGACGCGGACCGGCAGGCTCTGCTCGCCGAAGCTGCGCCAGCGCCGCAGCTCCCACTCGACGGACGCCCCGGTCGGCAGCCGAGCCGACCGCCACCCGGCCACCCACCCCGCAGCGGCCGCGGGGTCCTGCGCCACCTGCTGCTCCGAGGGTGGCTGCAGGCCGTACTCGAGCACCACCCGGGCGCCCAGGTCGCCGCGCGCGAGCCACGCGCGGTGGGCGTGGCGGTACCGCGTCGCCGCCCAGGCGCGCAGGTCGGCGAGGCCCCTCACAACAGCGCCTCCTGCTCGGGGGCGTCCGGGACCTCCGGCGCCGCCCCCTCGTCGAACAGCATCAGCTCGACGCGCGACCCGGACCCCGCCTCGTTGAGCACGACGGCGGCGCCGCCCACGTAGTCCTCCAGCGTCTGGAGCATCTTGAGCGGGGTGGCCAGCAACAGCTGGAACCCGAACGTGCGGAACACGTCCAGCCCGGCCCGCGTGAACGCCGGATCGGTCTTGTCGAACGCCTCGTCGAGCACCACGAGCCCGTAGTTCGGCAGGGCGGCCCCGTCGCGCGCCAACTGGTAGCGCAGCGCCGCGGCGAGGCAGAACGTGACGAGCTTCTGCCGTTCGCCGCCCGACAGCCCCGCGGCCCCGGCGAACCAGTCGACCGCCCGACCGTCGGTGTCGCGCACCTCCGCCAGGAACTGGACGTGCAGCCGGGTGTCGAGGCAGTGGGTGCGCCAGCGAACGTCCTCGGGTTCAGCCGAGGACAGCCGGCCGATCAGGTCCCGCATCCGCACGAACCGGGCCTCGGCGCGGACCCGTTCCTCGGCCCCCAGGCCGGAGCCCAGGGCGTCCTCCAGCGACCCCGACGTGATCTCGGCGAGGTCGCGCAGGAACTCGGTCACCTCGGGCAGCCGCCGGTCGTCGACGCGCACGTGCAGGTACTGGCCGGGGGCGTACTCGGTCTGGCGCAGCGAGTCGTTGATCGGCTGGACGCGCTCCCGGATCTCGCGGCGCGACTGGTTGATCCGCTGCGCCAGGGCCCCGATGTTGTTGCGCGACTGGCCCTGGAGCAGGTCGAAGAACCGGTCCTCGAACTCGGGCAGGCGGTCGGCCTCGAGCCGCTGCAGGATGACGAGGTAGTCGGGCAGGTAATCGACCTGGATGGCGAGGTCCGCCGACTCGGCCGGCCAGTCCTGCTTGTAGGCCTGCATCACGCGCTCGGCGCGGTTGGCGGTGTTGGCCAGCCGCCGGTCGGCCGTCTGCAGGTCGTGCCCGAGCCGCTCGAGCACCAGCCGCGCGGCCTCGTCGACGTCGGCGTCCGTGACGTCGGCGAACCGGCCCGCCAGCCGGGACGCCGCGTCCTCCGGCACCGGGGGCCGCCCGTCGAGGTCGCGTTGCCAGCGCTCGCGGCGCTCGACGAGGCGGTCGCGGTCGACCTCGGCGCGGGCCCGCCGCTCCCGCAGGCCGCGGGCGTGCTCGATCGCCGCCGCCAGCTCATGCTCGGCGCGCGCCAGCTGCCCCTGTGCCTCGGCCAGGCCCGCGGCCGCACGCAGCCCTGCGGCCCGATGCTCCAGCCCGGCCAGCAGCGCCTCGGCGCCCGCCACGTCGACCTGCTCCCACGTCAGATCGCGCACGACCGCCAGCGCCCGGGAGCGCTCCAGCCGGTCGTCGCGCGCGGCCTCGGCGGCGTCGCGGGCCG